>JABXKU010000015.1 GCA_013619105.1 Desulfuromonadales bacterium
TGATACAAGTGTTTCATGCAGGATTTTTTGGATCAGAGGAGGGAACAGAAGAGAAAAAACTTGAGACTAAAAACCATACGAAATGAGTCAACTTTTGGCACTTTTGACTCTTTTGGCTGGGGTGACAGACTGTATCAATATAGTGAAGCTGAGGTTTAGGTATGTTTTTACGACAAAAATCTTATAATCTTACATCTGTTAGCCGTTACATAAGTTTCAGTTTTTTAAATTACCTGAATCAAAAAACAACAATGGTCTTTCTTGCTGTCTCACTAATCCTTACCAGATTAAACATCTTTCAAAACGGCGTTATAGGGAGCCTCGGCTAAAGAAAAAAGCTACCTATGGCTAGCCTTATCCCATCAAAAGTGTTCTTCATATCCCGGCAAAGCATCGTACCAGAGAGAGTTTTGACGAGCGTGGTGCAAAGCCGCCTCCGTTTGGTCAATCAATCGCTGGCGATCCTTGGGATAACTACCGGCCAACGGAAGTAAATTAGAAGCATGATTAGAACGCAGAATGGTACGGTGGGGTCTCAAGTGCAGGAGCATCTCGCGAATTTCCTCTAGCGTTTCTCCCTGAGTGAGGGGAACAATACCGCGAAGAAAATCGTCGTTGTGACGACTGAAGAGGGTCAGCAGGGAGAAATATTCGGGGGACAGTTCAGTCACCCAGCGGGCAGTCGCCTGAGCATGCTGAAGGCTGCGTTGTCTTCCGGCCAACCCTAGAATGGCCGTCACCGACAGCTTCAGCCCGGCGTGGCGTGCCTTACGGCATTGGTCCAGCATCTCCTGCGCGGTATAGCCCTTGTGCACCGCCGCCAGGGTGGTCGGGTCGCCGCTTTCGAGGCCGAAATAGAGCAGGCGCAGTTTGTGAGCTCGCAATAGTGTAAGTTCTGCCGCGCTCTTGCCGGCCAGGCTTTGCGGCGAGGCGTAACAAGATACCCTGGTCAGTCGAGGAAAAGCCTCACCCAGAGCAAGAAGAATCTCGGTGAGCCCGGCAACAGGATAGATCAGTGCATCGCCATCAGCGAGAAAGATGCGCCGAACGGTGGCTCGATGAGCGGTTGGAACAAGCTCAATCTCCCGCAGAATCTCTTCCACCGAGCGCAGTTGAAAGCGTTTGTGCTTATACATGCCGCAGAAGGTACAGCGATTATGGGAGCAGCCGATGGTCGCCTGAAAAATCAGACTATAGGCCTCGCTAGGCGGGCGGAAAAGGGGCTCATGGTAGGGGAAATAGTTCACAATAGAGTTCTCTCAGTCCGCTTCATCGGCATCAAGACGCCGCAGACATTCCCGGGCTGTTCGAGAAGTTTCTGCGCTCGTAGCGGTATCGAGGGCGGCAAGGAAATACTGGCGGGCGCTGATCTGGCCCCGGGGCTGGCGCAACATGGCCTGGCCCGCCCCCATATAAGCGTGATCGATCTGCACACTGGCCGGGCGTTCAGCAACAAAGCGACGGAAGACCTCCAGGGCCTGCGTAGTACGCTGGTGAGCCAACAGATGATCGCCGATGGCCAGAACCGCCTCCGGTGCCACGGCCAGACGCTCTGCCGGATTGTCGAGGGCCAGATAGAGCTGAGCGGCTTGATCGTTGCGGCCAGCCTGTAAGGCCCCAACAATGGTCGGCAACGGGTCCTGTTTCGTCTGCCCCCCAGCGAAGGTACCGCTATCAGACGACCCAGAATTGACATCAGCTCCCTGCCGTATCGCCTGCACTCCTTGCCAGCGGTTGAAGCCCCAGGCCATGGCCAAACCAAAAAGAAATCCACCAATATGGGCACCGTGGGCTACCCCAGAAGCGCGACCTCCATTGATCAAAAAGGGGATCAAATTGTCGAGCACCAGATAGAAGCCAAGCACCAAGCGGGCCGGCAGATAGAAGGTGTTCATCAACAGGGGAAAGAGAAAGACGAAGGTTTTGACCTGGTTACGAGGAAACCAGAGAAAATAACAGCCAAGCACACCGGAGATGGCGCCCGAGGCGCCGACCAGGGGAATCTGCGAACCGGGAACAAAGAGAGCAAAGAACAGAGTGGCGGTCGCACCGGCTGCCAGATAGCCGAGCAGGTAGCGAATCCGACCGAGGCGCTGTTCGACGTTATCGCCAAAAATCCATAGAAACAGCATATTGCCGATCAGGTGCATCCAGCCGCCATGCAGAAACATCGAACTGAAAAGAGTCAACAGACTCGCTGAACCGGGCCGAAAGCCGTAACGGAACACCACCAGGTCGTACGCGGAAACCTGCTTCAGCACCTGTTCGGCTGAGACATAGCCCCGAGCGCCCATGGCCTGCAGATAATCGAGCAGTAACGGATCATTGAGGTCCGGACGGCTAAAGCTGAGGGGCAAGGTTAAAAAGAGAAATACGCCGATGTTGATCGCGATCAACAGATTGTTGATATAGGGAACACCTGGGGGATTGGGAGTATCGCCGTAAGGCAAAAACATGACAGCTCCTCGACGGACATGATATAAATAGCTGCGATTGTCAGTCGCAGACTGACTTTATGGTATCACATGTCTGCCTGAAAAACAGTCCGTTCTCAGCCAGTCGCGACGGCCGCCACTACGGGAGTTTTCTTGAGCCTGCTTTATACACTCGATCTGATCGGCACCGCTGCCTTCGCCGCTTCCGGCGCCTGGGCCGGCGTCCGCCGCGACATGGACCTGTTTGGTGTCATGGTCCTGGGAATGGTCACAGCCATCGGCGGCGGCACCCTGCGGGACCTGCTGCTTGGCGACACACCCCCCTTCTGCCTGCAAAATGAGACCTACCTCTACATCGCCATCGGCGTATCCCTGGCAACCTTCTTTCTCCATCGCCACATGGACCGGCTACGCCACCCGCTGCTTTATTTCGACGCCGTCGGCCTCGGCACCTTTGTCGTCATCGGTACCGAAAAGGCATTGCAGTTTGAAACCGGCGCCCTCGGCGCCGTGCTGCTGGGAGTGCTGACCGCCACCGCCGGCGGCATGATCCGCGACATGCTGGCCAACCAGGTGCCGCTGATTTTGCGTAAGGAAGTCTATGCTTCGCCTTGTTTAGCGGGAGGGCTTCTGCTGGTGGGTTTGCATCATGTTGGCGCACCACGCAGCATGGCCCTGCTGAGTGCCGCCGGGCTGGTCATTCTGGTCCGGCTACTAGCAATCCGGTTCGATTGGGCATTGCCCAAGGCTGGTAATTGATTGAGTTTTTTTCGAAGGGGTTGGTCGTGCACAGAGTGCAACTGGCGGGAACAAAAAAGACCTACCGGGTGGGTAAGATCCTCTGCGTCACCCGCAACTATCGAGCCCACGCAAAGGAGCTAGGTAATGAATCCCCCGCCCAGCCGGTGTTCTTTCTCAAACCGGCCAGCAGCATTATCGGCCAGGCTGAAACGGCGGTGATTCCGCCCTTCAGTCACGATTGCCAACATGGAATAGAACTGGCCGTGCTGATCGGCAAATGGGGCAAGAATATTCCCCCGGAAACAGCCCTGAGCCACGTGGCCGGTTACGGGATCGGTATCGACCTGACCCTGCGGGACCTGCAGGGGGACCTCAAAGCCAAGGGGCTGCCCTGGAGCATGGCTAAGGGCTTCGACACCAGCTGCCCCCTTTCCGAGTTCATCCCCTCCGCCCAGATCACGAATCCGCAGGACCTGAAGCTCTCTCTTTACGTCAACGATGAACTTCGCCAGCAGGGCAACACTGCCGAAATGATCCATACCATCCCCAACCTGATCAGCGCCGCTTCAGCCATCTTCAGCCTCGAAGAAGGCGACATACTACTGACCGGCACCCCGGCCGGAGTCGCCCGGATAATCAGCGGCGATCGTCTGCGAGCAGAAATCTCCCAGCTGGGCACACTGAGCATCAACATAGGCTAGCCAGCAAAGTCAGCCGTAAACGGATTTTTTGGTGGGGCCGGGGGGTCGGTTCCGGCTGGCGGTAACGCCCCCCCCTTATATTTCAGACCAATTACAGTTTACAACGCAAAGCCTTAGTGCCGTCGGAAAACAGTATCTCGACCTTGTTTGGTTTGAAAAGTTCCTTAACCACGCCGACGCCGAATACCGGATGATCTACCAGATCGTTAAGCTTAAAGGAGCGCTCCATATTGTAGGCCACTGCTAAACCAGGATCGGCCTCACCGGCTGCGTCCTTCCACTCCTCTTGCAATGCTTCCCGCTTGCGATCTGCCGCAGTGCGTCTGGGTGCCTTTGGTGCCTTTGGGGTAGTCGTTTTAGCGGCTTTTACTTGCCTGGGCTGCCGATAGTTATGATCGCCTCCGCAGGTATTGCAGCGCACCCGAGCCGGTTTTTCTTCAACCATAGCGATAATAGTGTGATTGGTAATTTCCTTGCAACGGGTGCAACGAGCATCGACATGATCTCCGGCTTGTTTCTCTGTATTAACCATAGTTCCTCTTTGTGCAAATGAAAAGCCACAGGATTTTATTTCCTGCGGCAGCGAGTTATATTGCTGCGACACCCCGAATCAGCGATAGAAAAGCCCCCGGGTATCCCCGGGGGCCTGGGTATCGAAAGTAGCGTTGGTTATAACTATTCTTCCAGTAAAGCAGCGTGGGCTGCGGCCAACCGGGCGATGGGCACCCGGTAGGGAGAACAAGAAACGTAGTCAAGTCCGTTATTGTGACAGAAGATGACACTGTTTGGTTCACCGCCATGCTCGCCGCAGATGCCGAGCTTGATGCCCGGACGGGCCTGACGGCCCTTTTCGCAACCGATCTTGATCAGTTGGCCCACCCCGTCCTGATCGAGGACCACAAAGGGGTCGTCCGTCAGCACTTCGCGATTGACGTAGAAGGGCAGGAACTTGCCGGCATCGTCACGGGACAGACCGAAGGTGGTCTGAGTCAGGTCGTTGGTACCAAAGGAGAAGAACTCGGCCTCACCAGCGATTTTATCGGCGGTCAAGGCAGCGCGGGGCAGTTCGATCATGGTGCCGATCAAATATTCGACCTGAATACCGTAGCGATTGATCACTTCTTCGACAACCGTCACCGCATTGGCCCGCAGTATTTTTAGCTCGTTCACATGACCCACCAGCGGAATCATGATTTCCGGTACGATCTCGAAACCCTCGTCCTTGACCAGTTCACAAGCCGCTTCCATGATGGCTTGGACCTGCATGTCGTAGATCTCGGGGAAGGTTATGCCCAGCCGACAGCCGCGATGGCCGAGCATCGGGTTGAATTCATGCAGAAATTCAGCCTTTTGCTTAAGGACCTGAGGCTGCACTTGCATCACCGCAGCCAGCTCGTCGATATCTTTGTCGGTGTGGGGCAGAAACTCATGCAGAGGCGGATCAAGCAGACGGATGGTGACCGGCAGCCCCTTCATCTCACGGAACAGACCGAGAAAGTCGCTTTTCTGCATAGGCAGAATCTTGGCCAAAGCCCGCTTACGGCCTTCAACATCTTCGGACAGAATCATTTCCCGTACGGCCATGATGCGGTCGTGTTCAAAGAACATATGCTCAGTACGGCAGAGTCCGATACCTTCAGCGCCGAATTCGCGGGCCACTGCGGCGTCCTCAGGCGTATCGGCGTTGGTACGCACTTTGAGGCGGCGGAAACCGTCGACCCAGGTCATGAGCTGACCAAAATCCCCGGTCAGTTCAGGCTGCACGGTCGCTACCGAGCCCTTCATGACTTCACCGGTGGAACCATCGAGGGTGATCACCTCGCCTTTTTTGAAAACTTCACCGCTGTTGGTAACAAATTGCTGGGCCGCATAGTCGACCTTAATACCGCCACAGCCGGCAACACAGCACTTACCCATACCGCGGGCAACAACCGCTGCATGAGACGTCATACCGCCACGAGCGGTGAGAATCCCTTCGGCAGCGTGCATGCCATGAATATCCTCGGGGCTGGTCTCAATGCGCACCAGAATGACCTTCAGACCGAGCTTGTTGGCCTCCTCGGCATCCTCAGCGGAGAAGACAATTTCGCCTCCGGCAGCTCCGGGCGAAGCCGGCAGACCGGTAGCAACAACATTTCTGACCGCCTTGGGATCAAGGGACGGGTGCAGCAACTGATCGAGCTGCCCTGGTGCGACCCGCAGGACCGCCTCTTTTTCGTTGATAAGACCTTCGGCAACCATGTCCACGGCAATCTTGATGGCCGCCTGGGCGGTGCGCTTGCCGCCACGGGTCTGCAACATATAGAGTTTGTTTTTTTCGATGGTGAACTCGATATCCTGCATATCCCGGTAGTGTTTTTCTAAGGACTGCTGAATATCCATCAGCTGCTGGTAGCAGTCGGGCATGACCTCTTCAAGAGAGGGCAGAGACCCGTCGCCGCCGGCCTTGTTGATGGGCTGCGGGGTACGAATCCCGGCCACTACATCTTCGCCCTGAGCGTTGAGTAGAAATTCACCGTAGAAATGATTTTCACCGGTAGAGGGGTTACGGGTAAAGGCTACACCGGTAGCGCAAGTATTGCCCATATTGCCGAAGACCATGGCCTGAACGTTGACCGCGGTGCCCCACTCGGCAGGGATGCTGTTCAGCTTCCGGTAGGTGATGGCCCGTTGATTCATCCAAGAACCGAACACGGCATTAACAGCTCCCCACAGCTGCTCCTGAGGATTGGCGGGGAACTCGCGACCTAGGGTCTCCTTGATCTTGCCTTTAAACTGTTCAACCAGCTGTTTGAGGTCGGCGGCGGTCAGGTCGGTGTCGAGTTCGACGTCGCGATCTTCTTTCATGTCCTCAAGAAGATGCTCCAGAACCGAACCGCTCATCCCCATGACCACATTACTGTACATCTGGATGAAACGCCGGTAGGAGTCGTAAGCAAAGCGAGGGTCGCCGCTCTGCTCGATGAGGCCCTGCACCGTGTCGTCGTTGAGACCGAGATTAAGAACTGTGTCCATCATGCCAGGCATGGAGGCTCGGCCACCAGACCGAACGGACAGCAACAGCGGGTTTGCACTGTCACCGAATTTCTTATCCATGGCTTTTTCAAGCTGGCCTAGATTCGCTTCGACTTCCGCTTCCAGCCCTTCAGGGTAGCACCGATCATTTTTGTAAAATTCGGTACAAAGTTCCGTCGTCAGGGTGAACCCGGCTGGCACCGGCAAACCGATAGCGCTCATCTCAGCCAGGTTGGCTCCCTTGCCCCCGAGCAAGTTTCTCATTTCCGCAGTGCCCTCTGTCTTACCGGCACCGAAGAAGTAAACATATTTGACCGCCATGAACCGTCCTCCTGAATATGGGTTAGTCGAGTCTGTTGCTCGACAAAATCTTCATCATTGTGGTGCCATCAATCGGCAAGCTTACCAAAATCTGCAATTTTTTCCAGCAAGCGGGCGACTGCCGTCAGCAGTGCCAGGCGGTTGGTCTTGACTCGCACATCGTCGGCCATAACCATGACTCCTTCAAAGAAGGCATCGACCGGCACCCGTAATGCGGCAACGGTCTGCAGGGCATCACCATAATCGCCCTTGGCAATCAGCAGCCGGCACTCTTCGGCGGCCTTGTTCACGGCCTCAAAGAGCCCCGTTTCGCAACTTGCTTCGAATAGTGTGGAATCGATCGCCTCATCCACGCCGCCCTTAATGATATTGCCCACCCGCTTGAAAGCAACGACTAATTGCTGATAATCGTCACGGCTGCGGAAAGCGGCCAGTGCCTCGATCCGGGCTAGCGCATCGCCCGGCTCGTCTAGAGCGATACTAAACACCGCGTCTACCACGTCCTGCGGCTGCCCCTGGGCCACCAACTGATGGAAGAAGCGCTGCCGGATAAAGGTTTCAACATCGGCCGCAACATCCTCTGCCGGTCGGTTCAGTTTGGCGTCCAACAAGGCGACACTTCGCTGAATCAGGGACGGCAAGGAAAGACGGTAGCCTCGCTCTAGCACAATATTCAAGATACCGATAGCGCTACGCCGTAAGGCATAGGGGTCGGCGGTACCTGTGGGAATCAGCCCAACGCCGAAACAGCCGCAGATCGTATCGATCTTGTCGGCAATGGAAACAAAGGCACCGACGCTATCCGTGGGCAGTTCACCGCCAGCCTGTATCGGTAGGTAATGTTCGTGAATGGCCACGGCCACCCGCTCATTTTCCCCTTCCAGGCGGGCGTATTCACGCCCCATAACCCCCTGCAATTCAGGGAATTCGAAAACCATACCCGTTTCCAGATCGCATTTAGCGAGCAACGCCGCCCGTTCGGTCAGCGCCACCGCAGCGGGATCGAATTGCCGAGCTAGATCGGCCGCCAGTTCTTTGAAGCGCAGAACCTTTTCATAGCTGCTACCGAGCTTGGCCTGATAAACAACATTTTTCAAGGCATCAAGTCGACTTTCCAGGGAGACCTTGCGGTCTTCGTCCCAGAAAAACATGGCATCGGCCAGGCGAGCGCGCAGCACCCGTTCATTGCCGCGACTAACCACAGCCGGATCCTCGACCTTGGTATTGGAGACAGTAATAAAGCGCGGCAACAAGGCCCCATTGTCGTCAACCAGGGTAAAGTAACGCTGGTGCTCGCGCATGGTGGTGATCAGCAACTCACGGGGCAGAGCCAGGTAGCGCTCTTCAAAGGAACCGGTTACGGCCATGGGGTATTCGACCAGATAGGTGACTTCGTCAAGCAGCGCCGAATCGGGGTTGAGCTGACCGCCGGCCTGCTGCGCCGCCTGTCCTACACCTTCGACGATCATGGCTCGACGTTTAACGGGATCGGCAATAACAAATTGAGCTTCCGCCGCCGCCAAATATTGTTCGACGTTCTGCACTTCGAAAGCCTCAGGAGCCATAAAGCGATGCCCCCGAGAAAACTTTCCGCTCTCAAGGTTGCCGTAGCAAAAGGGTACCACCGCACCGTCGAACAGAGCAACGATCCAGTGCATAGGCCGGGCAAAACGGATATCAAGATCTTTCCAACGCATGGACTTACGAAAGGTCAGGCTACCGATCAGGCGCGGCAAAATTTCCGGCAGCAGTTCGGCGGTCGGCCGGCCTTCCACAATCTTGGAAAGGTGTAGATATTCGCCTTTGTCCGTCTTAACCCGGGACAGGTCCGCGACTTCGACCCCATTGCTGCGAGCGAAACCAAGAGCCGCCTTGGTCGGGTTGCCCTCACCATCGAAGGCCACCTTGACCGACGGACCGGCCACATTGAGTTCCTGGCGTTCCTGGTGCAGAGCCACACCACTGATGGAGATAGCCAACCGGCGTGGCGTGGCGAAGGTGCGAAGATCGTCACAGGCGATACGAGCTTTCTTAAATTCCTTCGTCAACAGCCGTTTAAGATCGGCCATGGCGACCGGCAAAAACCCGGCCGGAATCTCTTCAGTACCCAATTCCAGGAACAGTTCAGCAGACATAGGGGGTGCTCCGTCCTTCTTTTACTAAAAGACAAACCACGGAAAGTCTTAACTCCGTGGTGCAAATAACAGGAAATCCGTCCCGCTACCCTTTGAGCAGCGGAAAGCCCATCTTCTCGCGCAGGGAAACATAGCCTTCGGCACAAAGCCGAGACAGGGTACGAACTCGACCGATGTAGTGGGCCCGCTCGGTAACCGAGATCACCCCACGAGCATCGAGCAGGTTAAAGGCATGGGAAGCCTTGAGTACGAAATCATAAGCAGGGAAGACCAGTTGTTGCTCAATCAAACGAGTACATTCCTTTTCATGCATATCGAACAACTTAAACAACATCTCGGTGTCAGCTACCTCGAAATTGTAGGTCGAAAATTCAACTTCGGTCTGATGATGAATGTCGCCGTATTTAATGCCCGGCGCCCATTCCAGGTCATAGACGTTATCGACCCCCTGCAGATACATGGCGATCCGCTCGCAGCCGTAGGTAATCTCCGACGAAACAGGTTTCAGGTCGATGCCGCCCACTTGCTGAAAGTAGGTGAACTGGGTGATCTCCATGCCGTCCAGCCAAACTTCCCAACCAAGACCCCAGGCACCAAGCGTCGGGGATTCCCAGTCGTCCTCGACAAAACGAATATCGTGCCGAGACGGGCTGATGCCGAAACTTTTCAGGGAATCGATATAGAGTTCCTGAATATTCAACGGCGATGGTTTCATGACCACCTGAAACTGGTAATAATGCTGCAACCGGTTAGGGTTTTTGCCGTAGCGACCGTCGGTTGGGCGCCGCGAAGGCTCGACGTAGGCTACCTTCCAGGGCTCGGGGCCGAGGACACGTAAAAAGGTCGCCGGATGGAAAGTACCAGCACCCTTTTCCATATCGTAAGGCTGCTGAAGGATGCACCCCTGGCCGGCCCAATAGTTTTGCAGGGATAGAATGAGTTCTTGAAATGTCACAATGCCTCCAGGCTTTTGCCGCCAGCCGGAACGTAACCGACTACTAGGGCAGCGGGGTTAGCACTTTCAGGGGGTGCAAAGGTAGCTTTTTTTACTAGGCCCTGTCAACCCAAATTGGGCCCTGAAAAGCTAGCGAATAGCCGCTACGCGGGCCTTGCCAACCAGCATCTGCTCCATGAAGGACAGAGACTTGGGAGGCCGGCTCAAATGCTGGCGCAAAGCGTCCGCCAAGACCTTGCCGCCCTCATCCAGGGTTCGCTCGCTGAAGCGGAATCCTTCAAACAGGGTTAACTGCGATTGCAGGGAACGGCCCAGAGTGCCAAAGGTCATCACTGAAACCTTAAGAGGGACCGTTGGCGGTGCGCAATCCAGACACAAACAGCCACCGGCGCTAGCGGAAAAAGCGGCCTGTTCTCCATCAAGAGCGGAATTGCAAGCAGCGCAATGCAGAAAATGGGGCGCATAGCCGACTAAGGCCAGCAACCGCAGTTCAAACAATAAGCGAGCCTCCAGAGACAGGCCTTTTTTATTCAGATGATCGAGAAAGGCCTGCAGCAGATGAAAAACATCCGCGTGCACCTGTTTGTCCCCCAGCAGGCCTTCCACCAACTCACAGCCGTAGGACGCCAGAGCCAAAGCGCCGACATCCTTGCGCAAACCGCTGCGCAGATCGATGAGCTCAGCCTCCTGCAACGACACCATCTCGCTGCTGACCTTGTCAGTCCAGTACAATCGCACTTGAGAAAATGGCTCAAGAGCTGTACCAAACCGCTTGCGACTCTTGCGGGCGTTGCGGGCAAAACCTTTAAGCAGGCCCTGCTCCAGAGAAAAACAGGTGATGATACGGTCTGCGTCTTTATAATCAAGATGGTGCAGAATAATTGCTTCGGAATTCAACTGTTGCATAAAACGACCTTCATTACTTCCTTTATTGCCAATGCCATATAGGGCGGTCAGCCACCCGATGGCAACGGACCCGAGCTAGTGGAGATGGGAGATAAACAGGGTGGCGGTGCCGAAATAGATCAGAATGCCGGTGATATCGTTGGCCGTCTGCACGAAAGGACTGGAAGCGATGGCCGGATCGATTCCGACTCGCTTAAAAAAGCTCGGAGCCAAAGCCCCCATGCTGGCCGCAACGGTCATGGCCGAAACCATTGCCAGCCCAACCACCAGGCCAAGAAAAGGATTGCCGTGCCACAAAGTAGCTATCAGAGCAACCGTTAGCCCGCACACCGTGCCCATGATGATGCCGACCCGCAACTCTTTGAGAATGACTTGGCCCAGGGTAGAAAAATCGATATGCCCGGTAGCAAAGCCGCGCACCACGATGGTCGCCGACTGGCCGCCGACGTTACCGCCCATGCCGGTAATGACAGGAATAAAGGTGATCAGGGCAATAACTTCACTGAGGGTGGATTTAAACTGCCACATCAGATAGCCGGTGATGAGGCCGCCAAACAGGTTAATGACCAGCCACGGCAGCCGCAACTGGGCGACCTTAAAGGACTTGAAGCCGTACATCAACTCTTCTTGGCTGGCGCCGGCCATCTTGTAGATATCTTCGGTGGCCTCCTCGCGCATGACGTCGATAACGTCGTCGACGGTGATCAATCCGACCAGTTTGTTCCATTCATCGACCACTGGAATAGCGAGAATATTGTATTTGGCTACTAAGTGCGCCACCTCCTCCTGGTCCTTGTCGGTGCGCACGTTGATCACATCGGTGACCATCACGTCTTTGAGCTGAGTTGCCGGCGCAACGGTCAGTAACTGGCGCAACGACATGACCCCGACCAGATGGCCATGGGCATCAGTCACATAGACGTAGAAAACCATCTCGGCATCTTTGGCCTGCTGCAGATCCTCAATCGCCTTCTGCACGGTGGTATCCTCACGCAGACTGAAGATCTCCGGGGACATGATCCCGCCCGCGGTATCTTCGGCATATTGCAGCAGTTGCTCGATCTCTTCCGAATGCTCATCCTGCATGGTGGTGAGGATTTCTTCGGCGATCTCCTCGGGCAGGTTACGGATGATCTCGACGGCATCGTCGTAGGGCATCTCCTGCAGCACTTCGGTGATCGTCTCACGACCAATCTGCTCCAGCAAAAACGCCCCGGTACTGTGGTCAAGTTCCGAAAGGACGCTGGCCGCCGTTTCAATATCTTCAATCAGGTTGAACAGAATCTGCTGTTCTTTGGGTATCAGGTAGGAAAAGAGGTGGGCAATGTCCGCCGGATGAGACTTGGATAGGACCTTGGCTAAGTTTGGATAGGCACCGCGTCGAACCAGCCGCCGCACGGTATCAAGGAGCATTTGCAGTTTCTGGTCCATCTGTAAATCTCCTTGACAGGGGTGAGGGCCTATAAACGTGTAACTCTAGCACCCACCGCACAATTCTGTCAACGAGCAGATTCTCGAAGCGACCCCAGCAGCGGCGGTGTAAATAGCCCGCCGCTGCCGGTGGATTGGTGAAAAATCAGCAAGGGCAAAACCCACTGCGAACTCCATTAGTTTATTTGGGCTGCCAGTCGCCGTTAGCGTCCTGCAAGTACCAACCAGACGGGGCCTGCTGCCGCCAGGAATCGGCAAAAACAGCCTTTACCTCATCGGCCTTCTCGGGAAAATCGTTGGCCTGAGCGATCTCCTGGTAGAGCCGCAGACGATCGCTGTTTTCCTCCCCGACCAGCCGTTTGGCCTGACTGCGAGAACGCAGGTCCAAACCAGCCAGATCCCGAATGGCCAGCAGGCCATCGGCAGCGACACCGACCTGCCCGCCCTGCAGCAGAGGCTGCAGAGCGCGTGTCCGCTCTTTCATAGCCTCTTTGATCGCGCGAATTTCCGGCGTACTGACATTGATATCCTGCGCGGCATAGACGGTTGTCGGACCTAGCAATCTCTGCCAGCTACCGACATCGGGCGCGGGCTTGGTTTCGGGCTGCGGCTCGGCGGGCTGACCATTTGGTTCGCCCCAAACCTCATTGACAATGCGGTCAGCGGCATTACGCACCTCTTCAGCCGGAAAATAGATATTAATGGTAACGCAAGACAGCAGGGCACAGGCTGCCGTTACGGAAAAGATCCAGCTGAGTTTTTTCATTGCGTTCTCCCCTCGGTTAGCTGGTTTCTGCCCGGAAACGGTCCTTTTCCGTGATCTCAGCGTCAATCTGCAGCCTTGCTTGTGCGGCGTACCGATGTACGCCTCCGCACAAGGCCTTGACTTCCTTGACCTTACGAAAAACTACTCGTTTCCAAATCAGAAACTCGCCAGTGTTCATCCGAAATCCTCAGATGAACACAAGCTGATTAATCTCAAGATCCTTTGTCACTATAAACCCGGCGTCAGGCAAAATCAATCGGCCCGATCGATACGCTGCAGCCGTTTGAGCATCTCCGAAAAGGCGATGGCCGATGGCGGGGCTATAATATCTATTTTGGGCGGCAGAGCGCCACCGTAGACCAAATACCGGTCCGTATCCGGGCGAGCGATGCCTCTCAGATGAAACACATCCCGCTCTAAATCGCAGGCAATGCCGATTTTACGGTAGCGATAAAAATCGACGAAGCGATAGACACCCCGAGACAGGGCCGCCGACAGCCCGCCCTGACTGAGAATAGCTAGATTATTCAAGGCCTTGACGCTGATATTGCGGCGCCCCTCGAGACGACTTTCAACCAAAGCGGTAAACTTGGCCGGCGTGGAACCGAACAGCCGCAGCTCGTGAATGTAACCGTCGACGATGCCGTTCATGGCACCGAAAGAGAAGGTCTGAGTCAGCTGGTAAAGGTCGATGGCCTCAAAGTCGATATCTGCGGTAAGTTGCGGATGACTGACATTCGAAAAGTCGAGGCCGATTTCACCGATTCGAATGCGACCGCCAAAGGCATCGACACTCGCCTCTCCTTCGGAGCTGAGCAGCCCCCCCCGATAACGGATGCGGCCGAGGTTGGCATCGAGCCGGCCCGCCATGGTCGCCAAGCCAAGTTCACCGGTCAACTGTTCCAGATCGACCCCGTCGATGCTGAAATGACCCGTCACCAACAAGCCTTCCGCAACACGGCCAAGCACCAGATCCGCCACCGTAATATGCCCCCCGGCCATTTTCGACAGCAGAGGCACCTGAAAAGTAAAGCGGTTGCGCTGTGAGATAAACCGCAGTGGCGTCTCGGCCAGCTGCGCCGGTCCCAGGCGCAGCTTCTTGAACTGCAACGCCCCGGCTCTCGGCCTAGAGTTAGGCCCCGCCGAATCCGCAGCAAAAGCCAGGTCAAAGGGCACCCGACCTCGCAGACCTTCCAGCAACAAATCCGCTGCAGGCCATTTCAGGGATATCTGCTGAGGTAGAATTTCGCCCCGCAACCACCAGCCTCCGCGGTTATGCAAATCGAAATCGGCCTGCAATCCACCAGAAAGTTGTGCCCCGGCCAGGGCCGGTTGGCTTTCAGACAATAGATCACTAAGCAAATCGGCAGCGGGGCCGGCCAACTTCGGCAACAGTAGCCCCCCGGACAGATGAATTTCGCTGGGTGATATCAGACCGCTGCCTTGCAGAGTAGCGATCTGGCCCAGACTGAAGATTACTTGCTCGGCCTGCAGTCGACGCGCATCAGGATGCCAGTCCAGACGCACGTCTACACGGGACGGCAAGTGTGCCAGATCGGCATAGTATTGACCCCAAAGTGCCTCGGCAACCGCAAGGTCAGCCTGTAGCACCGCCTGTAGCGGTTGCCCAGTGCGCCCATTCAACTGACCATGGGCCGTAACCCGGCCTCCGGCAAAACCAGATAAACCATCTTCCGATAGCCACTCCAGATCCTGCAGTTCTAGAGTATCAAGCTGGACCTGCCAGCGCTTAGCCTGCCAGCCGATGGAACCGTTCAGAGCCACCCCGCCGGATAATTCCCCAGGCCCCATCAGTTGCGCCGCAGCTTTCACTTTGCTGAGAGTCAGACGCCCTTTGTGAAAACTCAGCCGACTGCTACCGCTTAAGCCAGCCAGCTGCAGATTATCCCCGGCCAAGCGCCGGCCTTTGAGACTAAGATTGCCGGTCACTGGACCATCCGGACCACCATTAAGCTGTAATCGGCTGGACAAGCCGTCCAGTTGCAGACCAGTCAATCCCATTTGTCGGCTACCGAGACTAGCCGATAAAGCCCACCCATCGGGCATCCGACGTTTCAGTACAGCCTTTCCAGAAAACCCGTTCAAACCCTGTAACACTTGCGGGCGTAGACGCCGGCCGAGCAGCGGTCGCCAATGAGACCAATTTGCGGATAACAATTGGAAATCCAGGCGCTTCAAATCACCATTAGCAATAAGCAGTTCACGATCCTTCACCCGCAACCGGGCCTGGCCCCTAAATCCGTCAGCGGCAGAATGAAGGTCGGCGCGTAACCGAAGGGGCGCCAAATCGAGCAGATAATTTTTACCCTGGCGACCTCCGGGCAGGCCGTTCAATTCGACCTGAACCCGCACAGCCTCTTCTTGAAGGGAAAAATCGGCCTCCATGCGCAAACCACCGACGATATCCAGAGGCGGTTCACCGAGCAATTGGCCCTTAAGTCGACCGGGTTCGGCAACCTGTAATGACAATTGGCCCTGCAGCACTCCTGCGCTCCAGTTACCGGTCAGCTTGCCGGGATTGCCACTAGCGAGCCGAAAGGTCCCCTGCCCTTGCCAACCAGCCTCTGCTGAGCTCAATGTAAAATCAAGCTCTTCTAAGGGAATAACCAGCTTGCCCTTTTGGATTTGGGCCGCGGCCAATCGCAGGGAAAACTGTGGCCCTGCCTGTTCGTTCCAATGGAAAGCAAGGTCTGCATCCTGCAGGGTAAAATCCCAGGCGTCTGGCAGGACTGAAGGCAGCTGCAAACCTGAGCGCAACTGCTCAAAAGAAAGCCGGTCGAAGCGTTCCAGATGAATACGGCCGCTGCCCCCCACAAAACCTCCAGCGGGAACCGACAGGGACAGCTCTTCGGCCAGCAGGGGACTACCGTCCCAACTAAAATCCTGCAAGATCAACTGCAGCCCCTGCTGCCAGTCGGCACGACCAGACAGTTGCAGAGGAATGCCATCGCCTTCTCCCAATGCCCCCTGCAGTCGGAAGTTGTACATACCATCCTTGCGCAGATCGATCTTCACCTGACGCAGACTCAGCAACCGCTCGGACAGACGATAATCGATACGGCCGTCACGTAATATAAGTCGACCAATGTGAAAAGGGGGATGGGCAGGAAACCCACCGCCAGAAGGCGGCGAGGAGGTCGGCGCTTGCAGAAATAGACTAGGGGAATCGATTTCGAGGGCACTGAGGCGGCCCTGAAGCAAATCTTTCAGCCCCAGTTCGAGACGCAGTTGCGGCACCTCGACTCGATAATTATCGGGACGCTGCAGATGCAGTGCATCGATTTGCAATACACCCTTTTGCCAACTTAAGCGGCCGATGGCCACCTCGGCCGATAGTCTCTCGGCAGCCAGAGTGGCTAAGCGAGGGCGCAGCCAATCATTCAGCAGGGTCTCGGAAAAGACGTAGATCCCCGTCACCAACACCACAAGCAGTAGCGCCAGCGTACCCAACAGATATCGACAGTGAATCCGTTTCATAGGCGAACCGGACCGACGGGCCATTGCGCAACAGCCCGTCAAAGGTCCATAGAGAGGGAATCAAACCAGTCAAAGCTGGTTTAATTGTACAGGATCCGAGAACATCTTGCTTTTTGAGTTATTCGCCTTCCCTGACAAAGGAACCCTTTAGTGAGCTTCGCGCCAGTTGCGGCCGGAGCCTATATCCACCAGCAGCGGCACCGACAGACTGACGGCGCCCTCCATCTCTTCCCGCACCAGGGCCTGCAGGACCTCCAATTCCCCTTCGGGAACGTCAAAGACCAGTTCATCGTGCACCTGCAGAACCATACGGGCCTGCAACTTCTCCTGCTGCAAACGGCGAGAAATAGCGACCATGGCAACCTTGATAATGTCGGCGGCGGAACCCTGAATAGGATAGTTAATAGCGTTGCGTTCGGCGTAGCCCCGCACCGCGCCATTGCGACTGTTGATCTCCGCTACCGAGCAACGACGACCGAAAAGAGTGTTGACATACCCCTGTTGCCGCCCTTCTTCCTTCTTCGCTTCCATAAATTCCAGCACCTTGGGATAGCGGGCAAAGTAGCTGTCGATATATTCCTGAGCCTCTTTGCGACCGATGTTCAGAGCCTTGGCCAGACCGAAGGCGCTCATGCCGTAGAGGACTCCGAAGTTGATGGTTTTAGCACTGCGGCGCATCTCCGGCGTGACCAGTTCGAGAAAGACGCCGAAGATCTCGCTAGCGGTGCGGGTATGAATATCCTCACCTTGGGCGAAGCTCTCCTTGAGAGCCGGCTCATCGGCCATATGGGCCAGAATGCGCAATTCAACCTGCGAATAGTCGGCGGCCAGCAACAGGTTACCCTCCGCCGGCACGAAGGCACCGCGAATCCGCCGCCCCTCTTCGCTGCGAATGGGGATATTCTGCAGGTTCGGCTCACTGGAAGAAAGCCGACCGGTAGCGGTCACCGCCTGATTGAAAGAGGTATGGATGCGCCCGGTGTCGGGATGAACCAGCTTGGGCAGGGCATCGCAGTAGGTACTCTTGAGTTTAGCCAGGGAGCGGTAGTCAAGAATGCGGGCGGCAATATCGTGCTCCTCAGCCAGTTTGGTCAATACCTCCACATCCGTCGACCAGCCGGTCTTAGTCTTCTTGCCCCGGGGCAGATTAAGCCGTTCGAAGAGTATCTCACCGAGCTGCTTGGGCGAAGCAACATTGAAGGGGCCACCGGCTACGTGATAAATTTCCTCTTCCAGGGTCCGCATTTTGGTTGCCATCTCTTTGGACAAACCACCGAGGAACTCACTGTCGATACGGATACCAGCCCATTCCATATCGGCCAACACCGTAAGCAGCGGCATCTCCACCTCGTCAAAGAGCTGCTGTTGCTCGGTCTCGGCCAGCTGTGGCGCCAGTTTTTGCTGCAGGCGTAGGGTAATATCGGCGTCTTCGGTGGCGTAAGTCAGGGCTTTTTCAATCTCGACTTCCTCGAAACCGATGCGATTGCGGCCACTGCCGCAGACCTCGCTATAGCTGATTGTTCGATAGCCGAGCAGGTCGCCGGCCAGGTTATCCAGAGAATGGGATTTAGCCGCCGGATTGGCCAGATAGGAGGCCAGCATGGTGTCAAAGCTCAGCCCGGCCACTTCGAGCCCGGCCCGGCGCAGCACCAGCAGGTCGTACTTGCCATTCTGTGCCACCTTGGCCTTTTTCCCATCGCCCAGCAAGGGCCGAAGTTTGTCTAAAACCAGCTGGCAATCGAGCTGCTCAGGCGCACCGAGGTAGCGATGGCCCACCGGAATATACCAGCCCTGTTCCGCCTCAACGGCAAAGGACAGACCGACCAGGTCGGCCCGCAACGGATCGAGAGAGGTGGTCTCCGTATCAAAAGCAACCAATTCAGCCTTCTGCAACTCCACCAGCATATCGTCCAACTCGGCTTCGCTCAGCACCAGGCGATAGCCTTCGCCACTGGCGCGCTGATCGCTGGAAAACTCCTGCAGCAGCTTATGGAATTCCAGTTCCTTAAACAGATCGGTGAGCTTCTTTCGGTCCGGCTCGCTGAGCTTCAACTGCTCATAATCGATATCCATTTCCAGATCGTCGATCAGGGTGACCAACTGTTTGGACAACCGGGCCTGGTCACCGAACTGACGCAGATTCTCCTTACGCTTCTTGCCCGAGACCTGATCGATATTGGCCAGCAGATTTTCTACCGAACCGAAATCCTGAATCAACTGTTTAGCGGTCTTCTCGCCGATACCCGGCACCCCCGGCACGTTGTCGGAGCTATCCCCGGCCAGGGCCTGCACCTCGATCACCTTGTCCGGAGTGCCGCCAAAGCGCTCGGCGACCTCCTCCAAACCGACCACTTGATCCTTCATGGTATCGAGCAGCCGAATCCGTTCGTCCACAACCTGCATCAGATCCTTGTCGCCGGTGACGATGGTCACCTCCATACCCTCGGCGGCAAAACGCCGGGCCAGAGTGGCGATAATGTCATCGGCTTCGTAACCGGCAAGTTCCAGAGCCGGCATGTTGAAGGCCTGCACCAGTTCCTTGATCAAGGGGATCTGCGGCCGCAGATCCTCGGGCATGGCGGACCGATTAGCCTTATATTCAGGGTAAAGTTCTTTGCGAAAGGTCGGACCCTTGGCATCAAAAATAATCGCCAGGTGATCGGGCTGGTCCTCCCGCACCACTTTAAGCAACATATTGGTAAAGCCAAGCACGGCATTGGTCGCCAATCCCTTGGAATTGGATAACTGGCGGATAGCGTAATAGGCTCGATAGATATAAGACGAGCCGTCAATAAGATAAAGGCGCTGAGCCTGGTCGGTCATGTATTCCTCCGGCAAATAAAAAATTGTAGCGCGCATTATTCCACAGCCACAGCAAAATACCAAGCAGACACACCGCTATCTTTTTTTTGCATATATAAAGAGAGGAAGAGACTTTTTGTTCAAACCTAACTCTTTTTCAGTCCCTTCTCGATCCGTTGGATTACTCGTAAGTTAGGGGTTTTATTTACAAGTGAGCTGGCAAAATACCAAATCTCACAGCGCGCGCCAATAAGACAATATCCATGAAATATTATTGCCTGAATCGGATCGTGCAATCGACTTTTCCTGATCGCCTGCTGAAGGTGCCGACCCGAACTGGCGCACCCATTCTGCACTGTTTAGCACTGGGCTATCAATTTTAGCTACCGCGTATTTACTGTTTCGTAAGGGGCAAAACTCAACGGCACGTATTAAAGTTTGGTATTTTTTTTGATTTCATCCTTCAAGCGATTGAATTAGCAAGTATACTTTGATGGAGCCAAAACCAAGCACGCTATTGACAACCTTCAAACCAAAGAGTTGCGCAGGCCAACCGACACCTGATCGTGCCTGACCTTTGCCATGCTGGCCAATGTACACAAATATTTCTGGGTCTGTTATCTGTTGCTACCGGTCCTGCTCGGCGCTGCCATTGGCCATTTGGCCACGGTTGGCACCGATATCTGGCTCGCTAAGCCCCTAGCCAGCGCTTGGGAAAAACACACACCGCCAGCGGCCAGGGTGACAAGCCTGCCCCTAAACGCCTATGAATTAATCCTGCAACGTAACATTTTCGACTCCCGCGGGCCGGCAACAGGGTCATTGCAGGCGGCCGCCTTGGCCGGATCGACAGAGGCCACCGCCCGTAGCGCTAACTTGGTGCTGTTAGGCACTATGGTTGCCGGAGTTCAATCCTCAGCCTTGCTTTCTATCGAAAAAGAAACAGCGCTACTGCATCTTGACGAAGAACTACCAGGAGGTGGGCGCATCAAGCAGATCGACCGGCAGCGAGTTCTGATCAGCTGGTCCGACGGCTCCGAACAAGAATTGCTAGTCAGCGATGAGGCGCCAGCTATCGGCACCCAAACGACGCCCAATAGCACTCAAGGTATTCGTTCCGCGGGCGAAAACCGTTGGGTAATCAGTCGCAACGAAATAGAAAGGGCCCGGGCTGACCTTAATCAGCTGCTCAAATCGGCGCGTTTGGAACCAAAAATTGTCGACGGCGTGACCCAAGGGTTTCTGGTCCGCATGGTCCGCTCCAATTCGCTTGTAGCAAAGCTCGGCATCAAGCGGGGCGATCTAATCAAAGAGGTTAACGGCGTTCCTTTGGATAGTCCGGAAAAAGCATTACAGGTGTTCCAGCAATTACGGGAAGCTAAAAAGGTCTCCGTCAATCTGCTGCGCAGAGGGAAACCTCTCTCCTACAGTTATGAAGTTGACTAATACAGACTATCCGACTCGGTTTTTCCGGTTACACTTTATATAAATTCCATTTCCCACAACGGGAAGGAGCCCGATGAAATGTTGTGTCCATCATTGAGCCCAAAAACTGACCGCCCCCGACTGCAACACGGGTTGTTCCCGCTACTGGCAGCAATGCTGATCTGTCTGGTGATACTGCCACCACTGACGCTCTGCGCCGAAGAGCTGCCAGCAACCGAGGGGCCGGCTGCTACCCTGGTCAAACAAGCCCAGGTTAGCCCAAATAGCGCCACCTTGACCACCGACGGTCAGATCGTCAAGTACCGTCATTTCGTCCTGCCCAGCCCACCACGGCTGGTGGTCGACATCTACGATGTCGAGCCCGCTTTTGATGAACGGGAATTCCCCATACAAAATACCTTTCACCAGATGCGGGTCGGTATTTACCCGGACAAAACCCGCTTTGTCTTCGACGCCCCCCGCACCGTGCCGGAGCATACCGTCGTTTCTACTGGCCAAAGCCTTGAAATCCTCTGGAGCACAGTTGAGCAGGCAGCAAGCGAAGCTCCACCTATCGATAATGCAACTCAAAAAGACCCCTTTGTCCTACCCCCGGAAGCAACAACCGACCGGCGGACCGCAGCGACCCGAAATACGACAGAAACCGCCCAACCAGCAACAGACGGTGGTGTGTCTCTCGATTTCACCGATATCGAGCTGACCGACCTGATTAAAACCATCAGCGAATTGACCGGTCGCAACTTTGTCTACGACGACACCGTCAAAGGCAAGGTCACGGTCATCACGCCGGAACGCATGTCCCGGGACGAAGCCTATCAACTCTTTTTGACGGTACTTAGCCTCAAAGGCTTCACGGTTATCCCTTCGGGCAAGGTCCATAAGATCATCCGCAACAAAGATGCCAAAGAGACGAACCTGCCGCTGCTGGCCGATGGCCGAAAGACAAGGGGCGAACAGTTCGTCACCCGCCTAGTGCGGCTGCAACATATCGACGCAGAAACCATGGCCGACCGCGTGCTGGCACCGCTGGTTCCGAAAACTGGCAACATTGTTTCCTATTCACCGGCCAACACCCTGATCATTACCGACAGCGCCGCCAACATCGAGCGCCTGGTTATGATTATCCGGCGTCTGGATGTACCCAGCTCCGTCGATCGCCTAGAAGTCATTACGCTGGAATTCGCCAACGCCGAAGAGATCGCCGAAATCTGTTCAACGGTCCTCAGCCAAACCGGACCCAAGGCATCCAAAAGGAGCAACGGCAAGGCCGCCGAGCAGGGAGCCACCAGCCGTGTGCTGCCCTATCCGCGCACCAATTCGTTGCTGGTAATGGCCAGCGAAGAAGACCTGCAAACCGTTCGTCATTTGATCAGCCGCCTCGATCAGAAACCGATCCAAGACCGCTCGCCCATTAATGTCTACTATCTGGAGAACGCCGATGCTGAAAAACTGGCAGAAACGCTCACCCGCATCGTTGCCGGCAAAAAAGGGGTGATTCGAAACAGTGGCAGCCGGGCAGGCTCCACCTCCTTGAGTGAAACCCTCAGCATCACCGCCGACAAGCCGACCAATGCCCTGATCATCAACGGCAGCCCGGAGGACTACGAACAGGTGCGGGAGATCATCGCCCAACTCGACATTAAGCGTAAACAGGTCTATGTCGAGACCCTGATCCTGGAACTATCGATGGATGCCACCAAGCAACTCGGTGCCTCTTTGCAGGGTGCCTTTAAAGTGGGCGACGGGGTCGTAAACATCAGCAGCAACCAGGGCCTCGGCCCAGCGTCCTTGAGTGATTTCACCGCCACCGGTGACAGCAGCATCCCCAGCCTGCTCGGCAAAGCCATCGATG
The DNA here is from genome assembly GCA_013619105.1 of Desulfuromonadales bacterium. Taxonomy (GTDB): domain Bacteria; phylum Desulfobacterota; class Desulfuromonadia; order Desulfuromonadales; family Syntrophotaleaceae; genus Syntrophotalea_A. The sequence continues at coordinate 23,005 of JABXKU010000015.1, forward strand.
GCATCCTGCTCGGCGGCCTGTTCAACCCGATCACTGTAACAGGCGCGGATGGCGCTGACATCACCATACCGGCTTTCTCCGCCCTCATCGACGCGTCGAAGACCAACAGCGACGTCAACATCCTCTCAGCGCCGCGCCTGCTGACCTCGGACAACGAAGAAGCGGAGATCATCGTCGGCGCCAACGTGCCTATCATCACCGAGCGGCTGACCGACACCGGCGGCAGTGATGGTCTGGCCCAGAGCGTTTCGGTGGAGCGTCAAGACGTCGCCCTGACCCTGCGGTTCACCCCGCAGATCACCGAAGGGAACCTGGTTCGGCTCAACGTCTTTCAGGAGATCACCGGCATCGCCCAAACTCAGATCGGCGATGTCGATTCAATCGGACCAACCCTGACCAAACGGCTGCTGCGCAACACTGTACTGGCCGAAGACGGTCAGACCGTTGTTCTCGGCGGCCTGATCCGTAGCGATGTTCAGGATATCGTGAGCAAAGTACCATTGCTCGGCGATATCCCCGGTCTCGGCTGGCTATTCAAGCACACCAGCAAGGTCGAGAGTAAAATCAACCTGCTGATCTTTATTACTCCACGCATCATCAAGGATAAGGACGACCTGGCCGCCGTAACCCGCCGCAGCAGCAGAGCCATGGAAGCCTTCAGACCTGAAGGGGCTCCGCCGTTGATTCCGGCCGAACTGCTCGGCAACGACCTGCTCTATGCTCCCTTTGAGAGCAACGAGCCGTCGGCATCGAGCCTCTAGCAGTTATTTATGAAGAATTGGAAGCCACTCGGCGAAATTCTGCAGCAACATTGCGCGGTCCCTGCCGCAGCCATTGAGCAGGCGCTGACTGCCCAGCAGCAGAGCGACTTGCGTCTTGGCGAGTTGCTAATTCGGGCTAAGGCCATCGACTCGGCCACCCTGGCCAAGGCTCTGGCCTTGCAACTCGATCTGCCTTTTTGCGAGCAGCTCACCGAGCTGGCCGAAGATGAGCTCCTCAAACTGATTCCCATCGCCTTTGCCAAAGAGCACCACATCTTTCCCATTAAACGCAGCGAAGGCCATCTCAAACTCGCGACTGCCAATCCTTTGGACGGCCGCGTCCTCAACGATCTAACCACCCTGACCCGCTGCCAGCTGGATATTGTTGTCGCTAGTGATGAAGAGATCTTGCGAGCCATCAACCGTAGTTACGAGCAGCATGCTGGCAAGGCACAAAACGTGGCAGAAGAAATCAGCGACAGCGACGATAGCGGCCTGCCCGGCAAGCTAGAACCGGCCGACCTTTTGGACGCCTCCGACGAAGGCCCGATCATCCGCTTTGTCAACAGCATGCTGACCCAGGCGTATAAGGAGCGAGCCAGCGATATCCACATCGAGCCTTTTGAAACCGAGCTGGTGGTTCGCTATCGCATCGACGGCATCCTGTATGAAGTTTTACGCCCACCAGCCAAGGCCCAGGCTAGTATCAGCAGTCGGGTCAAGATCATGTCCAACCTGAATATTGCTGAGAAACGCCTGCCCCAGGACGGTCGCTTCGGTGTGCGCATCGCCGGCAAAGATGTGGATGTGCGCGTCTCGACCCTGCCCACCGCTTTCGGCGAACGTATCGTACTACGCCTGCTCGATAAATCGAGCAACGTGCTGACGCTGAAAGAGATCGGCATGGGCCCCGAACTTCTGCAGCAGGTTCACGGCATGATTCGCAAGAGTCACGGCATTTTCTTGGTCACCGGTCCAACCGGATCCGGTAAGACCACCACCCTCTATGCCGCACTCTCCTTGCTCAACAGCCGGGAAAAGAACATCATCACCGTCGAGGACCCCATTGAATACCAGCTCGACGGGGTGGGCCAAATCCAGGTCAATCCCAAAATCGAGCTGACCTTCGCTGCCGGGTTGCGCTCCATCCTGCGACAGGATCCCGACATCATCATGGTGGGTGAAATCCGCGACACGGAAACGGCGGAGATTGCCGTTCAGTCGGCCCTGACTGGTCACATGGTCTTTTCTACCCTGCATACCAACGACGCCGCCGGCGCCCTGACCCGACTGGTGGAAATGGGCATCGAACCGTTTCTTGCGGCCTCCTCCATCGTCGGCATCCTGGCCCAGCGGCTGGTGCGCAATCTCTGTCCCCACTGCCGCGAGGCCTACCAACCGAGTCCTGAGCTGTTACGCGAAGCCGGGCTGTCGCAGGAACTGCCCGCTGACGGCATGCTTTACCGTGCGGTCGGCTGTGATCAGTGCATGGACATCGGCTATCGGGGTCGCAGCGGCATCTATGAATTATTGACCATTGATGAAAAGGTGCGTGATCTGTTGCTGCAGAATCAAGACGCCGGCGCTATCAAGCGGGCGAGCGTAGCAGCCGGCATGACCTCACTGCGTGAGGCCGGCATCGTCAAGGCTCTAGCCGGTGAAACGAGTATCGAGGAAATCTTGCGCGTCACTCAAGAGGAGACCTGATCGTGCCCCGTTTCGAGTACGGTGGATTCGATGCCAGCGGTGCCAAGGTAACGGGAACTCTGGAGGCAACCGGCCGCAGGGCCGCCTTAGAAACCTTGCGAAACCAGCAGATCTTCGCCACCGAAGTGCAGGAGCTCTCCAGCAAAAGCCGCCGCGCCTCTTTCCGCTGGCAACGCCGGGGCATTCCGCTGCTGGAGTTGGCCGCCGCCACCCGTCAGTTAGCGACCCTGTTAAGCGCCGGCCTGCCCCTCGACGAGGTATTGTCCTCTGTCGCCGAGCAAATCGAGCGGCCGACCCTGTCCCGGGCCTTGAACCGCGCCCGTGAAGAGGTCGTGCAAGGCCAGTCCCTGCACCTCGCCCTGGAAGCTCAGGAGCAAATCTTCTCCCCCCTTTACGTCAACATGGTCAAGGTAGGGGAAAGCAGCGGCACTCTTGACCAAGTGCTGACCCAACTGGCCGACCTGCAGGAAAATCAGGCCCGGACCCGCAGTCGCATTCGGGCAGCCCTGACCTACCCAGCTCTCATGGGCCTGGTCGGCAGCGCCGTATTGCTGGCACTTTTCGTCTTTGTCATACCGCAGATCACCCGCATGCTGGACAATCTGGGCATGGAGCTGCCCCTAATGACCCGGCTATTGATTGGTACTGGCAACCTGCTCTCTAGCAGCTGGTGGATATTGCTATTACTGGCCATTCTGGCGGTTCTCTTCCTGCGGCGCTACGCACGCAGCGAAAAGGGCTCCCTGGCTCTACACCGTCGAGCCCTGCAACTGCCCCTTATCGGGCGACTCAACCTATTTACCGCTACCGCCCGGTTGAGTCGCACCATGGCCACCCTGTTGCAAAGCGGCGTACCCCTGCTAACCGCCCTCGATATCTCTCGGGGTCTGATCAGCAACAAAATCCTGCGCCAGGCACTGGCCGATACCGCAGTCAGCATTCGCGAAGGGGAAGGCCTGGCCGCCCCCCTGCAGCGGAGTGGAGTATTTCCCCGCCTGCTGGTACAAATGGCGGCGGCCGGTGAAAAGAGTGGTCAGCTGGAAAATATGTTATTGCGGGCGGCACAAAGTTACGAACAGCAGGTGGAGTTATCCATCGCCGCCCTGCTGCCGCTGCTTGAGCCCCTGATGATTCTAGTCATGGGCGGCGTAGTAGGTGTCGTGGTTTTGGCCATCTTGCTACCCATCTTTCAAGCCAGTCAGGGCATGGGATAAACCACAGGCTCAAAATTTCAGGGTATAATTAAAATCAGGACAGGAGTTTATTCATGAATAGACCTATCGACAAAAACCAACGGGGATTCACCCTCATCGAGATCCTGGTAGTGGTCACCATTCTCGGCATTCTCGCCGCGATTGTGGTCCCTCGCATCCTCGAACGTCCAGAACAAGCCCGGCGCACCAAGGCTACCGTGGACATCAAAGGCATTGAAGAGTCCCTCGGCCTGTTTAAACTCGACAACGGCTTTTACCCCGCCACCGAGCAGGGCCTGCTGGCCCTGGTGGTCAAACCGCAGACCGGGCGCATTCCGAGCCGCTATCCGGAAAACGCCTACCTGAAGAAGACCCCCGTGGACCCCTGGGGCAGCCCCTATGTCTATCTGTTCCCCGGCGTACATGATCAATACGATATTATCTCCTACGGCGCCGACGGCGAACCGGGTGGTGAAGGAAACGATGCCGATGTGCGCAGCTGGGAACTGGAATAATCGTTCCGGGTTCACCCTGATCGAACTGGCGGTGGTCACCCTGCTCATCGCCCTGTTCGCCGGCCTGACCATACCCCTGCTCAGCGGCGGTGAACATAGGGCGTTGCGTTCCACCGGCCGCCGCATCAGCGGCATGACCCGCTGGTGCTACAACGAGGCCGCCCTTACCGGGCTGGAGCACCAGTTGGTGTTTGATCTACAGCGCCAGGTATTTTTCGCCCAGCGCCTGGAATCCGATGGCGAACTGATCACCCTAACTGGCCCCGGCAGGGAACGGTCACCGACCGGACAGGCCCGAATCAAGGATATTGCCATTATTGGGCGAGGAAAGTTCAGCAGTCAGACGGTCACGACGCGTATTTTACCGGCCGGTTGGTTGGAAGAAACAGTCATTCATCTTGAAGCCGGCGACGAAGCCCAGTTGACCGTACGCCTGATGCCCCTCACCGGGATCAGCGAAACCTACGATGGCTACCGGGAGTTTTGATAAAACCATGAAACTGCCTCGACACAGCGCTGCCACAACGGGGTTTACCCTGCTTGAAGTGATGATCGCTTTGGTCATTGTGGCCACGGCGCTGATGGCGCTTCTATCTCTGGGAAACCGTTCCATCGAGGTCCATGACCGGCTACAGAAAACTACTCGCGCGACGATGCTGGCCCAATACAAAATGGCCGAGTTTGAAACCTCCGGCCTGCCCGAAGAGATTGCTAGCGAATCCTTCGCGGCCCCCTTTGAAGAGTACCGTTGGTACTTTACCGTCGCCGAAACACCCTTGCCTTCGATTATGGAGGTAAAGGTTATTGTTGCCTGGGGCAATGAACACAACAATGAGGCGGTCGATCTGACCTCCTTTATGCTGCGATAAGAGAAAGCCATGACCGACAAAGGCTTTACCCTCATAGAGATGCTCGTTGCGGTAACGGTCAGCGCCCTGCTGCTGACCACAACCTACGGTATCGTCACCTCGGTCAGCCGCACCCGCGACCGCCTCAGCGCCGACGGTGAAGGGTTTCACCTGGCTCGAGTGATTAACGAACGGTTGGCAAGAGAATTACGGGGCGCCTATTACAGCCCAACATCCGCGGGAAGCCTCTTTGCCGGTGGTCTGGATGAGAGCGGGGCCCCTTTTCTGCAACTAGCGACCACGGCCGCCACTCCCGCTTCCGGCGGCAGCGGCATCGTTGTGGTTCGATACCGATTAACCGACGATGGGGAAGGTGAAAAAGTCCTACTGCGGGACGAATATCCTCTTAACAGCCAGCTGCCCAGCGAAGGACCAGAACAGAGATTGGCGGCCGGCATTGAAAACCTGCAGTTTAGATTTCGTAGCGGAGGGGACTGGCAACCGGATTGGCGCAGCACTGAGCAGGGAGGCCTGCCCGATCTGGTGGAGCTGACCCTGACAGTCAAAGGGGCCGATGGGTTACTACCCTTTCTGACCGCCATTGAACTGGCGCCCCTGCAGAAAAGCCTATGAATCGTCTGCGGCAGGAACAGGGAACGGTTCTTTTGCTGGTACTGGTGGTGGTGACCTTGCTCACCGCCCTGCTCAGCGATTTCGCTTTCTCGACTCTGGTCGACTTGCGCCTTGCGGAAAGTTTTCGCGATCGAACCAAAGCCTACTATCTGGCTAAGGGCGGCGTTCGCTTCGGCCGCATGCTTCTGCAGGAAGACAATAACGACCACGACAGCCGGGACGAGACTTGGGCCCAAGCCATCAGCGACTATCCGTTGGGAGATGGGGTGGTTTCCATCAGCATCGCGGACCACGACGGCCGGCTCAACCTGAACCGGCTGGTCACTAGTCAGGGCAATACCGATGTGGTTATCAAAGAACGTCTACTGCGGCTGTTTGAGAGACTGGAGATCAACGAAGGGGCCGAGCTGACCGCTGCCCTGATCGACTGGCTCGACCCGGATGATGACCCCGAAGACTCAGGAGCCGAAAAGGACTATTACCAGGGACTCGCCAGCCCTTACCCGATCAAGAACAGTACCTTTGACGAACTGCCGGAGCTACTGCGAGTCCGAGGCTTATCTCCGGATTTGTTCAAGCAGCTCGCTCCCCATGTCACCATCTGGGGTGATCGGCTGGTCAATGTTAATACGGCTAGTCGCGAACTGCTGCTGGCTCTGGCCTACGAAATGGAGTCGGAAGCGGCGGACGCTATCATCAGCGTCCGCCAACAGACTCCGTTAACAGCTATTCGTCAACTCAAAGAACTTCCGGAACTGGAACAAAGCTACGGATTCATCTTCCGCTACATAAAGGTCAACAGTTCCAGCTATCGCGTATCGGCCCGGGCTGAAACCGGTAGCGGTAACAGCACCCTGAAGGCTGACATTAAAAAAGACGGGAACCAAATCCTCTATTTTAAGGTGGATTGACCGCTTATGGATAAACGATTTATCGGCATCGACATCGACCGGGGTTGGGTACGGCTGGCCATTGCCGGTTACGACACGGACGGCCCGCAACTCCTCGCCACCGACAAACGCCCCTGGGCCGACCCAACGGAGTTGCGCCAGGCTCTGCGCGAATTAACCGGGGACACCCGTATCTACGGCGACCGCCTGGCTGCGGCTCTGCCGGCCTCGGCCGGGTTTTCCCGCTGGCTGCACTATCCTTTTGCCGACCCCAAAAAAGTCGAAGAAGCCCTGCATCTTGCCCTGACCGCCCAGTTACCCGTCGCCGATCAGGGTTGCCTGATTGTCACCCACTCCCGGATTCCGGAGGAGGAGGGCTGCCGGGTGGCGGCCAGCGCCGTGCCTAAAGAGGCGATAGAGGACTTTCTGGAACCCTTTGAAGCCGAGCAAATCCCCCTGCAGCTCCTTGATCTGGCTCCCTTCGCCATGCCACAGGCCTTAGCCGAGCGTTGCGAATCGGCCATGGTGGTCCTGCTACGCGAAGAGGAAACCGTCATCGCCCTTTTAAAACAGGGCCACACCGCAGATTACCGGCTCTTTTTACAAGTCCCAGACGGTCCTGAGCGACCCGCCTGGCTTCTGCAGCAGAGCCGCATGTTGCAGGCCCAACACCGGCTGAGCGGACTGCCCCTGTATTTGCTTGGTCCCCAGGCAGACCAGTCCCTTTTAGAAGCCTTACGCCAGCAGGGTCAGCAAGGGGAGATCCCTGAATGGACGTTAGAAGGACAGCCGGTGGCCGCCGAATTTCTGCCAGCAGTGACTCTGGCCTGGCGCGCCCTACGTTCCGATCGAGAAGACGGCGGCAACTTTCGCCGCGGCGTCTTTGCTCTGAAGGGTGGATGGGCGGCGTTAAAGAAAAAGCTGGTGGTGGCCGGAGCAATTCTGTCCCTGACGCTGCTCCTAGCCGGTGCTTCAGCCTGGCTCGGCTACGCCCACAAAGCTCAGCGGGCCGAAGCCTTGCAACAACAATTGAACAACCAGTTCCGCAGCACCCTACCCGAAGCCCAAACCATCGTTGACATTCCCCTGCAGATGCGCCAGGCCATCGCACAATTGCGCAGCAAGGGACGTCTGCTCGGGGTCGGTAGCAACAATGCGGCTCTGGCCGTATTACAGGAGGTTTCCGCTCGTATGCCGAAAGACATTCGTGTCGATATCGACCACTTGAATTACGGCGCGGACGGCCTGCGCCTTGAAGGCTCCACCGATTCCTACGACGACATTAACCGTATCGCCCGCAGCTTAGAACAGTCGCCCCTGTTTGGTGAAGCCCAGATCAGCGACGCCAAGACCAGCATCGACAACCAACGCATTAGTTTTCGTCTCAACCTCACCTTTAGCAGGGGGGGAAATCCATGAATTTGAATCTGAGCCAATTCAACCAACTCAGCCAGCGAGAACGGCTTACACTACTGGCAGGCGCTGTGATCGTCGTCGTGCTACTCTTCCTCTTTGGCATCGTCGCCCCCTATCGAGCCACCTTGAAACGTCTCGATACCAAAATCGCCTCGCGACAGCGGCAACTGACTGAAGTTCGCCAACTGGGGCAGGAATACAAGCAGTTGAAACAACAACTAGCTGCCAGCGAGCGACGCTTGGCCTCTGGCGGTGACTTTTCACTGTTGTCCTTCGTTGAAGCAACCAGCATCCGCCTGGCTGGACGCGATAACTTGACCTCCATGCGGCCCCAACCGACCGCTACCATAGAAGGCTTTCGTGAGGAAGCGGTCGAAGTCAAACTGGAAAAAATTCGACTGAACCAGTTGATCCAACTTCTGTTTGTGGCCGATACCGCACCGGCACCGATGCTGGTCAAAACCCTGCGAATCAAGCCACGGTTTGATGACCGCAACCTGCTGGATGTAGTGGTAACCTTTGCCAGCTATCGGAGGAATCCATGATCGGCACTGCTTCTTTGCGCCGTCTTTTCGGAGATCACCTGGCCTGGTGGCTACTTGCCCCTCTGTTGCTGCTTTTTGCCGCACTAATCAGTTTTTACTGGGCATTCCCAAGTCGCACCTTAAAAGCCCGGTTGCAGATGGAACTTGTTCAACGCTACGGTTTACAGGCCCAGCTCTCGCCACCCAGACTGCTCTTCCCCCCTGGGCTGGCCAGCGACCAGGTCGACTTAACCTTTCCCGAAGCTGGTGATCGCTCCCTACCTTTGCGAAGAGTGCGGGTCTCGCCATTATGGTTCTCTCTTCTGGGCGACGCCCCTGGCCTGCGTTTTCGTGCCAGTCTGAATGGCGGCACCCTGACCGGGACCTCCCGACGCAATGGTCAGACCACCCTTGTTGCCAACCAGGTCGCAATACATGAAACATTGCAGATCAACGGCGGACTATCCATTCAGGGGGTAGTGGAAAACAGTAACTTCAGTGGGCTGCTTCCGCTACAACGGTCCGGCGAACGAAACCTGAATCTGACTCTCAATCAAGTTCGACTCTCCGGTCTGGAAGCCTACGGCGTGCCTGGCGGTAGTCTCGATCTTGGGCAACTGGAACTACAAGCCGAAGGCCAGGGAAAGACCCTACGTCTGAAAAAACTCTCCCTGAAGGGCGGCGCTTTAGAAGGCAGCGGCCAAGGAACAATTATGATCGGGGCATCACCCGCCGTCAGCCGGCTCAACCTGACTCTCGAACTACGTCCCGGCAACGGACTCAACCCGGCGCTGGGCGAACTTCTGTCGTTGATTGGCACTAGTGCACCCAACGGCGGTCGCCGCATACGCCTTTCAGGCAGCCTGCAACAGCCGACGCTTCGTTGAGAAACTACACTACCGGCGCCGAAGAACACCCCACCTAAGCGGTTGACATTCCAGGTTGCAATGATTAGTTTGCCGTTATCCTATTACGGTATATTTTAAGGAGAGGGAAATCCATGAGCGAAGAACAGGAAAAACCTGAAAACACCCCCCCTATTCTCGATAGCGAAGATGGCCTTGTTGACTCCGATGAAGAAAACACCGGAGCAGAAAGCCAGGACGCCTTGGTATTGGCCAGTGATGCGCTGCCGCCGACTCTACCCATCATCCTGCTGCGGCCTCGGCCTGCCTTTCCCGGCACCCTGGTGCCCATGGTACTGAGCGGAAAGCCGCAATTGGCCATGGCTCAGAGAGCCTCCGAAAGCCCGACTAAAACCATCGGTTTCGTGCTGGCCAAAGACCCGGAAGAACCCGATTCTGAGGACAACATGTATCGGATCGGTGTGGTCGGTAAGATTATGAAGGTCCTGCATACCGACGAAAACAGCATTCATCTGTTGATGAACTGCCTGGAGCGCTTCAGCGTTGATGAGGTACTCTCCTCCAAGCAAGGACTTTTTGCTCACGTCAGCTACCATTTTGCCGCTGAGATGTCGGTCAATGCCGAGATGCAGGCCTATTCCATGGCCATCATTACCGCCCTTAAAGAGCTGGTGCAGATCAACCCCCTCTACTCGGAAGAGATCAAACTGTTTCTCAACCGCCAGAGCATGGACGATCCGGGTCGGTTGTCCGACTTCGCCGCTAATCTGACCTCTAGCGATGGACCGGAACTACAGCAAATCCTGGAGACCTTCGACGTACGTAAACGCATCGACAAGGTATTAGTGCTACTGAAAAAAGAGTTGGAAGTCTCCCGTTTGCAGACCAAGATCTCCAAACAGATCGAAGCCAAGGTCTCCAAGCAACAGCGGGAGTTCTTCCTCCGCGAGCAGCTAAAAGAAATCAAAAAAGAACTCGGACTGGAAAAAGAGGGCAAGACCAGCGAAATCGAAAAATTCCAGAAACGCTTGCAGAAGCTGACCCTAACGGAAGAAGCCCAAAAAACCATCGACGAGGAACTGGAAAAACTTCGCCTGCTCGATCCGTCTTCACCGGAATACACGGTTTCCCGCAACTACCTCGACTGGCTGACCATCCTGCCCTGGGGCAAGTACGGCAAGGATTCTTACGATCTGGCGCGAGCGAGAAAGATCCTCGATAGAGACCACTACGGCCTCAAGGACGTCAAGGATCGGATTCTTGAATTTATTGCTGTCGGTAAGATGAAGGGCGATATTTCCGGCTCGATTATCTGTCTGGTCGGTCCCCCCGGTGTCGGCAAGACCTCTGTTGGCAAGAGCATCGCCAGTGCCCTGAACCGGTCTTTTTACCGTTTTTCCCTGGGTGGCATGCGGGACGAAGCAGAGATCAAGGGCCACCGCCGGACCTATATCGGCGCCATGCCCGGCCGCTTTATCCAGGCCATGAAAAGTGCTGGCACCGCCAACCCTCTGCTGATGCTGGATGAGATCGACAAGATCGGCGCCTCCTTTCAGGGCGATCCAGCTTCTGCCCTGCTTGAAGTCCTCGACCCGGAGCAAAACTCCACCTTCCGCGACCATTACCTGGACGTTCCCTTCGATCTGTCCAATGTCATGTTCGTAGCCACGGCCAACACCCTCGATACGATTCCGGCGCCACTTCTCGACCGGATGGAGATCATCCGTCTGGCTGGTTACATTCTCGAAGAAAAACTGGAGATCGCCCGCCGCTATCTGATTCCCAAGGCCCTGAAAAATCACGGCCTGAAAAAATCTCATATCACGATCCGTAAGGATGCGTTGAAAGTGATTATCGACGGCTATGCTCGGGAAGCGGGTGTACGCTCCCTGGAGAACCTGATCAAAAAGATTATGCGTAAAGCGACCATGGCCTATGCCGAGGGGCAAGTCGAGCGGATCACCATCGGCAAACAGAACGTAGAAGAGTATCTGGGCAAACCAATTTTCACCAAAGACGAGCTCTTTGAAGGCGTCCCAGGGGTAGTTACCGGCTTGGCCTGGACTTCCATGGGCGGAGCCACCCTGCAGATCGAAGCGACAGCCATGCCGAGCAAAAATAAAGGCTTTAAGCAAACCGGTCAGCTTGGCAGCGTTATGATCGAGAGTAGCGAAATCGCCTATTCTTACGTCATGGCCCATCTTCAGGAATACGGCATCGATCCAGAATTCTTTGATAAGCACTTCGTCCATCTGCACGTGCCAGCCGGTGCCACACCCAAGGACGGCCCGTCTGCAGGGGTCACCATGACCACCGCCCTGCTATCGATGATCACTGGCAAACCGGTGATAAAAAAGCTCGGCATGACCGGCGAACTGACTCTCACTGGGCGCGTGCTGCCCATCGGTGGAGTCAAAGAAAAGACCATTGCCGTGCGTCGGGCCGGTCTGACCAAGATCATCTTCCCTGAAGACAATCGCAAGAATTTCGACGAACTGCCCGATTATCTCAAAGAAGGCCTCGAAGTCCATTTCGCCCAAGACTACCAAGACGTCTACCGAGTCGCCTTTGGCGAGGTTTGATGGCGTCGCAAAAAATCCCCCTACTGCGTTGCAAGGCTTTTTCAGGACTTCGACATACCTATGTATGTCTTCACCCCTGAAAAAGCCCTACGCCTTGTAGGTCGAACTTTTTGCTTATCCATCTCATCCAGCATTAAGTCCGAGCATATCCCAACATTAACCAAGGAGGATTGACCCCGAATGTCTCCAGAAGAACTTAAAGCGGCCGTACTGTCCCTCGATAGTGACGCTAAAAAAGCCTTTCTGCTCGACGCCTTGCCTGAATTAGCCAAGGATGCCATGCAGGACCAGATGTTTTTGATGCAGCTCTTTCCGATTCTTCTCAAGCTGCTCAAGGAAAGCGGTATCGAACTGGCGCAGCTGATACAACTGGCAAGCATGTTTGCTCCAGCAGGCGCGGCAGAACAAGACTGATTTGGCCGTTGACGGGCTGCGGAAGAACTGCTAACGTTGGCCACCATGAAATCAATACATTCGATACATAGGACTTACCAGGGTTGGCGCTGAACCAAAGTTTAAACCGGTTCGCGCACCTAGAAAGATAATCTGTCACCAGCAACAACTGGCGATGGAGAAACAAAAAAGCCGCGGCCTTAACTGACCGCGGCTTTCCTTTTGCGAAAGCATCTTATTTTTTAGCCGACCTTATATAACCAAGCGAAGAGGTACCGACCATGCGTGTTCTTTCCGGCATTCAGCCTTCCGGCTCCCTGCATCTGGGCAATTACTTCGGCATGATGAAGAAGATGATCGATTACCAGGAGCACCAGGAGCTGTACTGCTTCATCGCCAATTACCACGCCATGACCAGCCTCAGCGACGGCAAAGCTCTGGCCACCGGAACCTTGGAAGCGGCCGCTAACTTTTTGGCCCTGGGCCTCGACCCGGAAAAGAGCGTTTTTTGGGTCCAGTCAGACGTTCCAGAGGTGCAGGAACTGGCTTGGATTCTGTCCAATTTCACCCCCATGGGGCTGCTAGAGCGTTGCCACAGCTATAAGGACAAAATCGCCAAGGGTATCGCCGCCAACCACGGTCTGTTCGCCTATCCGGTGTTGATGTCGGCGGATATTCTGCTGTTTCAGAGTGAAACGGTGCCGGTGGGCAAGGACCAGAAACAGCACGTCGAGGTCACACGAGACATCGCCATCAAATTCAATAACCACTACGGCGACACCTTTACCCTGCCGAATCCGGAGATCGACGACCAGGTGGCCACGGTACCGGGCCTCGATGGGCAGAAGATGAGCAAGAGCTACAAAAACACCATCGATCTGTTCCTCGATGACAAACCCCTGCGCAAACAGATCATGCGTATCGTCACCGATCCGACTCCGGTGGAGGATCCTAAGGACCCGGACAATTGTAACGTCTTTCAGATCTACCGGCTGTTTCTGGATAAGGAGCAGCAGGCGGCCTTACGGCAGCGGTATCAGGCGGGAGGTCTCGGTTACGGTGAGGTCAAACAGGAGTTGTTTGAGACGGTTCGCGACTTTTTCGCTCCTTACACCGAACGGCGCAAAGAACTTCTGGCAGACAAGGAATCTCTACGTAAGGTTCTGGCGGAAGGAGCGCAGAAAGCCCGCTACGCCGCATCAAAAACCCTGCGCAAGGTACGAAAAAAGACCGGCCTCAGCTACTGATCTTTTAGGCCTAGTCGAAAACTGTAGGTGAGAATCCGGCAGCAAACGGGGACCGAGTAGCTATCATTTGTTATAGTGTTACAGAGTAACATCGGCCCCCGGTTGCGGCCGGCATCAGGAGCAACCCTTCGCTGAACCGATAGGAGGCCCTATGAGCATCTATCGCAAATGGTATTGCACCTGCACCGGAACCCCCCTCGAGCTCGGATCTAAAGAATTACTCGAAGATGAACCGTTGGAGCCGACCTGCGAACTCTGCGGCGCTACCCCCTCCTCTGATCCGAAAAAGACCATCATCTACCGTGAAATCGAAGACTGGGACGACTGATGGCGTCGCCAAAAGTACGCCCTACTGCGTTGCTGCGTTTTTTTCAGGACTTCACCATACTCCTGTATGCCTTCACCCCTGAAAAACCGCTGCGCCTTGTAAACCGAATTTTTTGTTTAGCTATCCGATAAGGCCGCAAGCATGGCTCAGTCAGATGCTCGGGTAAAGAGCACAAAAGCCATAGCTGGACGTTTACTGGCCTCGCGCATAGCGAACTGGATGTTCTCGTAATGCCAGCCGGCCGCAGTCCATTCGTTGAGAATCCCTTCCAATGCATCATCCGTTACCAGGCTGGTTTCAACGACCTTGTATTCCAGCATCCCGTTTCCGCTCCTGTCTTTGGCTCTGTAGATTAATACCAGTCCCCCTCAGCTTCGGCTGCGCCGAGGGAAACTTAAAAGTTAACTGTACGTTTTTGCGAATGTATTAAAAATTGGCGTTGCCTGGCGTACGAGGAAAAGGGATCACATCGCGGATATTCTCCATGCCTGTAACGTACATCAGCAACCGCTCAAAACCGAGACCGAAACCCGAGTGCGGACAACTTCCCCAGCGGCGGCTATCCAGATACCACCAGAGGTTTTGTGGATCGATACCGCAAGCTCCCATCTTGCTTTCCAGCACATCGAGACGCTCTTCCCGCTGACTGCCGCCAATGATCTCGCCAACCCTCGGCACTAGCAGATCCATCGCCGCCACCGTCTTGCCGTCATCGTTCTGGCGCATGTAAAAAGCTTTAATATCAGCTGGATAGTCCGTGACAAACAGCGGCCCACCGACCACCTCCTCGGTCAGGTAGCGTTCATGTTCCGACTGCAAATCCGCTCCCCAAGCGACCGGAAATTCAAAGCTGCGGCCCGCCTGTTCAAGCCGTCGTACCGCCTCGCTGTAACTCATGGTCTGAAACTCGGCCTTGGCCAACGTCTCAAGTTTAGCGAGCAGGCCCTTTTCGATACGCTCATCGAAAAAAGCCAGATCCTCCCCACACTCCTGCAGGGCATAGGTCACCAGGTAACGAAGAAAATCTTCGGCCAGAGCGCAGTCCTCGGCCAGGTCAGCAAAGGCCATCTCCGGTTCAATCATCCAGAATTCAGCAGCATGGCGGCTGGTATTGCTGTTTTCAGCACGGAAGGTCGGACCAAAAGTATAAATGTCGGAAAAAGCACTGGCAAATAGTTCACCCTGCAGTTGGCCACTAACGGTCAGACCGGTTCTATGGCTAAAAAAATCCTGTTGCCAATCGATGGAACCATCCAACTTCGCGGGCTCAGCCGCATCGAGGGTGGTGACCCGAAACATCTCGCCGGCTCCCTCGCAATCGTTGCCGGTAATAATTGGCGTATGGACGTAGAGAAAACCCCGCTCCCGGAAAAAACTATGAATTGCGAAAGACAAAGCACTGCGCACCCGAAACACGGCACCAAAAGCGTTGGCTCGCGGCCGCAGATGAGCGATGGACCTAAGGTACTCGAAGGAATGGCGTTTCTTCTGCAACGGATAGGCAGCGTCACTGGTTCCTAACAATTTTACTCGGTGGGCATGCACCTCCCAACGCTGGCCAGCAGCCGGTGAAGCGACCAAGGCACCCTCCACCTCTAGGCAAGCCCCCGTACCACAGCGTACCGCAGCCTCATAGTGCTCCACGTCGGGGCCCAGGACTACCTGCAGAGAAGCAAAACAGGAACCGTCATTCAAGGCAATGAAAGCGACCTCTTTGCCTCGCCGTACGGTCCGGGTCCAGCCCCGCACGATGATTCGCTCCTTGGCCTCCGCGGTGGCCAATGCCTCTTTAATACGGATACGTCCTTGCCGCCTGTCGGTAGAATTATTCATGCTATCCCATTCCTTGTTGTCCTGTTTTGGTCGGTACCCAGCCCAAGGGACGTAATTCATTTACTATTGAGGCCTCAGAGTAAATCAAAAAAGCGTTTCAAGTCGAGCATGTTTCACTAAATCATGGAGACAAGTCTCCGTACCTTTGAGGAGAAAGACCTGTTTCATGAATAATCTATCCCACGGCACCCGGTTGCAAATGAGTTCCGCTTGGTTTAATCTGCCAGCAAAATTAATCGTTTATGTTACTAACTAGTGACCATTCGGAAACTATGGATGGACACAGTGCAGTTTTCATATGGGAAACGAGCTATTTTCTCCAAGGTCAAGGAAATCAAGCGCTTGCGCGGAGGCGTAGCTGTTTACGCCGCACCATTTTGCAGGACAGCGAAATGGGACAGCCTCTGGCTGCCCGAAGGGCAAGGGCCAGGGATGGCCCGAGTCACAAGCAAGCGCGCGGATTGACGTCGAGATTGGGGAAAAGGGCCGTTTCCGGATGAAAACTAAATTTATTTCCTGATCCAGAAAGGAATCTCATGCCCCGCGGAGCCTGTCGTCAGGGCCGGGGACGTGGCCCGCAGGGCGGCGGCTTCGGCAACATTCCTCGATTTATCGAGCCGGTGGTTCTGCTGCTGCTCAAACAGTTGGGCAGCGCTCACGGCTACCAATTAGCCAGCGAACTACCCGAACACAGCTTGACCGGTGCGACTGTCGACCGAGGCGCTCTTTACCGAACCCTGCGCCAACTTGAAATCGACGGCCACGTGACCTCCGATTGGGATGTCTCCGGTCACGGACCAGCCAAACGCCTCTACCGCCTGACCCCGGGAGGCGAAAAGTTTCTGCAACAATGGACTCTGCTCGTCGAGAAAATGGCCGGTGCCATGAGCGATTTTGTCGGCAAGGTACGGGATCTTGACCGTGAGGAAACTCAAAAATAAGTACATCGACGCCAGCAGAAAAACAAAAAAAGGACGGCTTATAGCCGTCCTTTTTTATTCTGTTCTCATCATAACACAGTGCAGTTTTCATATGGGAAACGAGCAATTTTTCCCAAGGTCAAGGAAATCAAGCGCTTGCACGGAGGCGTAGCTGTTTACGCCGCACACGCAAACGCCGAAATTGGGGAAAAGAGCCGTTTCCGGATGAAAACTAGTTATGCTCCCGCGTCTTGTGGAACACAATCTCAGGCCACTGTTCTATGGTGTGTCCCAGGCGCCATTCACTAGAGGCCAGGAAAGCCAACCCGCCCTCAGAATCCTTAGCCAGGTTAGCTTGGTTTTTCTTCTCGAATTCTTCCATTTTTTGGTTATCTTCGCAATCCACCCAACGGGCGGTGGCGTAGGTAATTCCCTCATACAGCGCATCGACGCCGTACTCATTCTGCAGCCGGGACATGATCACATCAAACTGCAGCACCCCGACGGCACCAAGAATATAGTCACTATTGATCAGCGGCCGAAACAGCTGCACTGCCCCTTCCTCGGCCAATTGCTTCAAGCCCTTTTCAAGCTGCTTGGTCTTCATAGGATTCTTTAGCCGCACCCGACGAAAGTGCTCGGGAGCAAAGCTGGGAATGCCGATGAATTTCAAGGGCTCTTTGTCGCTGAAGGTGTCTCCGATTTTAATCGTGCCATGGTTATGGATACCGATGATATCACCGGGGAAGGCTTCCTCAACATTGGCACGGTCCTGAGCCATGAAGATTGTGGCGTTGGCCAGGATCACATCTTTGCCAATGCGATGATGCTTGACCTTCATGCCGCGCTTGAAAGTGCCAGAGCACACCCTAAAAAAGGCGATACGGTCACGATGGGCAGGGTCCATATTTGCCTGAATCTTGAAGACAAAGCCGGAGAAGGGCTCCTCGTAAGGAGAGACCTCCCGGGTCAGGGTCTGGGCAGGACGGGGAGCCGGTGCCAGCTCGACAAAAGCCTCGAGCATTTCCTCAACACCAAAGTTGTTGATGGCACTGCCGAAAAACACTGGAGTCTGGTTGCCTTTTAGGTATTGTTCAAGGTCGAAGGGATTAGCAGCCCCTTCCAGCAGTTCGATATCTTCGCGTAGTTCATCAGCCTGACTACCGAGCAGTTCGTCGAGGCGTGGGTCAGATAGATCATCGATCACCACCGCATCCTGGGTGCGAGTCTCCTGCCCCGGCATGAACAGACTCAGGCGTTTGCGGTAGAGGTTATAGGTGCCCTTAAAACGTTTACCCATGCCGATGGGCCAGGACAGAGGCGCGCATTCGACCTGCAGGGTCTCTTCGATATCGGCCAAGATATCGAGAGGCTCCAAACCTTCGCGATCGAGCTTGTTGATAAAGGTCATAATCGGCGTGTTGCGCATGCGACAGACTTCCATCAACTTACGGGTCTGGGTTTCGACCCCTTTAGCGTTATCAATAACCATCAGCGCGCTGTCGACAGCAGTCAAAACCCGGTAGGTATCTTCGGAAAAATCCTGATGACCTGGGGTATCGAGCAGGTTGACTTCACAATCCCGGTAATTGAACTTCATCACCGACGAAGTGACCGAAATGCCACGCTCCTGCTCCATGGCCATCCAGTCACTGGTGGCATGGCGAGCCGCCTTGCGGGCCTTAACCGCCCCGGCCATTTGAATCGCCCCACCGAACAACAACAATTTTTCGGTCAGGGTGGTTTTACCGGCATCGGGATGGCTGATAATACCAAATGTGCGGCGACGGTCGACTTCCTTACGATGATTCTTGCTCACTTTATTACCCTTTGTTCAGCAATCTTCTGCAGATAAAAAAACCGGGCCAAAAGGCCCGATGAACAGTGGATCATAGCCCAAAACAAGGCAAAAGGTCAATGGGAAGCAACATCCCGCAACTCGAGAGTGGCCGGTGACCGTTTCAAATGGTCCCAACATGTGATAGCGCAATTTGACACGACCCCATTTATCAACTAGACCTTTAAAAGGCGCAAATTAATTATTTTTCAAATACAGCACATTGTACATCACTTGATCTGGGGAAATGTCATGGCCGCAAAAATCTTCCTCACCGACTCGATCCGACCACTAGCCCGGCTGCTCTTTTGCACGTTGGGGATTCTGTGTTTATTGTTATGGAGCCTACCCGCCATAGGAGCAACCTCCCCAGCCGTTAACAACGAGTCTACAGGGGCTCTGCTGAGTCTGAGTATCGAAGAACTGCTCCGACTTGAAATCACCTCAGCGGCTAAAAAACCGCAGACTATCAGTAACACGGCAGCGGCAATCTTTGTCATCACCCAGGAAGACATCCGACGCTGTGGGGCCACCAGCATTCCTGAAGCACTGCGCCTTGCACCGGGCGTCAATGTGGCACGTCTAGACGGCAATAAATGGGCCATCACCATCCGCGGTTTTAACGGCCGTTTCGCCAACAAGTTATTAGTGCTCATGGATGGGCGCAGCGTTTACACCCCCCTATTTTCCGGCGTCTACTGGGACGCACAGGACACCCTGCTGGAAGATATTGAGCGCATCGAAGTGATCCGCGGTCCGGGCGCCACCCTGTGGGGCGCCAACGCGGTCAACGGCGTCATAAGTATCATTACCAAGCACAGCGCAAAGACTCACGGCCTGCTCGTAAAAGGGGGTTATGGCAGCGAGGAACAGGGCTTCGGTGGGGTCCGATACGGTAGCCCCATCGGCAAGGATGGCAACTACCGAGCCTACGTAAAATACTTCAACCGGGACGGCTATGATGCCATCGGAGGAGGCGAAGCAGCCGACGACTGGAATGCCTTTCGCAGCGGTTTTCGCTATGACAGTCGCCTGGGCTCGCGGGACACCCTGACCGTTCAGGGCGATGCCTATAGCGGAACTGAAGGCCAAACGGACGAAAACTTAAGCCTGCTCGCGCCAACTTTTCGCGCCATATCGGACAGCGATACTGATTTTTCTGGCGGCAATCTGTTGCTCCGCTGGCAGCGAACATTTTCCACATCATCCAACCTGACTCTGCAGGTCTATTACGATCATACCAAGCGGGACGAAACCGCCCTGGTGAAAGAAGTCCGCGACACCCTGGACATCGACTTCCAGCACCGTCTTCCCATTGGCCGACGGCAGGAGATTATCTGGGGCCTTGCCTATCGCGCCAGTTGGGACGACATCGACTCGCACGAGCCGGCCATCATCATTAGTGATGGCACCCAGACCGACCACATGACCAGTCTTTTCATCCAGGACGAAATTACCCTTAAAAATGATCTACTGCGGCTGGTTCTCGGTACCAAGGTCGAACATAACGACTATACCGGTTTCGAATTCCAACCCAATGCCCGCCTCATCTGGACACCGAATGCGCACCATTCGCTATGGGCTGCCGTGTCCCGGGCTGTACGTACCCCATCCCGGATCGAAGAAGACGCCATGATGTGGATCTATTTGATCCCGTCAACACCCCCGAACGTGATTACCGCCATTGGCAACAGCGAATACAACAGCGAAAACCTGCTGGCCTGGGAACTTGGCTACCGAGCCATGCCGAACTCTGCCGTTTCCCTGGACCTGACCTTCTTCCTTAACAGCTACGACAATTTACGCTCTTTTGAAAACCAGGCCCCCGACCTTACAACGCTACCGAATTACGTGAAAATTCCGGCCACTAACGATAATAAAATGAAAGCTGAAACCTGGGGTTTTGAGTTGGCTGGCGACTGGCAAGTAGCCAAATCCTGGCGACTGCAGGCCTCCTACAGTTATTTGCAAATGGATGTTCACGCGACTAAGAACAGCACGGATGCTCTCAGTCTCAACTTAATGGATGGAACCAGCCCCGAACACCAGCTTTCTCTTCGTTCCTCTTTGGACCTGCCACACGACATCGAATTCGACCTCTGGCTGCGCTATACCGACGAACTTCCAGCTCGAAATACCGACGATTACCTGACCCTGGACCTGCGCCTCGGCTGGCAGCCTTGCCCCGACCTGGAATTGGCTCTAGTCGGTCAAAACCTGTTACAAAGCAGCCATCAAGAATACGACCCGGAATTCCAGACTCCAGGCTCGGAAGTACCTCGCGGTATCTATGGCCAGGCGGTCTGGCGCTATTGACTTGTGCAAATCCATCACAACAAAACATGATGCCCAATCTATGAACTATTGCCTCTGGTTTAAACATATAGCGCTCTGGTCGATTATGGGGCTGGTTTTCCTGGCCATGCCCACCACCGCCCAGGCCCATTTTGAAAAAGAGCAGGTCATGGCCGCCCTCATCTATAACTTTGCCCGTTTTGTCACCTGGCCCACAAACTCTTTTCCCGCACAGGACACTCCGCTGATCATTGCTGTCATAGGGGACGGCGCCATGCAAAAAGAGCTCTTCAACCTGAGGGGAAAGCAACTTGAAGGCCGAACCATCGTCGTACAACAGCTATCCCTTACGCAGGCATTGGAGCCGAATTCACCCTACCACATACTGTATATCCCTCCATCGCCCTCTAGACAACTTTTCAACCTTCTGGAAGCCGTGGCAAGGCGCCCGGTCCTGACCATCAGCGACATACAGGATTTTACCAGCAAAGGCGGCATGTTATACCTGCAAGACACCCAGCATACCATCAGTTTTTCCATTAACCTAGACAGCACCGAACAGGCCGACCTGGTCATTAGCTCCAAATTGTTTCGCCTAGCTAACTCGATTATCAAAGACGGAAAAGTAAAGGAGGAGCCTTGAATTTTACTGCGCCAGACATACGCAACTGGTCCATTAAAAGAAAGCTCAAGGCGGTCATCATCCTTACCAGCCTTGCAGTACTGCTCGTGCTCTTTCTGGTCTTTGTATTGACGCAGCGGACTTTTCTGCGCACCAGACTATCGCAAGACATGAATGTCCTGGCACTTAACCTCGCCAATAACAGCGCAGCTTCGGTAATCTTCGGCGATAAACGTACCGCCAAAGAAACTCTCGAATCCCTCAAAACCTACCCACAGGTGACCGACTGTCTCATTTACGATACCGAGGGGCGCATCTTTTCCAGCTACCATAAACAAGAGAATCTCGATTCGGTTCTCACCTATCCGTCCCCGGCGCTGATCGACGCCGGACACCTCTTTGCCAGGGACTATCTTGTTAGCGTCCACCCCATCGATTACGGCACGGATAAATTGGGGTTGATTTACCTGCGCGCCAATCTGGCCCTTATCGAAAGCACCTTGATTCAGTATATCGGCTACGGCTTCATGGGCCTTGGAACAGCTTTCCTTCTTGCATGGGTCTTGGCCGATCGGCTACAGCGCATCATATCCCAACCCATCGACCAACTCGCTGCCGCCATGAAATCGGTATCGAAAGAACGCAACTACAGCCAGCGGGTGAAGATGGAGCGCCACGATGAACTCGGCAGCCTAATCGAAGACTTCAACGAAATGCTTGTGCAGATCGAGATGCGTGATCAGGAATTACACAATAAGCAGAACCGCCTCGACTACCTGGCCCACCATGATGCTCTTACAGGCCTTCCCAACCGCTTACTGTTCCATGACCGGCTGCATCATGCCATATCAAAGGCACAGCGTATGGAACAAAGCATTGCGCTGCTATTTCTTGACCTAGACCGTTTCAAAAACATCAACGATTCTCTAGGCCATGAGGTGGGGGATCATGTTCTGCAAGTGGTCGCTAAACGCCTAACCAACATCGTGCGGGAATCGGACACCCTGGCCCGACTCGGCGGCGATGAATTCGTCATCGCGCTAGAACAAAACACCGAATCCCGCGAACTCACCATCGTTGCCCAAAAGATCCTCGACACCCTGTCCACGGCCTTTCGAATCGACACTCACGAACTGTACATCACCGCCAGCATCGGCATCAGTCTCTATCCTGCCAATGGCCTAACGGCTGAAACCCTGATGAAAACGGCCGATGTGGCCTTGTACCGGGCCAAAGAACAGGGTCGCAACAATTTCCAGTTTTTCACCATGGATATGAACGACCGGGCGCACCAGGCTCTGTTTCTGGAAAACAATCTGCACAAAGCCATCGACAACCGGGAACTGGCCCTCTATTACCAGCCACAGGTAGAAATCACCACCGGCAAAACAATCGGCATGGAGGCTTTGGTTCGCTGGCACCACCCGACACATGGAACAATCCCACCTGACAAGTTTATCCCCATGGCCGAAGAAACCGGCTTGATTATTCCCCTCGGCAAATGGGTGATTAACACCGCCTGCCAACAGACTATGCAGTGGCAGCAGGCAGGCTTCCCTCCCTGTAAAGTCGCCGTGAATATATCTCCCCGGCAATTGCGTCAGAGCGATCTGGTAGAGACCGTGGAACAAGCCTTAAAAGAATCGGGCCTGGCTGCATGCTGGCTGGAACTGGAAATTACCGAAAATGTGCTAATTGAAGAGGTCGCGCAGATCATTACGATCATGGAGGCTCTCAATGCCCTAGGGGTCAGCCTGGCTATCGACGATTTCGGCACTGGCTATTCCTCCCTGAGCTACCTTCATCGGTTCCCCCTTTCAAAACTGAAAATCGACCAGTCTTTTGTACAGAGTATCGGCGGGCCAGCAGGAAACCACGTCATCGTCGAAGCCATCATCGCCCTAGCCCGCGCCCTGGAACTGGAAGTTATCGCTGAAGGGATCGAAAATAAGGCGCAAATTGCCTTTTTGAAGGAACACGGCTGTGTTTACGGGCAAGGGTTCTATTTCAGCAAACCACTACCGGTTGATGCCTGTGAGAAGTTTCTGCTTCAGGAACAAATTCCAAAGGTCTTTGCTCCTGAACAGCAATTACTCCCCTAAAGGAAAGCTGCCCACCCCTCTCCAGGACCTTATACCGGAACAGAATTTTACACTCTGAACCCATTTCCATATTTCACTCTTCATGAGCAACATCATAAGTGCAAAAAATCGCCTCCACCCAGCGTCATATCGCCATATCAAAGTTCTTGCTCTTGCCATAGCAAGCTCTACCCTTTGGCACTTTTCATCTCACCACAGACAACAATCTGAAATTACAGACATAACCAAATTCACCGCTAATAAACGAGTAATTCCAACGAAACTGGCGCAGCTATTGCTCATACATAGTGCACAGACATTCGCACGTATATTTTTCGACACAGTCCGTTGCCCCCTGTCAGTACAAGAAAGGAACGACCCAATGAAGCTTCAAATCATTAAATGCCTACTCTGCTCATTACTGCTTGGTTGCCTACCCATGACCTCAGCAATAGCCGACACCGGTGACTTTGCTCTTGGAATCAAAGCCAGCACCCTGGGTGCCGGTGCCGAGGGCATCGTCGGCATACTGCCGGCGCTCAATCTGCGGGCTGGAGCCAACGTATTAAGCGTCGATTTCGATATCAATACCAGCGACATAGATTACGATGTGGACGCTGACCTACTTTCATTTCCGATCATGTTAGACTGGTACCCCTTCAAAAAGTCCGGGTTTCGCATCAGTGCCGGGGCCTTGATCAACAAGAGTGAAGCCGACTTTGAAGCCTCTTCCCAAAGCAGCTATACCCTTGATGGCACGACCTATACGGCGGCCCAGCTGGGGACCCTAAACGGTAAGGTCGACTTCAACGAGGTCGCGCCTTATGTGGGAATCGGCTGGGGAAATGCTCTCGGCAAAGACAAACGCTGGTCCTTCACTTGCGATTTTGGTGTAGTTTTTCAGGGTAAGGCCAATATTGATCTCTCAGCGAGCGGCCCGATTGCCTCGGACCCTACCTTCCAGACAAATTTAGCGCAGGAGAAACGGGAGTTGGAGGACGAGTTGGAGAAATACCAATACTATCCGGTCATCGCCCTGGGGGTCACTTACAAATTCTGATATTAAACGCCTGATCGACCGCGACTATTGACAAAAAAGGCCCGGGCATTTCGCCGGGCCTTTTCTATTCTGGTGTAACCATTAAATGCTCTGACTGCCGAGAGAAAACAAATTCGGAGCAAAAAACAGTAGAGCGAAACAAGTATTACTTAATCCTGTTAGCAAACCAACCGGTTGCGGCCACTGTCCTTGGCCTGGTAAAGCAAGACATCAGCACAATTGATCATCGCTTCAAGGCTGGTATCTGTCTCGGCGGTAAGACCGATACTGACGGTCAGGTGAATCGCAGAGTCACTGCCGGGGATGTCGGTAGGAGTTAACTCAAGAGTTCGCCGAAAGGCTTCGCAACACTCAACAGCCTTTTCTTTTCCTTGAGGCAATAACGCACAAAACTCCTCGCCCCCCATTCGAGCGAGGACCGCCTCGGCAGGCAAGGAGTCCTGTAATATTCGGGCCACATGTTGAATGGCTAAATCCCCAATGTCATGACCGTATTCATCGTTAATCTGTTTGAAATGGTCGATATCGAAGATGGCACAGCACAGCTCTAAATCGGTCTCAGCGGCCTGCTGCCAAACCTGAACCCCTTCCTCAAAGAGATGGCGTCGATTAGGCAAACCGGTCAAGAAGTCGGTAACCGCCGCCTCGCGAATGGCCGCAATATTTTCCAAATTTTCAATATTCTGACTGACCCGGCAGTAGAATTCCTCGGTCAGAAAGGCCTGCTTGACCATGAAATCGTTCGCGCCGCATTTAAGAAAACGCGCCGCCATGACATTATCGCCCCGCGCAGAAATGCCAATGATCGCCATGTCGTCCTTGGACCATTGCTTGCGCAACGTCTGGGTCAGTTCAAAGCCATCCATGTTCGGCATATGAAAGTCAGTAATAACCAGCTTAATCTGCGGATGCTCGGCCATGATTTGCAGAGCCTGGCGACCGTCTGCCGCTTCAAAAACCTTATACCGGTGAACCCGCAATAAAGCCGCGATGGCTTCCCGAGGCAAGGCGGAATCATCGACCACTAATACCTCGGTCTGCGGATTACGCTCAAGCCGCCGCAACAGAGCCACCAGGTAATCGAGGCTCTGCACCCCTTCTTTAAGGACGTAGTCAACAACCTTTTCAGCCCAGATCTGCTCACGCACCTCCTTGTTGACTACGCTGGTAAAAACGATTACCGGGATATTACATGAGACCAATTCGCTGACAATTTCACCCCGTGGAGCATCAGGCAGGTTGAAGTTAACGATGGCGGCGACATACTCACTGGCATCGTCCTGAACCAGCGTGAGCGCCTCGGTCATGGTCGTTACCCAACAAACTTTGGCGCCAGTTTCAGCGGTCAACTTGTTCTTGAGCATGCGGCCAAAAAAACTGGAATCTTCAACGACGAGAATTTTTTTCATGCGGCTCCCTTGGCTGCTATCCGATAAGGACACACCGTTTAAGTATTATTAACCAACCCCGACCGATCGATTCGGTTGGGCGCATCCGAGACACCGCTCCTGCCATCCGGCCTTGCCGGACCGGCGTGGGCCTATATACTGAAAGAAAACCTGAGTGCCAGGAACCTATCCAACCGACACCTGTCGATATTTTGACTGGATAGACCTGCTTTAGTTTTAATGCAAAAAAGGCACCACAATAATGATGCGAGCCCAACCACCGAGCCATTCCGTAACAAAGCCAAGAATTCAGCTCTGGGCGGTAAAGCTTAGCCCACTGTCCCTGCTGTACCTAGGCTTGCTGATGCTGCCCCAGGCCAGCCACAGCGAGATTCACAGCTACGTCGATGAACAGGGCACCAGCATATTCGTTGATGACGCATACCTCGCCCCCACGGAGCGCCGGGGTCTCCAGCAGAAAGTTCTGGATTCCGAGAACGCCCAACGTAAGTCACTCTCCACCCCGGTAAAGGTATACGGCAATCAGGTTCTGGTCCCGGTGGAACTCAGCGACGGCAATCGACAGATCAATGCTCAATTACTACTCGACACCGGCGCTTCGCAAACCGTATTCCATCGCCGTACCGTGGCATCGCTGCGAATAAAATTGCTGGGCAAGGGTTGGTCCCGGCTTGCCGGGGGCCAGCTTATCGCTACCGAAAAGGTCCGCCTTGCGGCCCTTCAAGTCGGCCCCTATACCTGGAAAACGCCCGAAGTCTACCTGATTGACCTTAACGACTCAGACGCCCCCTTTGATGGCCTGCTCGGCATGGATTTCCTCAGGCAGCACCACTACCGCATCGATTTCCAACAACAACTCATCCATTGGCAACCCACTGACTAAGTTCCAGACTGACTCCATCGAATACAAGCACTAGAAACTGCGCCAGCCCTTTTGTTTAAACCACCAAAATCAGACCTTCTGTTCATCTTCTACCAGTAGGCTATACTTTACAAAAGACTGCCATGATAAACTCGGCCGTTGAAGCGGCCCAAAGGGAAGGGACTTCTCATGCCGGAACGGCCACCCAACATTGACGCTAAAGATCTCTATTACCGGCTGTTCAGCCATTTACCTGATTGCCTAGTGGTGGTCGACCGGCAGCACCGCGTCATCCTATCCAACTGGCGAGGCGGCTTCGAAGATGTTCCCCTGGATAAACGGAGCGGTCAGCCCCTCTGTGCCGCCATCTTCCATCCGGATGATGCAATCCCCTTTACCACCTGTCCGGCTACCGAGGTCTTTCGCAGTGGTCGGCCGACCACTCGTGAATTCAGCAACACCCATATCGGCACCCTGAAGTGCTGCGCTTTTCCAATTTTTAACCACACTGGCGAAGAAGTCGACTACGTTGCTCTGCATATCTGCAATATTTCCGAGCGCAAAAAATTGGAAAAAAATCTAATTCTGTGCCAGAAAATGGAGACTGTGTCCTGCATGGCGGCCGGCTTGGCTCACGACTTCAACAACCTGCTGACCGTAGTCGGCGGTTTCGGCCAGATCCTTGAAAAGGCCCTTACCGAACCCCGACTGAGGGAGGCGGCTACAGCCATCATCGACGCCGAGCAGCGAGCCCGAAAACTGGTGGACCGGTTGATGATGATCGGCGACAAACGCCCTGAACAGAGCGAGCGATTAAACCTAAACGACCTGTTGCGCAATCTAGAAGAGTTGTTCATCCCCATGCTGGGAAGTCACATCAAGGTCGATCTGCAACTTGATGAACACTTGGATAATATTCACGGTGAAAGTACTGAATTAGAGCAGGTGATCCTCAATTTGGCCATTAATGCTCGCGATGCCATGCCGAAAGGCGGTTACCTAACCATCGTCACCACCAACCTGCAGATTGAAGAGCACACCCCCCTGCACGATCAAGGAATAATTCCAGGCCCTTATGTGCTGATTACTGTCCACGACACGGGCCACGGCATGGACGACCTCACCCAGGAGCGTATCTTTGATCCTTTCTTCACCACCAAGAGCAGCGACAAAGGGATCGGTCTCGGCATGTCGGTGGTGTTCAGTATCGTCAAGCGTCACCACGGCCACATCGCTCTGCAAAGCAGTGCAGGTAAAGGCACTACGATCGAAATCTTTCTGCCTCGCTAGCCCCCCCCAGCAAACCTTTGCTCAAGAACAATATCTATTGGCGGCAGGCGCGGTTTCCTGCGCTTGGAGGCGTTTATTCGGCTTGTGTTTTGACGGGGGCCGCGCCAGAAACTCCGATCAGCCTACGCAACACCAGCACCTGCAGAAAAAACGGCACGCTGTAAGTGGCGGCAAAGGTCGCTTCGGCCGGGCCGAAGAATTGCCCACTGAAGGCCAATATTAGAATGTAGTTTGGAAACAGGGTACAGACCAGGGCCGTAGCACGAAATTCTGGGGTGGTACCGCGAAACAACAAGGGGCTAAGCAACATCACCAACACAACCAGCAAAGTACCGGCAGCCATGGCTTGCAGGGCCAAGACTGGATTCTGCAAAAAGTAATGGGAATAGCGGGAAAAGACCCCGAGGTTGGTCAACGCCACAGCCAGCAAAGAAAGGGGATAGCTGCGCTGTAGCAACCAGTCAGCAGGCCTCGGCAGCCAGCGTACGCAAAGGCGTCCGGCTAGAGCCGGAACAAAAATCATCAATGCCAACATCTGCGCCATGGCCGCGACGCCCACCTGCAGCTTCTCTCCAGCCAGGCCCGCCACCAGGGGCGGCAGGGTAAAGGGCAGCAACAGCGAGGAGAGGATCACGCCCGCCGCCGTCAGGCCCACATCAGCCCGAAACAAACGAGCAAAAAAGGGCGCCAGCACAGCCGTGGAAGCACCGGCGACCAGTAGGGCCGACAACTGATATTCTGGCCAGAAAGTATGATAGAGGGCAAAAGCCGCTACCGGCAGCAGCAGGCATTTAACGGCCAGCAACCGCATCGTATCAAGGGGGGCCGCCAGGGCACAACGCAGAACCTGCGCCAGATCGACGGCCAAAAAGGACAGTAATAGCAGAAACATCACGCAGCCCATGGGAACTGCCCGCAGCGGCGCGGCCAGTTCGGGCAGAAAGATGCCAAGAGCCATGGTGACATAACTGGTCAGCAACAAAAAAGCGTCTTGCTTACGAAACATGGTCCCATCTCAATTTAAGCGTTCAGGATTAATTCGGAAATGCCCGACAGGGCACCACACCGTACTATGAAGATGACGAGTTATCAAGGCGAAGACAAAACATTACCAAATCGGTAGCCATTGAAGCTTGCCAAATACCCGACCAATTTGGTATGTTAATCAAAAAGTTTATAGCATGCCAAATCACGATCAACTGGTCTTCGAAATTCTGTACCAGCCGGTTCCTCCCGGCCACGACAGGTCGACCGACCTAAGGATGCCTTATTTATGTTTAACACCACAACGCGGCCCAAGGCTATGGCGAGTTGGCTCGACCTGTGGCGGACCGGGAAAACCCTGAAGAGTTCTTATGCGGAACAGATGGATTGTATCCGCGAGGTCTACCGCCTGCTCGACGAAACCATC
Source organism: Desulfuromonadales bacterium (assembly GCA_013619105.1). Classification (GTDB taxonomy): domain Bacteria; phylum Desulfobacterota; class Desulfuromonadia; order Desulfuromonadales; family Syntrophotaleaceae; genus Syntrophotalea_A. The sequence continues at coordinate 52,528 of JABXKU010000015.1, forward strand.
CAGACCCCGAGTCACGCCCCCGCTAACTACCGCGTGTCCATGGGGATCATTCCCGACAACTTTTACACCCTGCGCAAGAATATCTTCTCGACCCTGTTTCATAGCAGCTATCATCTACTCGATCTGTCTCACAAGCGCCGCATGCTGTACGGCAAGCTTAACCACCTGTTTCGCATCTGGGTGACCAGCGCCGACAACCTGCTCGACGACGAGGACAAAGAGGTCGTGCCTCTGATCATGCCGGGGCAGTCGCCGATTATGCGCCAAGTAGTGGCCATCATGGCCGCCGATCGGGTATTGAAAAAACTGCTCGATGAGGCGGTAGTCGATGGGGTCATCAACGCCGACCAGGCCCGCCAACTGGCCGACAGCTCGCTGCAGGTGCTGTTGCCAAGCGCCGCCCTTGAGGCCAGCGAAGAAGGGGGGATCAGCAAACGTCCCGCTCCTGCCTATGTACTATCGACCATCCATGTGCTCAAAACCGGCATCCTGTTCCACGTTCCATTTCTCGGCCCCGAGCTTATTGAACCGCAAATCGATCAGCGGCGTCTGACCGAGCTGAAAGAGGCTCTGCTCAAGTTCGGCCTCGGTTGCCAACTTCTAGACGATTTACGGGACTTGGCCAGGGATTTTATCGAAGGACGCCACAACTACGTGCTGTCGATTCTGGAACAGGAACAACACCCTATATTACAGACCTGGCAGCAACGCCCGCCGTCCGCCGAAGCACGCCTCTATCAGGAGGTGCCTCAAGCCAGCCTGCCAACGGTGCGCCTGGCAATGCAATACCTTAAAGAAAGCCTGACCGCCCTCAAACAGCTCGGCCTCGGTATTCCGCTGTTGTCCACCGACCGAATGGCTTGTTCGATGCTCACCATCCTCGACCTGGAAGATTTGCGCTATGCCTGTTGAATCACAAGAACAAAGCTCCAATCCGGCCAACCAGACCAGCGGCCGCACCCTCGATCACGCAGCGCCGGTTTATGATCTGCTGGCGCCGCTGATGACCTTCGGTCTCGAGCGGGGGTACCGGCGCAGGGCTCGGGCTCTGTTAAAGCTACAGGGCAGCGAGCAAGTACTGGACGTCGGCTGCGGCACCGGAACCCTGAGCCGGGAGATCGCTCGGGACCTCGACCCCCAGCGATCCAAGGTGGTGGGGGTCGACGCCGCCGCCGCCATGATCGACGTGGCCCGGCGCAAGGGCTCCGCCCTGGCCAACCTGCAATTCGATGCCGCCCTGGCCGAACAGCTGCCCTACGCCGAGAGCAGCTTCGATTGCGCCGTATCGACCTTCTTCTTTCATCACATCGAGTTTGCCCTCAAGCAGCGTGCTTTGGCTGAACTGCGCCGCACGGTCAAACCGGGAGGCCGCATCGTCATTGTCGATGTCGATACGCCAAGCAATCCCTTCGGCGCCCTCTGCGCCTGGTCGGGTTACCTGCTGTTTCGCCAAGAAGAGATTCGCGAAAACATCCGCGGCCGCTTGCGTGAAGCCATCGACGACGCCGGCTTCGCTTCAGTGGAACTGGCCTCGCGCCATAGCGGCTATATATCTATCTTTCTGCTACACAACTAGAGGTAACCAGGAGACTTGCCGATGAAAAAATTTGCTTTGTTTATGATGTTATTGCTTGGCGCCGGCCTGTTCAACCACAGCTCCGCACTGGCCGCACCGACTGAAGCGGAGTTGAGCCAAAGTGTCCAAAACTATTTCGGCCCTCTTTTTGCCGGATTGGAATCGGCCGCCGAGCAGAAACCGACAGGCGACAATTTTCGCAAGATAATGAAACCCTTCCTCTCTGACATCGACGGTTTTTTCGGCAGCACCCTCCTCGACAGCGATTTTGTCATCCGCAAAGTCTATCGCCGCCGCAATTTTCTTGCCGTTGGTTACGACTTGAAAAAGGTCAAGGAGCTCGACTATTTCTGGGATTTGATGCGTAATTCTCCAGGCCCTCAGTTAAGCGAACCGGGACACGGAAGCCTAATACAACCTCGGCTGATCGCCATGCGTTATCCCATCATTAAAGACGGACAACTGACGGGCGTGGTTTCGCTGATGATTCGCACCACAGCCTTTCTAAAAGCTACCGGTCTCGATCAGGTCGCCGCCTACCGCATCGTCTGTCGCGGCCAGGAGGCTGAGGCTGAGGGAGAGCTCGGCAGCGATTACCACCAGATCACCCTGAAGCTGCCCGCCAACGAATGGCTGATCCAATATCGTTGAGAGCGATTGCGCCCTCCCTGAACTAACCCGGAAATCCAGCGGTCCTATGAGGTCCTAAACACCTCCTGTCTCAACACGCCTCCTTGACATTTATCACAGGAATGACCAAGCTGCGGACTGCTAAAGATCACGATCAATTGTATTGCAACCACAACTTGCTCAGTCGAGGGACATGTGAACCACAGCGCTCTAGCCACAACCGACCGTAAAGTAACAGAAGAGGATTGCCTGGCCCTGTACGATGAACAGGACCGGCAGCTGATGAAACTGGCTTCGGCCGCCAAGGCCCGGGGTATTGACCGGGTTGAAGAGATTTTGCGTTTTGCCGAAGCAGCGGGTTGGAAGAGAATCGGCATAGCCCATTGCGTTGCCGTGGCACAAGAAGCGGCCTGCTTGGAACAACGCCTGGGACAGACCTTTGAAGTCACACGGGTCGACTGCAAAATCTGCCGCATCCCGGCGGAGGCTTTAGTACCAGGTGATCGCGGCACCTCCTGCAATCCAGTCGGGCAGGCCACCCTGCTTGCCGAAAGGGACACCGAGCTCAACATTGGCATGGGCCTGTGCCTTGGACATGACCTGCTGTTTTCCAAACACTCAAAGGCGCCGGTGACTACCCTAGTGGTCAAAGACCGAGTTAATGGACACAATCCCATTGCGGCGCTAAAGTAAGGAACGACTGTTCAAATTTATGTGTATTTCTATTCAGGAGGAGAAATGAAAGGCTGGCAAATCTTTGCCGTTGTTTTGCTATTAGCGACCCTGTCTGCAGGCAGTGTTCAGGCCGAGACTCGCGGCGTTAAGCGTTTCGCTTGTATCGAAATGCGCTGGCTGGTACCCGAGGGTAGCGAGACCGTCAGCATAGAATTCGTGAAGGGCGAAGAACCCTTTGCCCGGCTGACCCTGAGCCCCCAAGAACGCTTTCGGCAGTTTAATTTTTCAACGGACGCTATTCTCGCTGAAGGACGCATGCGCTTACACATAGACAAGCAACACAACAAAGGGATTCTCAAACTCGACAGTCTCAGCTACCGTTGCTACGGTCCCGTGGAACAGGGATTTTCCGGCCCTCTGATGGAATTCGACCTGCCGGTAGAACCCTAATCCATTATGCTCCGTCCCCTACATAAAAAAGGCCGGTCCCACCAAGTGGTGGGGCCGGCCTTTTTCTTATGGCAGCCTACCCTATTTATCAAATAGCCCCTTGAGTTTTCCCCTAGCCGCTTCAACCTCACCAGCAGCTTGTTCTGCAGCTTGGTCTGCAGCTTGGTCCACGGCCTGCTGGCCCGCCTGCTCTACACCGCCCTGCAGATCCTGCAATCCCTTGCTGAGCACTCCGCTCACATCGGGCGAGGAAATCGAGCCGTATAGAGCGGCAAAGATTTCTTGAGCCGCCTCGGCCGGCGAAACACCGCTCTGCCTCTGACCGATATTTTTCAGCTGAATATCGGGCAACACGGCGCTGATATCCTGCCCGGCGAGCCCCTTCACAGCCAGATGCACCATGCCGCCACGAATCACCAGTTCGCGAATCAGCAATTTCTTGCTGCTTTCGCCACTGTCTGCGGGCGCCGTAGAGCTGCCACCACCCGCACTCTGGCTAATATTACGTTGCAAAGCCTTGAAATTATCGCTACCGGCGCCCTTTTCATAATAAATATCCGGGCCGACCACTTCGATGCGCTCGATGATGATCGTCTCGCCGGTCAGGGACTTTTCATCGACATCGACATAGATCGATTTAACGGCCACAGCATGAGGTGAATTAAATCCCAGAGGGTTGCCGAGCAGAAACTTCTGCAATGTGACCTGCCCGGACAGCAGGGAAACGTCGACGTCCCCTAGACTCAGTTCGGCTCCAGTAATCCTTGGCCCTTGGGTGTTAACGGCCTTTTTGATCAGCGGCCCAAGATTGGACAGACCGAAAATCACCACCACTGCGGCCAAAACAACTACCGTAACAATAAACACCCATAGCTTTTTCATAATTACGAATCTCCTTATTAATACCGATGGCGGGCCTCTGTTAAGCCGGCCCGCAGATGATTATTTCCATCCTGCTGCCGTGGCGATGCCATCGGCCCTAGTGAAAAAAACTCCAAACTAAAGAGGATAATGTCCGAGAGAACCAAGCCTATTCAGTTCTTTGATCAGATGACAAACCACTGCTTCCACCTTATCCTCTTTGGGAACGTAAATCAATTGGCGAACCATAATGTCTTCCGTGGCCCTAGTAATACTCATCGGCATTCAAGAACAAGGTTTCCTCAAGAAATCATTAACATATCAGGGTCAAATGACGATAAGGCAAGGACTATTATCCCCCATCCGTTCATGCCATAATGCAGAACTATTTATCAACCATTCATTGCGGGGTAATGTCATGATCAAAGCGATTTTCTGGGATAACGACGGCGTGTTGGTTGACACCGAACACCTCTATTTTGAAGCCAACCGCGATGCCTTGCGCCAAGTCGGCATCGAACTGACCCTGGCACAATTTGCCCATATAAGTTTGGGCTTGGGCAAAAGTTCCCTCTGCCTCGCCACTGAGCAAGGTATCAGCGACGACACCATCGCTACGCTGCGACAGTATATAAACCAACGCTACGCTGAACTGCTGCAAAACGGTGCAAACCCCATGGATGGCGCTGCAGAGACACTGGCCGCCTTGCATGGCAAGGTCACCATGGCCATTGTAACGAGCTCCCGACGGGATCATTTTGATCTAATTCATCGAGAAAATGACCTATTGGGATTCTTCGATTTTATTTTGACCCGCGAAGACTACCAATATAGCAAACCCAACCCAGAGGCCTATCTTAAAGCGCTAAAAATCAGCGGGCTACAAGCCGGGGAATGTCTGGTGATTGAAGATACCCGCCGTGGCTTTGAAGCTGCCCGGCAAGCCGGTCTACGTTGTGTGGTCATGCCCAACCGACTGGCCCCTAACAACACATTTGGCGATGCTTTTGGAGTGATTTCCCAGCTACAGGAAATCACCCAAATGGTGCTGACAGAAGCCGGCCCAGCACCAACTGCACCACCCTCTTGCTAATCCTCTAATGGCCGCAAATCGTAGCAAAATAGTTTGCTTTTTTTATGAAAGCTCTAATATTATCATTTATTCGACACCTTAAGTTATCAAGCTCCTCCTCAGCAACAGGCGATTATAACCGTGGACAACACCACTGAAAAAAAACTCGCGCTGGTTCCTTTCCATACACAGCACAGCCTGCGGATGTTGGCTTTATTGTTCACCATCTTTCTGGCCTTTTGCTTTCTGTTGGTGCTGAACTACCGCTTGCACAACAACACAGAACAACAAATCTTGCAGAACCATTTTCGTGAACGGGTCAAAACCATCGACGGTTTGCTTGGCAATATCCGCAGCCAGGTACGCACTCTGCAACTCAGCGCCGAATCCGACCTGACCGATCGGGCCCTGAACCCTATCCCGATAATCCCGCTGGCCTTTGACGCACTGCGCGACAACGCCGACGGCGACTTTTTTCACCTGAATGACTACCAACCGCCACTCACCGAGGAGATGGTAGGCAACCTAACGGGCAATGGCAGTATTCAGCGGCGCAGTCCTGAGTTCTACCGGGAGCTGTATATGGCTCTCAATCTCAATCACCGATTTCGCGCCATTGCAGAAAACTTATCCGATCTATCGTGGGTTTATTACCTCTCAAAAAACGATTTCATCAATATTTATCCTTGGGCACCTGCTTCGGAGTTTCGCTACAGCCCACAACTGAAAGAACATGAGTTTTTCCGCCGCAGCCTGCCATCGCCCAATCCTGAGCGGCAAACCTTCTGGACCCGAGCCTATCTCGATGTGTACGGTAAAGGCCTGATGACCACCTGTTCGGCTCCCGTCTACGAAGGCCAACACTTTATGGGCACTGTGGCCATCGACCTGACTATAGAGTTCTTAAGCTCATTGATGCGGGACTTCCCCACGACAAATGGCTCTCTGCTGTTGATCAACAGCGACCGCCAACTACTGGCCCATCCGACCCTCATCAGTACCGATAACTTAACAATCCCCACCCTGCAAGATGCCTTACCGGGTGACTTGCAAGAGGCAGCGGCCAATTTGGAATCACTACCGGCCTGGCAGTTGACTCAACTCGGTTCCTGGTCGGTATTGCATGCCCCTTTGCAAAACGCTCCCTGGCAGGTGCTCTTTTTTCAGCAAAGGCCTTCCCAGGCTAAAGCCTTTGTAGCCCAACTCGGCGGCGGCCCGTTGACCGCCCTGCTGGTACTGCTTGGCATGATCTGCACCATGGCCTTTCTCAATCACCAACACATCGTCTGGCCTTCGGAACAGATGCTTCATTTTATCAACGCCCTCAACCGGCGAAAAACCCCGTTCATCGACGCCCGTATCCCCTCCATGTGGCGGCCCTGGTTCGAAAATATCGAAAAAATATTTCGCGACAATCAAGTTCTGGCCGAAGAAAACCGTCAGGATATAGTGATACTGGATCAACGGCTAAAGGAGCGTACCATTGAACTGGAGCGTCTCAATCAGGCCTTTTGTGAAGAAATTGAAGAACGGTCCAAAGCTGAAGGAGCATTACGCGTGGTCAACCAAAAGTTGCAGGAGCTTTCTCTGGTCGATGGCTTAACCGGCATTCCCAATTACCGCAAGTTCAATGAGTATCTTAATTTTTGCTGGAAACAGATGTTACGGGAACAATCTCCGATTTCGATCATCATGTGCGATGTCGATCACTTCAAACAGTTCAACGCCACCTACGGCCATCAAGCCGGCGACCACTGTCTGCAGGAAATAGCCCACGCCCTTCAGGCCTCGCTACAGCGCACTACCGACTTGGTGGCCCGCTACGGCGGCGAGGAATTCATCATCCTGCTGCCCGGCACAGATCACACCGGGGCCAAACGGGTGGCGACCAGCATTCAGCAAGCCATCGATGCCCTGGAGATCCCCCCTTCCGGCTCTTTGGCCGATTCCTGCGTGCGCTTCACTATCGGCATAGCCACTGCGGTACCGGCCCATGGAGGATCTCCCGAATCATTGATGGAAGCCGCCGATCAATCACTCTACCGGGCCAAGGAAACCGGTCGCAACCGAGTTATCCCTCTGCCGGTCAAGCGCTAAGCCCCGTTCCTTTTGGAGGACTACCGATGAACGTCAGCACCGTCAGCCAGATGCGCGCCATGGACTGTGCCGCGATAGAGCAATATGGTATTGCTGAAGAACTGTTGATGGAAAACGCCGGCCAAGCAGCCTGTACTGTTCTTCAGAGCATGGCACCCATTGCCGGACGGCGGGTGCTGATTTTTTGCGGTCTTGGCAACAACGGTGGCGATGGGCTGGTACTGGCCCGCAAGCTTCACTCTCTAGCTGCTGAGGTCAGAATCTATCTGCTGGGCGATCCGAACCGATTCAGCGGCGCGGCGAAGCTTAATCTTGACATCGTTCGCCGCCTGCCCCTGAACATGGAGCAACTCGTCGACAGCAATACTCTGGCGGATGAATTGACCCGCTACGATACGGTGATTGATGCCATTTTCGGCACCGGACTGTGCCGCGAAATCAGTGGCTTGCAGGGTCAGGTTATTGAGTTGATCAACAACAGCGGAAAGCCTGTTTTGAGTCTCGACATCCCCTCTGGTGTGGCGGGAGACACCGGCCAGGCACTAGGGATAGCGGTTCAGGCCACAGCCACAGTAACTTTCGGCCTGCCTAAAATCGGCAACCTGCTCTACCCGGGCTTTGCCCTGGGCGGCACCCTGCATGTCAGCCATATTTCCCTTCCTCTAGCCTTGACCATGGACGAACAACTGCAGCTGGCGATCAACAGCCCCCCGCCACTGCCAACCCGAGAGGTTACCGGTCACAAGGGAAGCTTTGGCCAGGCGCTGTTTATCGCCGGTGCCGCCAGCTACTTAGGCGCTCCGCGCTTTGCCGCCCTGTCCTTTCTCAAGGCCGGCGGTGGCTACAGCCGACTCGCGGCACCGGAAACCATCGCACCCTTTTTGTCGATGCAGGCAGGCGAGGTTGTCTTTGTTCCCCAACAGACGACCCCTTCCGGCAGCATCGCCTTGAAAAACCGGGATGCCCTGCTGGAACTTGCCGCCAGCCAGGATTTCGTGGTTATCGGCCCCGGCCTGTCCCTCGATTCTGAGAGTCAACAACTAGTACGGGAATTGACAAAGAGCTTGGATCAGCCACTGTTACTCGATGGTGATGGCTTAACGGCCCTGTGCTCTGAACCACAGATTCTAGAGCAGAGGTCGGCGCCAACAGTGCTCACTCCCCATCTCGGTGAAATGGCCCGTCTGACCGGTTACAGCATTGCCGAGATCGAACAGGACAAAATTGGCGTGTTGCGACAGACGGCAACCAAACTTCAAGCGGTTATCGTCCTTAAAGGCCCCCATACCCTTATCGGAACCCCTGAGGGCCAGGTCTTCATTAACCTTTCCGGCAATAGCGGCATGGGTTCGGCCGGCACCGGCGATGCCTTAACCGGCACCATCGCCGCCGCTTTCTGCCTCGGCCTGCCCTTTGTCGATGCCATCTGCAAAGGGGTACTGCTACACGGCCTGGCTGGCGACCTGGCCGCAGCGGATATCGGCGAAGATGGCATGACTGCCGGGGATATCCTCGACTATCTTCCCCAGGCCTTGCAGGCGGAACGCAACGGCCTTCCCGCGACCTTAGCCCGTCGCTATAGCGGCCCTCTTTCCGTCTGAGCCCAGCGAGTTTTTGCCCGCCCGCAAAACGTCTGCGCAGCGCAGGGTACCCGCAGGGCAAGGAGTTGGGGCGCCTTTTTCTGCCTACTCTTTTTTGGCGTGTAAAAAGAGTCGGGCGTCGGGCGGGGGCGCAACCCCGCGGTCTT
>JABXKU010000076.1 GCA_013619105.1 Desulfuromonadales bacterium
CCCTGGCCGAACCGCCCCCCCCGCTAGCCAGCGCCGTTCCACTACCGGCACCGCCTCTTCGGCCACGGAAGAGCGGGCTATCACAGCCGCAATGGCTGTCGATCAGTGGTACGGCGGCGGCCTTTGGCCTATTTATCGCCCTGGATAACACCGCCTTTGCCCAGGCCGTGCTGGATTACGGCATCCGCCCCGGCCTACTGCCCGCAGCCCTATCCGCAGGCATGCTATGGGGCGGATTCCATTTTTTACGCCTCAAGCGTCGGGTAGAAAACACCCCGACCAGCAAGACCCGCTCGCTGGCCATGGGACTGGTCGAGATCCACGGCCGAGCACGTCGCAAATATTCCCTGGTGTCACCCATGAGCCAGTTACCCTGCGTCTACTATCGCCTGCGTCATTATCGCAAGGATCGCAACAACCGCTGGAAGCTGAGCCGCTGTAAGGAAAGCGACCATGTGCCCTTTTACCTGGAGGACGACACCGGCCGAGTGATCGTCGATCCGCGGCGAGCCACAGTGCGCCCCCGCAATCGTCAGCAAGGTTACGGCGGCCAACAGAACCTGCTAATGGACAAAGCCAGCTATATCAACCGGGACCAAAAATGGGTTGAGGAAACTATCGCCGAGGGGACCAACCTCTACATCCTTGGCCAGGCGATGGAAAACGCCCTGCGGCGCCCTCCCCTGCGGCAGCGGGTTATCGAAGCCTTGCGGGAGTTGAAAAAAGACTCCGCTGCGCTGAAGTGTTACGACCGGAACGGCGACGGCCAAATCTGCGAGCAGGAGTGGAGCAAGGCCCGGAGTCACATCGAAGAACAGTTACTGCATCAAAGTTTGCAGGATAAAGGCCGCACCTTGCCGCAACAGGACCGGGTGGTCATTACCCGACCGCAGCAGCGCTCGTTGCCCTTTATCATTGCTGAAACACCCTCAGAGGCCCACCTCACCCGCAGCTACGGACTCTATACGTTACCTCTGTTCGGTGGCGCACTTTTGACGGTTGTCTGGACCATGGTAATGCTGGTAGAGTATTTGCGACTTATTTGAAGCCTATTTAATTATGGAGGAACCCATGATCGGCTTGATCGTGCTCGGAGTACTAATAATAATACTGGCGATTCTGACTATCTATGTCATCACCATTTATAACGGTCTTGTCAGTCTGAAGAACAATATCGACAAGTCCTGGAGCAACATCGACGTACTGCTCAAACAGCGCTTTGACGAACTGCCCAAACTAATCAAGGTCTGCGAAGGCTATATGCAGCACGAGCAAAAGACCCTGGAAGCGGTGATCAAAGCCCGTTCCATGGTGCAAAACGCCGGTGGCGGCAAAGATAGCCTACAAGCCCAGAATATGCTTACCGATACCCTGCGCTCGCTGTTTATGGTGGTAGAACGCTATCCCGACCTTAAGGCCGACAGCGGCTTTCAGGGGCTGAGCAATCGCATCTCAGAGCTGGAAGACATGATCGCCGATCGCCGGGAGTACTACAACGATAGCGTGACGATCTACAATATCCGCATCGAGCAGTTTCCCGACCTGCTCATCGCCAGGCTGTTTAATTTTGCCGGCCGCCCCCTGTGGCAGACCGATGCCGCCCATCGCGAGGATGTTGAAGTACGCTTTCAGCACATGTAATGAAAGCAGATCCATACCGCTCCCTGTGCAGCGCTCTTTCAAAAAAGCTCCGGCAGATTGCTGTCGGAGCTTTTTACCATTCACAGGTGATGTATTCATTTGAACATCTTTCCGCCGCAACAGTGACACTCAATTTTCTTTGCAGCAAATCAGCGGTTGTGCTAACAAGGCCGGTCCAGTAACCTTTAGAGACAGCAAACTACAGAACATTTTGTTGTATTGATCACTTCCATTCGCCCATGCCCATTGGAGCCAACCATGTATGATATCGGCCGCATCAACACCCTGCAAATCCATCACATTGACTACGACGGGGCCTGGCTGCAGGCCGGTTCGCAGCATGTCCTTCTACCCGCTACCGAGGTAATCCCCTCGATGAAAGACGATGACCGCCTAGAGGTCTTCCTCTATCAGGGAGGCAATGGCGAGTTGGTGGCGACCCTCAAACATCCCAAAGCTCAGGTCGGCGAATTTGCCCTGCTCAAGGTCAGCGACGTGACCCGCCACGGTGCCTTTCTTGACTGGGGATTGGAAAAGGACCTGCTGGTCCCCTATAGCGAACAACCGGAGAAAATGCGCGTCGGTCGAAATTACATCGTCAGGGTCTATCTCGACGATCAGGGACGGAACGTCGCCACAGCTCGCATTGACCACTGCCTGGAAAAGGAAAAAGAAAAGATCGATCTGTGCGAAGGCCAGGAAGTCGATCTGCTGCTGTGGGAATACACCGATCTCGGCGCCAAGGTAATCATCAATCATCGCTATGGTGGGCTGCTCTACAGGGACGACCTGATGCCCGGGCAGCGACGGGGAGACCAGTTCAAGGGCTACATTAAACGCCTTCGTGAGGACAATAAGATCGATGTGACTCTACGCCGCGGTGGTGTTGAGGAAGTGAAAGAAGCTCAGGAAGCCATTCTTGCGGCCCTGGAAAAGGAGGGTTTTCTTCCCCTGCACGATAAAAGCTCACCACTGGAGATCAAGCAGCTTCTGGGCATGAGTAAAAAATTGTTCAAAAAAGCCGTGGGTGGTCTGTACAAGAATCGGCAGATTGAGTTAGCGGATAAGGGGATTCGCAAGAAAAGCTAAATTTGGGCAAAAAAATAGGCGCGTTGTCCAGGAGACCGGGCAACGCGCCAAAAGATGGAGGTATTTATGTTTCGTGTTTGAACTATAGCGCTTCGGCGAAGGATCCGCCACGTGGTGTACCGTAAAAGTCGGCAACCAAATGCCTCTCTTTCAACTGTGCATTTGTACAGTAAGCACCTAAGCTGAATCTGTAACACTCCGCACGTTGATGACAATTCCTGACAAATTGTGCACAGCCCCCCTGATCAGCAGGCATTCCTCTTGTGCCCCATATGTAAACGTCACCCTGTCCATCCGGTGTTTCCGGATGGACACCAGCGACAAAAGGAACCGACTAAATTCTATACGCGGCCTCATAAGCATTGGTCATACCTTCCAATGCTTTTCCGACGGTGTTGGCGTCGCCCAGGATATCTGTCGGATACTGATCTTGTACTGCCTCAGCTAGGGTTCTATTGGGCTTGGAGCCTATCGCAAGAACCACTTGATTGGCAGGAATCGTTTGGGTGCCATTAGCTGATTCCACCACAACCCCGTCATCTTTGATTTCCAGGACTTTTGAATTTACATGGATTTCAACCCCGTTGTTTTTAAGGGATTTGAGAACAAAATGCTGTGCTCCCCCTTCCATGTCCCCGGCAATTTCCGGCAACATTTCAACGATGACTGCTTTCTGATTATGCACCGCGATATGATCAGCTGTTTCCACACCCACCAGACCACCACCGATTACCACGATACTACCGGCCAGATCCAATTTGCCTTTAAGCACACCGGTCGCCGAATAGACGTGGGGTTTATCAACACCGGGAATCGACGGTACGATGGGGGTTGAACCTGTCGCCGCAATAATATGGTCCGGGTTTTCCTTTTGAATTAAATCCAATGTGACAGCGGTGTTCAACGCCACCTTGGCTCCTGCCCTGGTTAACGCCCCCTTTTGCCAAACCGTCAGGCTATTTAACAGTTCCTTACCCGGAGGAACGGCGGCCGCCAACCACTGTCCACCGAGTCGGTCTTCCTTGTCATAAAGCGTGACATCATGACCTCTTTGCGCTGCCACAATGGCGGCTTCCATGCCTACCGGTCCTCCGCCGATGACCATGACTTTTTTACTGGTCGGCGCTGTTTCAACGGCATATTCATTTTCCTTGCCGGTAAGAGGATTAACCAAGCATGAAATCGGTTTGTTCTGCAGCAGATGGTTCCAACAGCCCTGCCGACAACCGATGCAATGCAGAATTTCATCTAATCGGCCTTCTTTGGTTTTGTTCGGCAGATGGGGGTCGCAAATGGAGGCTCGCCCCATGGAAACAAAGTCGGCTTTTCCTTCCCGAAGCAGTGATTCCGCTATTTCAGGGTAAACAATCTTGTTGACCGTTATGACCGGGATACTCACGACCTTTTTGATCTTCATGGCATAGTCGGAAAAAACCGCCGTCTTCACCGCTGTCGGTGCACAAAGCGTTGCGCTGCTTTTATACACCCCGCCCGATGCATGAATGGCGGCAATGCCGGCATCTTCCAAGCAAATGGCAATGGCTTTGGTATCCTCGATGGTCAACCCGCCTTCGACCAACTCTTCAGCGGATATGCGGTAGATGATAGGATAGTTATCGCCTAGCAACTCTTTCGCCCGTTTGATGATCTCGAGGGGGAATCGCAGTCTGTTGTTAAAATTCCCACCGTATTTATCCGTCCGCTTGTTGGAAAACGGGGACAGGAATTGGTTGATCAGATAGCCATGGGCCCCGTGTAGTTCGATGGCGTCGTAGCCGGCCTCCTTGCAACGCCTGGCGGCCTGGGCATATCTTTCAACCATCTCTTCGACTTCGGGTGTCGATAGTTCCCGGGGAGTTTCCGGCAAAACGGGGTCCTGAATGGCGGAGGGGGCCACAATCGTTTCACCATGGATCGAACTATGGGATTCTCTACCTGCATGATAAACCTGAACCGCAATCTTTGCGCCTGCGGCATGAACCCTTTTCACCAGTTCTTTATGTTCTTCCATCATCTCGTCAGCCCAGATACCCGGAATGCATTTGAATCCTGCTCCCCGTGGCTCGATGACGTTATCCTCACAAATAATTAATCCCCAACCGCCCCGTGCTTTTTCCTCATAGTAGCGGATGTACCTTTCTGTGAGTTTGCCGTCTTCTGCGGCGAATTCAGTCAACATCGGGGGTACGATGAGTCTGTTTTTGATTTCAAGCGTTCCGATTTTACCGGGTTGAAAGATCTTTTTAAACATTTCTGAATCTCCTGTTTTTTAAATTCTCTAGGATTGGGGGGGGCAAGGCCGGGCAAATTCCCCCCTGCCGATCCGCGATTAATTGGTCTGACGACTCACGACCCGAACCTGGGCAAATTGTCGATGCCCGTCCGGGGAGCCATGGAAACCGAAACCGCTTTGCTTGGCACCGACCCAGGGAGCATCGCCTGCACCGCCGGGACCCTGATTGATGCCGATCATTCCTGCTTCCAGTTGCGCGGCGACAGCTTCGGCCTCGGTGCCACCAAAGACCACCGCGCCTAGTCCGTAGGAAGAATTATTGGCTCGGGCAATCGCCTCTGTAATACTTGTGACCCTGCTTATGCTGACAACCGGGCCGAAGGTTTCTTCCTGCTCCATCCGCATGGTGGGGGTCATGTCGCAGATAACCGTGGGCTTGATATAGCGTTCAGGCTGTTGGGAGCCTCCCAATAACACCCTGGCTCCCTTTGTCTCAGCATCTAGAATATGTTCGATAATCTTGGAATGCTGATCGGCATTGATGATGGGACCGATGTTAACGTCTGCCATATCCCAGGGACCCACCTTGTATTCGGTGGCCAACTCAACCACGCGCTTTTCAAACCGACCTGCGATCCTGTGGTCCACATATATGCGCTCGGTCGAAGTACACATCTGTCCAGCGTTTTCAAAGCTGCTGGCGACGGCGAAGCGGGCTGCGGCTTCGATATTGGCATCCTGCAGGACGATCATGGGATCATTACCACCTAGCTCCATTACCAGACGTTTAAGTTGACCCGATGCGCGCGCCATGATGTCTTTGCCGGCGGCTTGTGAACCGGTAAAGGCAATCAACTGCACATTGCTCTCCACCAGCGCCTTGCCCTGTTCGCTATCGCCATAGACCACTTGCAACACATGTTCTGGGAGCACTTTATTTAAACACTCTATAAATCTTTCGGCGATAAGGGGCGTCTCCTCAGAGGGTTTAAAAATTACCGTATTGCCAGCCACCAGTGCCGGCAGGATAAGATTATTGGCCATCGCTAGGGGATAGTTCCAGGGCGATATCACCGCCACTACACCCAGCGGGGCATATTCGACCAGGCTCCCACCACCTAGGTCGCGGGCCCTTAAAGCCTCAATTGCTCCTCGCGCAATATATGCCCCCCCATATACGACGTTGCCTACCTCTCCGGTGGCCCGGTGAAGATCCTTGCCCATTTCCCGGCTCAGCAACTCGGCGAGCTCTTTCACATGGGGCTCTAAGCAGACATAAGCCATCTCCAAAATGGTGCCCCTCACAACCGCATCCAAATTCCTCCAGTTCGCGGCTGCAACGTGGGCCTGAGCGACCATTACGCTGAGGCGTTCTTTGGTTGTGACCTGAACGTCTCCCAACAGTTCGCCGTTGCTGGGATCGTATGAGGCTAATCGTTTGCTCATTTCAATCACCTCTATTGTGGCTAGATAAACCGCTGCATCATTCCAGCAGCGAAGACTTCGACGTTGTCCAACGTAACCTGATAGGCCTCACGCATTTCGTCTGCGAGTTTCAGCAGTTCCGGGTTAGTCATATCCGCCAGTCTGAAAAAGACGCCGGTCCGTCTGCCAACTATGTAGGTCAACTGATCGTCCGGTGCCATGGCTAGAAATTCTCGAATCGGTGCCGTCATGCGCTCTTTATCCTCGGGCAAGCGACCTTCCACCTCTTGGAACAGGTTCAAGATATGATCACTCTTTACCGTGCTAGTGATTCCCTGCAGCGTTTCGAGAAACAGGAGGAGTTCTTCTGCCATCTGCACATCGCCGATTCTGGCAAACGCTCCAGATTGATAGTCCTGGAACAACTCAACGCTCTCAGGGATCGCCAAGGTTCTAATGCGAATAAAATCCGGATTGATCTGATTCAAAGCATCAGCGGTCTCCAGAGCATTGGCTCTCGAATATTGTTCCCCTCCCAGACCGGGCATGAAATATTCAGACAGTTCGATACCGGCATGTTTCACTTTTTGGCCGGCGACAATATGGGTCTTTTTATCCACACCTTTATTGACAAAACTCAGTACCTCATCCGAAGCGGACTCCATTCCGACATGAATTCTGTTAAGACCAGCATGCGCTAGGCGTGTCATATCTTCATCACTGATGCGGGCGATAGAGCGAGAACGGGCGTAGGAGGTAATACGGTCGACCTGGGGAAAGTTTTTTCGTATCTGCAGTAATATCTCGACCATGTCGTCAGGCTTAACGACCATGCTGTCGGCGTCCTGTAGAAAGACCGAGTTCATCCCGCCTTGGAACCATCTCAGGGCACACTGGAAAGCAATCTGTTGGTTTTCAGACAGGACTGAATGGTAGGCACGCAATGAATGGAACTCTCCACCAGGCTGCTTCTCAATCCTTTCAATGTCATCGGCATAATGCCGAATCTTAAGCAGATCTTTTTTGACGTGATCGACAGACCTGATACTGAATTTTTTGCCCCGGTAGAGACCGCAAAACTTGCACTTGTTCCATGGACAGTTCCTGGTGATCCGAAGCTGTAAACTTTTAGCTTCGCTCGGAGGACGAATGGGCCCCAGTTCAAAGCCACTGTATTTTTCAGAGTTCTTCATTTGTCACCTCAGCTTCGCCCAAACTGCCTTCTAGTAGGTAGGTTTTTGGGACAAAAAAATTACTTCTCCCAGCAGGAGATGATTGCCTCTGTTGCACGGCGAAAGGATTCAACACCGCCGTGTGCACGGGCGGCAATTTGTGTCCCCAAAAGAAAAGTAAAAAATGCGTAGGCTGTGTCCGCAATGGTGCCAGCGAAAGACAAGGTGCCATCTTCTCGACCTTGCTTGAAAGCCATCGCAAAAATATCCACGGTACGCTGGATCGTTTCTTCAAGAATGCTGCATGAATTGTCTTGCAGAGTGTTCAGGTCAGAACTGATGGCCCCGACGAGGCAAAGTTTCTGCTTCTCTAGGCCATCTTCAAAGACACCCGCAAGTTGTCTGAGTTTTTTTGGAACTGTCCCCGGACCCTCTACAATGGCCCGATAGTGGCCGCCATAGGTAACATGGCACCGCTCTAGCAACGCATCAATTAAGTTGTCTTTTTTCGGAAAATGATGGTGGATACTGGCCTTGCGAATACCAACGGCATCACTAATGTGTTTATAGCTCATAGCGTTGAGTCCCACCCGTTGGATGAGATCTTCCGCCACATCGAGAATATGTGTTTTAGTGTCTTTCATGGCATGAACCTACCAGTAGGTAGGCAGACGTGTCAATTAAAATAAAATTTCAGAAATCAGACCACCAGCACCGATGTGCCTATCTCTATGGCATCCCGTTCCAACGGGTGCTCTGTAGCGGACATGGGCTAAGGTAAGATATAGTTGCCACTGCTTAAAGGAGAATCATGGATTTTGCCCATCTAATCACTTATCGCCAGAGTGTTCGCCGTTACAGTGACCAGCCAGTAGAACCTGAAAAACTGGCAAAGCTCGTGGAGGCAGTGCGGCTGGCCCCTTCGGCCTGCAACGCTCAGCCCTGGACTCTGCTACTGGTTGACGAACCGAGCCTGCGTACTGAGGTAGCCAAGGCCACCTTCAGCAAAACTCTCACCTTTAACCGCTTTGCCTTGCAGGCACCATTGTTAGCGGTGCTGGTCGTCGAGCCACCACCGCTGGCGGTTCGGCTTGGCGCCCTGGTCAAAGGACGGGAATTCCCCCTGATCGATATCGGCATCGCTGCGGCGCAGCTCTGCCTACAGGCCGCGGAACTGGGACTCGGCAGTTGTATGCTGGGCTGGTTTGACGAACGAAAGGTCAAGCGATTGCTAAATATCCCCCGGCGGCGCCGAATCGGCCTGGTAATCACCCTCGGCTACGCCGCGCCGGACTATCCTGATCGAAGCAAACAGCGCAAACCGACGGCGGCCATGAGCGGCCGCAACGATTACCGCAACAAAGTCGGGTAAAATTCATTGGCCGAGGCAAGGGACGAAAGGATGGGCATGATTCTCTTTGTGCTGCTTTTTCTAATGGTCTACGGACTGATGCACGCACTGGTTTTCTGGGGCATGGTTCCCGTGCTGGCCAATCACCCCGCACTGCCGGGCTTGGTCTGGTGTTGGATGGGCCTGATGATCGGTTCCCCGATGGTAGTCCGGCTCATGGACCGCAGTGGCCATGTTGCAGCGGCTCGCGGCCTGGCTTGGGTCAGCTATTGCTGGATGGGGCTACTCTTCATCGCCTTCTGCCTGTTTGCCGCTATGGCGTGCTGGCACCTACTGGCCCTCATAACCAAGCAACTCTTACCCGACCTGCCACTTCTGACCATTCACCGGCCAGCCGGTGCGGCATTGGTGCTCCTGGTTACCCTCTGCACAGGCCTATATGGGGTCTTCGAAGCAACCGATCTGCGCATTGAAAAGATACAGCTGAACTCAGAAAAGCTACCCTTTGGGCGCGAACGGCTGCGCATTGCCCAGATATCTGATCTGCATCTCGGCCTGCTGCATCGCGGGGAAACCTTGGCGCCGGTACTGGCTGAATTGCAACGGCTGCAACCTGACCTGCTAGTCGCTACCGGCGATATAGTCGACGCGCAAATGGATCACCTTGTCCCCCTGAGCGAGCTCTGGCATGGCATTGATCCTCCTCTGGGGAAATACGCCGTTACCGGTAACCACGAGTATTACGCTGGACTCGACCAGTCCTTGGACTTTTTAAAGCGCAGCGGATTTACCGTACTTCGCAACGAAGGCATTACCGTAAAACAAACCGTCACACTGGTCGGGGTGAACGACCCAACGGGTGGGCAGCTTTCTCAGGAGGCACACCTGTTGGAAAAACATCGGCAGGAATACTTCACCGTATTGCTCAAGCACAGGCCCCTTATCGACAAAAAGGCCGCCGGCCTCTTTGACCTGCAGCTTTCCGGGCATGCCCATCGCGGTCAGATTTTTCCTTTTAATTTGCTAACAGCCCTCAAATACCCCCGCCAAAACGGTCTTTACCCGCTGCCTGAAGGAGGTTGGCTTTATACCAGCCGTGGCACGGGCAGCTGGGGGCCACCCATGCGCATTCTGGCACCACCGGAAATCACTTTATTCGAAATTGTGAAACAGAAGACAACGGGAAATAAGCGTTGATGGCGTCGTAAAAAGTCGTCCCTACGGCGTTGAGGCAGGTTTTATAAAAGGTCGTCGGAGCCTGCTTCTACAAGTAGAAGCAGGCTCTCGGTTCAGCTGAAGTTCACAAAATAAAGAAAAATTCCGGCCGAGGAAAGGACCCCGAGAAAAATCAGAGAGAGGCGCCACTGGTCGGTCCGGCGCCGATTCCGTTTTGCGTTAATCACCAGCCCGACAACGCTGAGCAGTAAGCCCAGAACCATCAGCCACAAAATGTTCCGGGCCAAGTTCATGTCCCACTGCTGGTGCAGGTGAATATCATAGACTCGCTCAAAGAACGTTTCAATCTTGGGTTTGGCATAATCGAGGATGAACAAGGCGCTGACCAACAAGAGCCAGCCGAGCAAAGCAAGATAACGTAGCGAGCGGCACCACAGGTCGGGACCTTTGCGACGGCATGCGGACATGGTATCTCCTTCGGATATTCGATAATGAGAAAGTGGCAACGATTCAGTGAGGAGAGCAACCACTATCTACCGAATCTACTGCTTGTTGACGGTATCGCTGGCGACCGGTTCCGGCAGAAAACGACACACTAACCGGCGACCGAAAATAAGCGTTTCAACCTGCTCGGCCGACGGTAACTGCCCGGCCAAGGGCTGACTGTCAGCAGGACTTTTACCAAGGATGCTAAGCGCTGCCGTCGGGCAGACAGCCAAGCAGTGTTGCATTTCAAGCACAATTTCACCTTGTCGGCAATTAGTGCCGGGCCGCTGTCTTCAAGGGCAATAATACCAACGGGACAATCCTTGACGCACTCACCTCAACGGATGCACTTATTATCGATCAGAAGTTCGATCAATCGATTGCTCCTATGCTAGTTTTCATCCGGAAACGGCTCTTTTCCCCAATCTCGGCGTCAATCCGCGCCCTTGCGTGTGCGGCGTAAACAGCTACGCCTCCGAACGCCGCTCCATAGATAGCATGACCGGATGCTATGAGCAAGCCGTTGAAGAGGGAGTTTTTTCATGACAAGAACGATATTCCTATGGTTAAATACGGCCTTTAGGCCGTCGACCTTTTTGAGCCCCTGTGGCCAAGTACTGATAGAGGAGTGAATACCATGCTGAGTACATCCGACCTGCGTAAAGGTACCAAGTTAATGATCGACGGCGAACCACATGTCATCGCCCAGTTCGATTTTTCCAAACCGGGCAAGGGCCAAGCCCTTTATAAATGCAAATTGCGCAACATGATTACCGGCGCCCTTTTCGATCGTACCTACCGTTCCGGTGAAAGTTTCGAGCCGGCAGCTCTGCATGAATCAGACATGCAGTACCTCTACCAAGATGAGTCCGGTTACGTTTTCATGGACCAAAAGAGCTACGAACAGACCACCCTGGAGGCAGATGCTCTTGGCGAGCAGAAATACTTTCTGGTCGACAACATGGAGGTCAAGATCCTGATGTTCGGCGAGCGCGGCATCGGCATCACTTTGCCCAACTTTGTCAACCTGCGGGTCTCTCAATCCGACCCCTGGGTCAAGGGCGACACCGCCGCTGGGAACAACAAACCGGCCACCGTAGAGAGCGGATACACCCTGCAAGTGCCGTCTTTCGTTGAGCAAGGCTCTCTGATTCAGATCGACACCCGCACCGGCGAGTACGTCACCCGAGTCAAGGAATAAAAAAGTATGGAAGGCAATTGGGCGCTGACTAAAAAGCGCGCCCGGCTTGAACAAAGAGCCCGGATCGTGCAAATGATCCGGGCCTTTTTTATTGGCCGGGGATATCTGGAAGTCGAGACCCCACAGCGGTTGCCGGGCAACGCTCCCGAAGCCCATATCGATGCGATAACCAGCGATGACTGGTTTTTGCATACCAGCCCTGAACTGTGCATGAAACGGCTGCTGGCTGCGGGCTATGAACAATTGTTTCAGATCTGCCATTGCTGGCGGGATGGGGAACGGGGCAAGCGTCATCTACCAGAATTCACCATGCTCGAATGGTATGCGGCCGACTGCGACTACCTGCGATTGATGGACGAATGCGAGATACTGCTTCGAGTGTTGGTAGCGCAGGAACACTTTACCTATCAAGCTGAAACCATCGACCTGAGCGGCCCCTTTGAACGGCTCACCGTAGCGGAGGCCTTTGAACAGTATGCCACCCTCGGACTGGCCGAAGCCCTGGAGACGGACCGTTTTGACGAACTGCTAACCCTGGAGGTCGAACCGCACCTTGGCCGAGGACGGCCGACCTTTCTTATCGAATACCCCTCTGAACTGGCAGCTCTGGCTCGCTGTCACCCCGAACGACCTCACGTAGCGGAACGCTTTGAACTCTATATAGCCGGGCTAGAATTAGCTAACGCCTTTTCCGAATTGACCGATCCCACAGAGCAACGGCGGCGATTTGAGGCTGATGAAGCCGAGCGCCGGGCAGCTGGCAAGCCCCCCTACCCCGTACCGGAAAAATTTCTCACTGAACTGGCCAGCATGCCCGAAGCAGCTGGCATCGCTCTCGGTCTTGATCGGTTAGTGATGCTTCTAACCGACGCCACCATCATCGATGAAGTGGTAGCCTTTTCTCCAGAGCTGCTGTAAGAGTAAGCACTTATTGACATAAACCACGGGTCGCAAGATATTTTTCCACCACAATGACTTGGTAGAAATTCCGGCAATAAACAAGCCCCCTGAGACTTTTTCCAAGGGGTTCACTTAGCGTGTTGATTTTTTCGGATAGGCCCTTACACTATGCGGTGTAGGGGCCTTTTTCTAGTCCGGAAAAATTTCAGGCAGTGATCATCCGAGGGCAAGGTGTCTCAGAATACAGGAGTTGTAAGACATGCCGCATTTTAACCCCATCACCACCCTTGAAAACCGATG
The DNA here is from genome assembly GCA_013619105.1 of Desulfuromonadales bacterium. Lineage (GTDB taxonomy): Bacteria > Desulfobacterota > Desulfuromonadia > Desulfuromonadales > Syntrophotaleaceae > Syntrophotalea_A. The sequence goes on from JABXKU010000076.1 coordinate 12,975, forward strand.
AAACGATTAATTGAACAGAACACCTTGTGAAAATTCGCAGGAATCCGTCGTCAGCGCCAGGTTGCCTTGTAGCGGTTTAATAACTTCTGCATAGCGTCAAGTTCTTTGCACCCTGTTCCGTGGCGTCGGCTTTTTATCGTACGATCCTGATGTGTGGCATGCCGCAGAAGTGTGGCCCGTCATCGTGTGGCATGCCACACATCCCTCTGGCCTTTGCCCCCCCCCTCGGCCCCGGCTATCCCTCACCTCCTCTCTTGTGCCTTCGCATGCTAGTCGGTTTGGCTCGTTTTTGCACCAGCTTCTGCCGCCCAGCGCCAGGATGGCATAATATTTGCTTACTAAATGCCCGCTCACCTACCTGTCAATAGGTAGTTCATTAAACTTAGTGCTGCCATGGCTTCTTTACGTCCTGCCATCCGAGGCATGCACTGCACTCGCAGAGGTCTTAACAGGAGGGCTTTATATGTCCGAAGAAGAAATCACGGGGCAGGCCGAACACGAAGATACCCAGAAGGATAAATACCTGACCTTTTGCCTGGCCGAAGAGGATTACGGACTCGACATTGGCGATGTCATCGAGATTATCGGCGTGCAGAGGATTACCCAGATACCGGACCTGCCACCCTACATCAAAGGCGTCATAAACCTGCGGGGCCAGGTCATTCCGGTGATGGACATGCGACTACGCTTTCAATTGCCGCCCCAGAAATACGATCAGCGCACCTGCATCGTGGTCACCGAAGTAGCCGGCCTGAGTATGGGCCTGGTGGTCGACCGGGTCAACGAGGTGGTCGACATTCCCGAGAGCCAAGTCGAGCCACCTGCGACTCAGACAGCAGGCCATGCCAACAGCTACGTCAAGGGTTTGGGCAAGATCGGCGAGAATATCCGCATATTGCTTGATACCGAAAAGATTCTGGCGGCTTAAACTCAGCATTCAGGAGATCACTAAGGTTCCCGATAGGCCTCCATTTAACAAGGGGGTTAATCAACCTGCGATGCTTCATGGGGATCGGCAAGACCGGGGAAACGATAACAATTTTATTGGACGTCCAGCGACGGTTGGGCACATAGCCACCGGATGCCAACTGATAGCATGTCTAATCTTGCGCACAAGGAGAAAAAGTGATGAAGTTGAAGTTACGGTCTCAGATTCTGCTACCGACCTTTCTGGTGGTGATTGTTGGTATGGCCATCGCCACCCTGCTGTCTTACGAGGCCTCAAAAGACGCCCTGCAGGACACCATCCATGATCAGATGAAGCAGATGACGGTGGGACTGAGCAAACAGATCGACAACTGGGTCGCCGACCTGGCGAGCGATATCCAGACCCTCGCCAGGCAGGAAGCCCTGCGGGCCCCCCTCGAGCAGCCCGACGGCGCAGCAGCAGCTGCTGCCAACCACATCCTGCAAGATATGGCCAAAGAGTACAGCAGCTATGAACTGTTGGCTGTCGCCGGTCGAGACGGCACGGTAGTGGCCGCCTCGGAGCAACGCTTCGTTGGTGAACTGCAGATCGCCGATCGCGCCTACTTTCGCGCCGCCCTCGGCGGCCATGCCAACGTCTCCGAAGCCGTCAAAAGCAAGGTCAGCGGCGAACCGATTTTTGTGGTGGCGACCCCGATCGAGTTCAACGGTCAGGTGCAGGGGGTCTGCATCGGTGTTGCCAGCCTGTCTCATTTCGCCAAAGAATTCATCAAGCCGGTGCGGATAGGCAGCAAGGGCTACGCCTTCTTGGTAGAAAAAAACGGCACCTTCCTCTCCCACCCTAATTCGGCCCTAGTCCTGGACCGCTCCCTCGGCGAATTTGATTGGGGCCAGGAAGTCCTGAGCGAAAAGCAGGGTTTCAAACAATACCCTTGGGAAGGCAAAGACAAGCTAGTAGCCTTCGAAACGGTGGCGCAGACCGGCTGGATCATCGCCGTTGGCGCTGAGCTGGATGACGTCTTCTCCTCAGTAGCGAGCATCCGTCACACCAGCCTGCTGGTTGCCGTCCTCACCCTGCTGGCGGTAGGAGCGGTGATCTTCCTCATTGCACGCCGCATAGTCGGCGCTATCCAGGAAGGGGTGGAATTCGCCGAGACTATCAAGGCCGGTGACACCAGCCAGCGCATGCAACTCAAGAGCGAGGACGAAATCGGCCAACTGGCCGCATCCCTCAACCAGATGGCGGAAGGTCTGGCGGAGAATGCCCAACTGGCGCAGGAGATTGCCGCCGGCAATCTCAATGTCGAGGTGAAGCTGGCCTCGGACAAGGATCAGTTCGGCAAGGCCTTCCAACAGATGGTCGGCCAGCTCAACGAGGTACTGGGGGAGACTCAGACAGCCGGGGAGCAGATTGCCAGCGGCTCTCTCCAGGTTTCGGACTCTAGTCAGACCCTTTCTCAAGGGGCTACCGAATCGGCCGCCTCCATGGAAGAAATCAGCGCCTCCATGACCCAAATGGCCTCCCAGACTGCCTTCAACGCTGACAACGCCAAGCAGGCCGACCAGCTGGCCAACCATGCCCGCAGCGCCGGAGAGCAGGGCAACAAGCAGATGGCGGAGATGATGAACGCAATGGCGGAAATCAACGAATCCGGCCAGAGCATCTCCAAGATCATTCGAGTTATCGACGAAATTGCCTTTCAGACCAACCTGCTGGCACTAAACGCAGCTGTTGAAGCAGCTCGAGCCGGACAGCAAGGCAAGGGCTTTGCCGTCGTCGCGGAGGAAGTTCGGAATCTGGCAGCTCGCAGCGCCAAGGCTGCCAGGGAAACTGCCGAACTTATCGAGGGCTCGGTGGCTAAAACTGAAAACGGTACCCAGATTGCCAATGGCACGGCTAACGCGCTGAAAGAAATCGTCGACAGCGTTGCCCAGGTCTCCGATCTGATCGGCGAGATCTCCGCCGCCTCCAGTGAGCAGTCTGAGGGCATTTCCCAGGTCACCCAGGCCCTTGGCCAAATTGACCAGGTAACTCAGACAAACACCGCTAGTGCCGAAGAAAGTGCCGCGGCGGCTGAAGAACTGTCGAGCCAGGCCGACCATTTGCGGCACATGCTGTCCCGTTTCAAGCTCAAGGGGCAGAACACCACCCCCCATCAGTCCGTTGCAGGCGGGTACCAGCAGAAAAGTGCCGCCCCGCGGTTACTGGCTACCAACACGGCAGTGGGAGATAACGACCCTTGCCAGATGATCGCTCTCAACGACAATGAATTCGGCAAATACTAGCTTCACCGAGCAGGCGCCTGGCAATTGCTGGCAACTGCATGCGGTTCCGCATATCGAGCCGCCATTGCGCAACTACCCCGCAGAAACCTGCGGGGTAGTATTTTTGCATCGTCGCAACAGAATATTTGTCATCAAGTGGAATCGCTATCGACCAGGGCGGTAACTTGGTTATCGAAACGGGCTAGAGTCATCCTTAGCCAAGGCATCCGTTGCACTTGTCAGTTGAATCCACCCTTTGTCGCACAGTCAGGTCTCTTGATATGAATCTCCATTGGTTGAACAACTCGAGAAATAACCTGGGTAAAACTCTCACTCAGAGCCTTGACGACTGTCGGCTGAAAATTATTCTTGAACAGAGTCCTGCTGTTATTTACACATGTAGGGCCTATGGAGACATGGGAGCCACCTACATCAGCGAAAACATAAGACACCAACTTGGTTACGAGCCTTCAGAGTGCATAGATGATTCAAGATTCTGGGCCAGAAAGGTTCATCCCGAGGACAGGGGCAGGGCCACTGAGAATGTAACGAAACTTTTCAAAACCGGGAGCCTTATCCATGAATACCGCTTTCAACACAAAGACGGGACTTATCGCTGGATGCACGACGAGTTAAGGCTCTTGAGGGACTCCAACGAGAAGCCTATCGAGATTGTTGGCAGTTGGATGGATATCACCGACCGGAAGTTTGCCGAATTGGAACTTCTTGCGCAGAAGGACCATCTGAAATACATTTCTGAGCACGATTTTCTGACGGGCCTTCCTAATCGAATCGTCTTTCAGGAGCGGCTCAAACAAGCCGTGGCGAGGGCAAACCGAAGCGGTAAACAGGTAGCTCTTCTTTTCCTTGATCTCGATCTGTTTAAAAAATTAAACGATACTCTAGGACATCATATCGGAGATAAACTTTTGTGTAGGGTGGCCAAGCGCTTACAGGCGCGGTTAAGAGCCATTGATACGATTGCTCGGCTTGGCGGGGACGAATTCGTCTTTGTGGCCGAAGATATTTCAGAAATCAAACAGGTTGCGTGTATAGCTCAAAAGATTCTTGATTGCTTAGAACAGCCCTTTCCCATTAAAGACCAGATCTGCTATGTTTCGGCCAGCATCGGTATCAGCCTCTATACGTCCCCTGCAGATGACATTGAAAGGCTTCAGAAACGCGCTGATGTAGCAATGTATTCCGCGAAAAAGAAAGGGCGAAACAACTTTCAGTTTTATAGTGAGGAAATGGACGCTCAGGCGCGCGAACTCCTTTTGCTAGAAAATGACTTACGGCGGGCCTTGGAAAATGAGCAACTTGTTCTGCACTACCAACCGCAGGTTGACCTATCCTCTGGTCAGATTATTGGGCTAGAAGCCCTTGTGCGATGGCAGCACCCGGACAAGGGGCAAATTCCTCCTGACGACTTTATCCCATTAGCCGAGGAGACGGGGTTGATCGTCCCCATAGGGACATGGGTTCTCCGTACAGCCTGCGCTTTCGCGCAAACATTGTGGGAGGCTGGAATACCCCCTCTTCGAATGAGTGTCAATATTTCTATGCGCCAATTTAAGGCCCAGGACTTTCCGGAATTGGTTTCCCAGGTCCTTAGAGAAACGGGCCTTGAGCCACAGTGTCTGGAATTGGAGATCACGGAAAGCATCGCCATGGAAAATGCCAGCGAGACCATTTCCCGCCTCGTCACCCTGAAGAAGATGGGGGTCAGGTTGGCAATCGATGACTTCGGCAAAGGCCACTCTTCGTTGAGTCACTTGAAGCATCTCCCAATTACAACCCTGAAAATTGACAAGGGCTTTGTGAGGGACATCCTGACAGACCAATACGACTTTGCCATTGTGGAGGCCATTCAGACACTTGCAAAAAGCTTGGACCTTGAGGTGGTCGCAGAGGGGATAGAAACCCAGGAGCAGAAACAGTTGCTGTGCCGGTTAGGGTGCACGTTTGGACAAGGCTTTTTGTTCAGTCGTCCCCTTCCGCCTGAAGACATTCTTTCTCTTTGCCGGCTTGAGAAGCCATCTGTAGATCTGTTTTAATTGTCACCATCCATAAGACATAAAAAGCCCGACTGGTTAGCCAGGTGGGCTTTTCTCATAGACCAGGGATTGCGAGAATCTGGCGGTCACGCCCCATCCCTTCCCGACAAAACAATCTGACATAACTTGTCAGACATAAGTAGTGCATGCTCTCCGCCCAGGCATATAAATCTTCTAGAGCGGAGTGTCTAGAAAACTAAGAGCGATTCATGGTTGGCGATATTTCGAAAAAAGCAGAGGTGTGGCACGCCACATTAAGTGAAGGCTACACTTGTGTGGCATGCCACATTTTCGTCTGTCTAAAAGGGCCACGATGTCGATAGGCTAACGTAGCACGAAAGTAAGAGCATTTTTAGGGTTTTGTCCAAGTCCTTAATCTATTTGAGAAATATAAATGCGAAAGCCTAGATATCGTGTTAACGGGAATTAGGTTACAGCCAGTGGTGCGATAATTGAGTAAGTTACAATTTGTCTGACTGTACAAGGGCCAGTTCATTTGCCAGAAAAAAAAGAGTGTTCATGAATAATATCGACTATAAGGAATGTGAGGTTTTTTCACCTTCCCCATCTGACACGCGCTTCAAGATCGAATTAAACAAAGTTCCTATTGAATGGGATTTGGAAAGCGGGAGTTTTACCTTTTTTGGGCTTGATTCAGCTCTTTTCTGGACAGACCCCTCTTTGGTTCGGGTTTTTGCGCCGCTTGCTGACGAGGTTGGCAGGGATCTCTTCCGGTTACTTGTGGCTCATTCATCCAGCCTGGGCACGAAAGAAGATTATCACTCAATGGTAGCAAGCCTGGGTGATGATTTTGCCGAGGGTTTTCTGGCCTGGGGCAAGGCGGTCTCCACAGCGGGTTGGGGCGTCTTTGAGATGCCCACATATGATCCAGTCACCAAGGTAGCAACAGTTATTGTTCGAAACCCGTTTGAATTAAAAATCCAACGAAACCTGCCCCCAGAAAAACGCTGGGGCTGTCCATCTTTGCAAGGCAAGATCATTGGGATATTCAACCATGCGTTCAGCGAACACTGCTGGGCAGACGACATCTGCTATTACGATGCGGATACTCCCTACGTCGTTTTTCAAATCTACGGCTCTAAAAAAACTATTTCAGAGGAATTAATAAAATTACGAAAGGAGCGAATGCTCTCTAGGGTGCGTGCCTTAACTCGTGAAGTAGAACGCAAAACTGAGGAACTCAGGCGGTCCAGGAAGGCCCTCGAGGACTATTCAAGGACATTGGAAGATAAAGTGGCAGCCCGTACCTCCAAGCTTGAAACGATACTTGGGTTGCTTGAGGCGGAAAAAGAGAAATTCAAGTCCCTAGCCGAAATTGATCCCCTAACCGGACTCTATAACCGACGTGCATTCTTCGGTCTTAGCGGGGAAATCGTAAAAAAGTATAGCGAGCTAGACCTACCTGTCACGGTCATCATGCTGGACGTTGATTGCTTTAAGTCAATTAACGATGCCTATGGCCATTCGGTGGGAGACCAGGTGCTGGTAGCCCTGTCAGGTCTGATAAAAAAAATGTTCAGGACTACGGATGTCATCGCCCGTATTGGTGGTGAAGAGTTTGCCATTTTATGTCCCAATTCAGATTTTGTAAAAGATGTGGCGCCGTTGGAAAGTCTGAGAAAAGCTATCGAGGGGTTTCAAGTTTCAGCCGAAGGCCATAAAATCAAGGTTACAGTCAGTATCGGTGCAACCACCGGCAAAAAAACTGACGACCTGGACGCACTTATCAAACAAGCAGACAGGATGTTGTACAGGGCCAAGGAGTCTGGACGAAACTGCATTGTGTCCTCTTAGACGTTAAGCCGAAGAAAGATAGTATCAAAAACCACCCCTTTTGATACACGAAAGCCCCTGATTTAATGATCAGGGGCTTTTCTTTTTAAACGCTATATTTCAGACACACTGCTGGCGGTTCTCTGCATACAGGCGATAGACCGATGACCGGCTGATACCATAATGCTCGGCGATTTCCTTTTTGCTGCAACCCGGTGCCTCAAAATCCCTGGAAAGTTCTTCGATTTCCTTCTTGGTCAGCTTAGGTCTTGCTCCAAACTTCACCCCTCGAGCTACCGCCTTTACCCGGCCCTCTGTGGATCGTTCCTTGATCAACTCTCGTTCAAACTCGCCTATCGCAGCCAGGATGTTGAATTGTAGCCGGCCATAGAGGGTGGTTGTGTCAATTCCCTGGTCTAAAACAACCAGATCCACATTTTTCTTCTGGAACCTTTTGACGATGTTTGCTAAATCAACAACTGACCTTGCCAGGCGGTCGAGTTTGGTCACCACAAACACATCCTAGTCCCGAACATAATCTAAAGCCTTTTGCAGTTCAGGGCGATCTTTGGCGGTTGCTCCAGACGCCTTTTCATAAAAGACACGATCGCAGTCCGCCAAGCGGTCAAACTGAATATCCAGCTTTTGCCCTCTAGAACTCACTCTTGCATAACCAATCCTCATTCCCATGATTGCCTCCTTTCTAGCTTCTGGGTGGATTTTCCAAGAGGTTGGAATCGTCATAAAAACATACTGGAATCGGTGGCGCTTGGACGGGTTTGTTTTTAAAAGGGAGGGTTTGTAGTAATCGCCCCCGATCTGCTAATTTGGCCCCCCGCAATCGCCTGGAACAACTCTCAGGATACCCAAGAATTGACGTCTTCAATAATTTCGATACCATTGATGAGTGTTTTATAAAGGCAGGTTTCTGAGAATTAGGGGGAATATGAACGTTGATCACAAACCATCCGTAAAGTAACGGGTGGCTTGTTTTGTTGTTGGTCAGAGGTGTCTATAAAACTAGGGGCGATTCAGTTTACCGTAGACGGATTATGGTGTCCAAAAGGCGCCTGTCTCGTGGGGATTGGCCATGTTTCTGGCCGTTTCGATAGGCATTTTCAAGGAAAGTTTGGGGATTAAAAAACAAACAGCGCTGTCGCATAATTTAATGTGAGTTGTCAGGATGACATCAGAAGTTCTTTACCTCGCCGCTGCAGATGCCCTTCTTTTTATTCACGTTCTGTTCGTCGTTTTCATTTTTATCAGCTTGGCTCTTATCTTTATTGGTAAGTCTTTGTCTTGGACTTGGGTAAGAAACCCATGGTTTCGGCTCGCACACTTGTTGGGAATTGCTGTAGTGGTCTTTCAGTCTTGGCTTGGAGTTATTTGTCCTCTCACCGACTGGGAAATGGCGCTACGAACAAAAGCTGGTGATTCGGTCTATGCAGTTTCATTTATATCTCACTGGCTCGAGACACTGCTGTACTATCAAGCACCAGCATGGGTATTTGTCGTTGGTTACACCGCGTTTGGTCTTTTGGTTGTGGTCAGTTGGCTTTGGGTTCGCCCGCGCCCATTCTCCGGGACATAGGCGCATGTACTCCCCCTAGCAAGTTGCTCAAGCCGGATTTGGCAAGCTGTCATCTTTTTTTTGCAAAAACACGTAAAAAAGCAGCCATCTCATCAAAACCGCTCAGCAAGGTATCGGCAATCTGTCGCCCCTGTTGCAACGCGAATTGGGCGGCCGCGGGGACGGGTTGTCCGTTTTCCTGGCTCATTGCCAGGAAATTGTCCCCGATGGCCCAAATAATAATGCCGCAACAATCCCCCAAAGTCGGTCGCAACGATGACTTTATTCGTACGGCGATCGCCACTGGGGTTTCTCCTCAGCTCGATCCCTTATTCTTTCCAGTGAATGCACGATACTGGACAAATATCGATGGCGTCATTTTGGATTTCATCCTCCGAGGCGCCTTTCGGATCGTAGCATTCAGCCTTTCCGTTGTCGGCGTATCGGAACACGTTCGGAACGTTTTCAACGCAGAGACTACAACTGATGCACTCGTCTTGGTCTACCCAAGGTTCCTTGGCCATGTCATCCTCCTTTTTTGGTTTTGTCGGCTTCGGCTTGCGTGGGTGCATATTCATGATCTGTTTTGTCCCAGATATAGGAAAACTCTAGCATAGTCTATTTACTCTTGCTCAGACTCCGGCACACAAAATTCTCAAAATCACCATCCATCAGACACAGAAACCCCGTCCGGATCGCCAGGCGGGGTTTCTCGCTTTGCAGATAATCTACCCCCTGTGTCAGCATAGATGTCGCTTCATTTGATTATGCCGCAGCATTGAGGTTCTCTGCTGAGATCTGCTTGGGCGCCGGGTTAAGTATGACCGTCTCTATCGGATCCCAGTTGCGTGTGCTTCGTGTCCATCGCTTCGGATGCCTCTTGCGGGCCGATTCATAAACGCTTTTCCTTTTTCCCAGTATCATTTTTTCTTGCCCATTGTGACGGTCATCCGGAGTGACGAAGCGGATCTCGCTGTGTAAGTGTTCGGTGTTGTACCATTGTACAAAACGATCCACCCACTGTTGTGCTT
>JABXKU010000166.1 GCA_013619105.1 Desulfuromonadales bacterium
GTGTACGGACACCTACGAGGTGGTGACCCCCAATGAGATCAGGGATGGCAAGCTGCGAACTGCAGGTTATGACTTTCTCTGGGCCCCGCACTGGACAGGTTATGATAAGCATGACACAGACGGGAATGGAAACGGCACCCCCGACGTGGAAGATATAGTGAAGGAGATAAAACTATTCCTCGAGAGCGGCAAGGGGATGCTCGCCGAGTGTGCCTCCATCGAAACCTTCGAGCACAGCGAAAACGGCCATTTTCTCTCCACCAAGGGCTTCGGCCATAACCAAGGAACCAACGATGAGACCAGGGTTATTTACCACGACGTGACCGGTGCCAATTCCCAGATCGGTGACTTCGCCTACGAGCCCGAAGGGGGCCACCTGCACAACTGGCGCCCTTATCACAGTGGTGACAATTACAGTTTCGATATATCTCCGGACGTTGACGAGGGCGATAGTGCCTACGTTACTGCGGTAACCCGTTTTACCGTAGACGATACCAATGACAACGGCGCGGTGGACGACACGGATTGGGACTACTACGTGGGCGGCTATGCCTACGGCGATACCAATAACGGCTATGTGGTTTATCTGGGCGGCCACAGGTATGCTAGTTGCTCGGGTTCCATCGCGGTAGAGCCTGAGATAAACGTAAATCCCCTGGATTTTGAATTCAAAAAGGACGTTGATAAGAGTGACAAGGTATACACGATCACCCTCGAGGTTGCATATAATGACGGTGCCGACAAGAGCACTGGGGTAACCTTCACCACGGATGCTGATTTCTCCGACCCCGCTTTGAGCATTCGTTCGGCGAGCTATGCCTGGCAACCTTCCGTATCCGGCACCGGCGAATACTATCTTACCACCTCAGCTGGAGGGTCCACGATAATTTATCAGCCCTCGGTGGTGACTGCGAACGACTTCGCCATGACCGGTGGCACCGCCGGCAGCCTTGCCGCGGGCAAGTGGGATTGGGCAGATAATGACTCCCTCGGCTACCAGACAGTCTATGTGCGGCTTGCCGATTCGACCGACCCGGATACGAAGGCGGCGGCTTATCTGCAGGCGGAATATGTTGGAGATCCCCTGGAGATTGACCTCACCACGGCCTCGGTGAATAGGAAGAAGCTCCTTGGCGTAACCCTCAGGAACGAGGGAAGCAGCGACATCAGCGTTAACGGTATCGACCTTCTCTGGAGCGGCGGCGGTGGTGATGAAGGCGAGCAGAGAATCAAAAAGATCACGGACACCACTGCCGATGTCATACTTTTCGACGGTGAGGAGGACACTGGCTTTGAGCTGACCACCACGGATTTCACCATACGGGCCATTGAAGATACCTCCGCCGGTTGCACCGATAATGACGACTGCGACTGGAAGAACATTGCCGGAGTCCGCTACGTGCTCAACACCCTTTTCAACATCAAGTACCAGATCAAGAACAGAGAGTACGCGCGTTCAGCCCCCATTGTGCAGCACCCTTGGCTTTACCAGGGGAGCTTCGAATATCCGAGCTACTTCGGTCACTTTCGTCGCTATGACGTGACCATGACCGCGGAGGAGAAGGTTGCCGACTGGGATACGTCAGATGCCGGTATCATAGACGCCAATAGTGGCAACGAGAATGGCCGCAAAGTATATACGGCTGAGCTTAGAGATGATGGGACCTGGGGCCCGATCCCCTTTCCCTTTGATCAGACCAAACTCGACGACCTCGACGACCTTCTCGACGTCACGCCGGGAGGCGACACTAACGATGAGCTGGCAGTCATCACCAGGGTGAGAGGAAAGTACTGGAACAGCGACAACAGCCAATGGGTTGAACGGGCAAACAAGCTGGGCGGCATCATGCATTCGGCGCCGGCGATTGTCGATCACAACAGCCGCACCGGCAGCAGGGACGAAGTAGCCTATGTGGGCGATCTCTACGGCATGTTGCACGCCATTGCGACCGCAAGCGGCAATGAAAAGTGGGCATTTATCCCGCGCAACCTGCTGTGGAAGCTCAAAAACGACCGCACCGATCCCAACGCGACCCAGGACTTTGCCGCTGTGGACGCATCCCCTACGGTAAAGGACGTCTTCTATGACCATGACGGCATCGAGGGTACTGCTGACCAGTGGCGCACCATCCTGGTTTGCCCTGAGGGCTGGGGGGGCAACTATGTCTTTGCCCTTGATGTTACCGATCCCGACGACTGGTCGGTGCTCTGGGAAGTTACTGCTGATACTATTTTGCACTATACTGGTGCTGGAGGCTTCACCCCTGGAGCCCAGGTATTCGGTCAAACCTGGAAAGCGACCGCTGAGGTTGTAGCTGATGATACAGAAAAGAATGAACTAACGGTTAGAGATATTGTCGGCGAATTTAAAGTTGCTAAGGCCGTATTCGTGGATGGGGATGGTGACGGCCACTTTGACAATGGAGAGTTCAACGTTACGGTCACCAAGGTAGAGAAAGTGGGATTGGGACACGCCCATCGCGCCTCGGTTAACAGGGTGAAGTGGCCTGTCAAAGACGGCGAAGGTTACGAGCTGAAGTGGGTGGTTTATGTGGCCACCGGTTATCTCGACATTGCCGAAGATCACGGCGGGATCAAGGTCTTTGCCTTTGACCTGGCGACAGGTGAATTGCTGTGGAGTTTTTCCGACGAATACTTG
>JABXKU010000077.1 GCA_013619105.1 Desulfuromonadales bacterium
GGGCCAGGAGTTGGGGCGCCTTTTTCTGCCTACTCTTTTTTGGCGTGTAAAAAGAGTCGGACGTCGGGCGGGGGCGTAACCCTGCGGTCTTGTAGTTTGTGCAGTGGAATTGAAAATACTGCAATACGCAAATCTATTAATCGGCCGGTCTTGCCCAGCCAGGCGCGTTACTTTTCTTGACGACCAAGAAAAGTAACCAAAAGAAGGTCGCCCCCCGTTGGCCCGCCTACGGCGGGTTCCCTCACTCCGGTATTTCAATCCGGGAAAGACGAGATTCGCTTCGCTCAGACGTCTTTCTTTTCCGGATTAAAATCCCTGCGTTCGGCGGCACTCACAGGGGGTTGAAACCTTAAATCATAAGCCTTTCGCCCTTCCATCCTCAGTGACGAAGTCGGAGCGAAGTGTACGTTTTGCGATCAGGCGGAGGGGCAACCCACAGTCCTTGTCAGGGCACAATCAAGGGCTCGATCTCTGCCCGGGTCATGGGCGTCACCGTTAGCTGCCAACGCTTCTCCCCTTGGATGCAGAGCACACTGACTTTCGTTTCATTTTGTCCCTTGCCATAGGTGGCCACGATGGCTGCCGCTACGGCAATATCCTTCTCTTCGGCTAGGCCGCTGACTAGGCCGGTGGGGCCGCCGAAGTCGGGCGCTCGTAGCAGGATATGTTCGGTGGTGGCCAGTTCCTGAAGCCTTTCGTTGGTCTGAAGGTTGCGACCCAGGGCCAGTTTGGCTTTGGGCGTCAGGCGGACCTGGCGGCCAGCCTTGAGCAGCTCGACATCCAGTGGGGTGCAGCCGGGGTGGTGGGTAAGCAGATCACGCAGCCGGTTGGTGAAGGATTTCTCTGTGAGCAGGCAGCCGCCACCGGAGCCGGGGGCATCCTTGAATCCCCATTGGCGGGCCAAGGCTTCCTGCGGTCGCCTGCTGCGGCCTTGAATGTCGAGCAGCTGTTCGCGATCGACCAGGCCTTTTTCTTCGACGGGGGTGATGGGCAACAGTTTGGCGCTCAGCGGGCGCAGGATCAGGTCGCCGCAGCCGGCGTGCTTGGCTACAGCCTTAAGGGCGTTGGCATTTTGACTCATGGGGCGTTGGCCGAGCACCTCGCCGGAAAATAGAAAGTCGAAGTCACCGTCACGGATCATTTCACCGGCGATACGGAACATCATGGCATGGCAGTCGATGCAGGGGTTGAGGTTGCGACCGTAGCCATAGCGGGGGTTCTTCAACATTTCCAGATGAATATCGCTGATATCTTTGACGATCAGCGGAATGCCGATTTGGCGTGCGGCTATTTTGGCCCGCTCGGCGCCGAAAAATGGGGTGACATAGACAATACCGGTGACATCGACTCCCTGGCGCTTGAGGGCCATAGCGGCCAGGATGCTGTCAAGGCCGCCGGAAAGGAGTCCTAGGGCTTTACTCATGCGATGGTTCTCCAAACTGACTGATGGTTGAATTTGCTCGCTTGTGGCGAGGATCTGTGCCTGAACTTGATGGATTTGTTTTGTCCCTCTGTTGCGCGGAAATGGAAAATTACCACGCCGGTACCTGTTGTTACAAGTTCTGAGGTAAACCCAGTGTTACATAAGAGGGTTGCTCCGGGACCAGAAAAGGTGATATTCTGGGTTGTGATTCGTAGAACAACGTTATCCTGTTGCCGCGAGGTACTGCCGTGAAAGACACCTTTGGACGTAAAATCGAGTATTTGCGTCTCTCCATCACCGATCGTTGCAATCTGCGCTGTCGTTATTGCATGCCGGCCGACGGAGTCGATGCCATCGAGCACGTGGATATCCTCTCCTACGAAGAGTTGCTGCGGGTTGCCCATGCCGCCACCCGATGCGGAGTGAAGAAGATTCGTGTGACCGGCGGTGAACCCTTGGTGCGCCGGGGTATCGTTGATTTCATTCGAGAGATGGCGGCTTTGCCGACAAAACCGGAAATTACCCTGACCACCAACGGTCTTTTGTTGGCGGATATGGCTGCCGATTTGCGCCGCGCCGGGCTCTCCCGGGTTAATGTCAGTCTCGATTCGTTGCGTGAAGATCGCTTTACCTATATTACCCGTCGTCCGGGCCTGGATAAGGTGCTGGCCGGGTTGCACGAGGCCGATGCCGCTGGCCTGACCCCCCTCAAGTTGAACATGGTGCCTCTCAAAGGGGTCAATGACGACGAAATCGGTGATTTTGCCCGTCTGGCCCTGGAAAATCCTTGGGAAATTCGTTTTATCGAGTTCATGCCGGTCAGCGGCGGACTCGACTTTACACCCGAGCATATGTTCCCGGCGACGGCGATCCTTGAAGAGCTGGGCAAGGTTGGTAAGCTGATTCCGCTGCTGCGCCAGGGGCCGAGCGGCCCGGCGCGCATGTTTCACTATCCTGACAGCCCGGGACGGATCGGGGTGATTCCGGCCATTTCCGATCACTTCTGCGGCGAATGCAACCGCATGCGCATCACTTCCGACGGCCGGGTGCGTCCCTGCCTTTTCTCCACCGAAGAGCTTGATATGCGCGATGCGCTGCGTCACCAGGCCTCCGATGAGGAGTTGGAGTCACTGTTGCGTACCGCCGCTTGTGCCAAGCCGAAGCGTCACCACATTGGTGAGGATGATTTTCATCAGGGTAAGCGTCGTATGCACGGCATCGGCGGCTGAAGCACTAGCAGACGTTCATGTAGATAACAAAGCGGGGCGCCAGAAGGCGTCCCGTTTTCGTTTATGTGCGTTATTCAGTGTCGCTTAAGGTTCTATTGGCTCTGGTGACAGCGTTGGCAATTGTCTTTACTGGCAAAGGCCTGGCGGCCGTTGTGGCAGCTACCGCAGAGTCGGCCTTCATCGATGGCCGCCATGGTAATGCTAACCTCGCCCTGCTGCATGCGGGGAAAGGTCTGCTGGTTATGGCAGCGGGAGCAGGGCTGCGAATGGTGGCGACCGCTAAAGGCTACCGGGCCGGCACCGCAGCCAGCATAGTTAATAGTTTTGCTGGGGTAGACCGCCAGCGCGGTGCCGGCGGCTAAGGCTGACAGCAGCAGGCCAATAATCAAAGTTCTCATTATTTTGCCTCCCGGATGCAGGTCGTTTGTTAAATCCAGTACCTTCGCTGGTTTTTTGCTTCACATAGTTCCTAGCGACGGTGTCGAACCCGTGCTGCTAGGGTTCTTTTGCCAACGCTTCGCCGACCAGCTCTAGCACATGGCAGGCCCGCTGTGGAAGTTCTGCCTGATCGAGGCTGTCTTGCAACTGCATGATGCAGCCGGGGCAGGCGGTGGCTACCAGGTCGGCGCCGCTTTCTTTGACCGCGTTGGCCTTGACGGCGCCGAGCTGACGACTGGTCTGATAGTGATGGACGGAGAAGGTGCCGCCCAGGCCGCAGCAGGCGTTGGCTTTTTTCATCTTTATCAGTTCGATGGTCGGCAGAGCGGCCAACAGCTGCTTGGGCGGTTCGTCGAGACCGCTGTTGCGCAGATGGCAGGGGGTGTGCACCGCTACCTTCGGCTTCTGGGCCGGTTGGGGCAACTGTTGCAGAATCTCTTCGAACCCCTGGCTGACCAGCAGATCGTTGATATCGACAACCCGCTCTGCCAAGGCCGCGTAATCGGGGCCGAGATCGCGAAAATGATGGGTCAGGCCGCTGTGGCAGGAAGCGCAGAGGGTGACGATCTGGTCCGGCTGCTGTTCGCTGAAGGCCCGCAGGTTGCGAGCCGCCAGTTCGCTGGCGCTGGCGCCGTCCCCTGCAGAGAGGGCGGGCAGACCGCAACAGCCCTGGTTTTTGGGGATAATCACGTTGAAGCCGATGGCCGCCAGAGCTTTTAAAGCTCCCTCGCCGATTTCCGGATACAGATAGTTGACCATGCAGCCGGTAAACAAGGCAATGATTGGCCGGTCTGGCTGGCCGGCGATGAATTCGGGATGGCGTTGACGGAAGGTTTTTTTGGCCAAAGCCGGCAGGCTGCGTTGGCGATCGATAAATGGAGCGGGAAAGCGCAGGCGCAGACCGCTTTTTTGCGGTATCCGCCGAAACAGCAATCGAGCCGCGCGGCGGGCGCTGCTTGCCAAAAAATGCATGAGGCGCGGGCGACGCAACAGGGAGGTTAGGCTGCGGCCGAAGAGGGACAAACCGCGTCGGGAGACGATTTCCCGGCGGGCGGCTAGCACGATATCATCTACCGGTACCTGGGTGGGGCAGCGGCGTACGCATTTTCCGCACTGTAGGCATTGGGAGAAGCTTTCACTCAGCTGCGGGTCGGGTTCGATATCCCCATTGAGTAGCGCGTGGGCCAAGGCGACCTTACCGCGGGCGACCACCGCTTCGCGGCCTTCTTCGCCAAAGACCGGGCAGTGGGCTCGGCAGACCCCGCATTTGACGCATTGGTCCATCTGCTGGCGATAATCGGCGAGGCTTTTATGTCGATCTAATCGTTTCATAGTATTTCACAAGGGCTTGGATCTTTTTTAGTCCTGCAGAAAGATCTTGCCGGGGTTGAGGATGTTATTGGGGTCGAGGGCCTTTTTGATCGCTTTCATATAGGCTACGGCAGCTGGATCGAGCTCCATGGGGATGTAGGGAGCCTTGGTGACGCCGACGCCGTGCTCGCCGCTCATGGTGCCGCCGAGTTTAAGGGTGGCGGTGAAGATTTCTTCGATGGCCTGTTCGGCTTTCTGCTCCTGGCCAGGCTCGGCCTTGTCGACCATGATGTTGACGTGAATGTTTCCGTCGCCGGCATGGCCGAAATTGACGATGGGAATCTGCAACCGGTGGCTGATCGCCTCAATGGTGCGAATCATCTCCGGCAGGCGACTGCGGGGCACGCAGATATCCTCGTTGAACTTGTCAGGATTGACCTTGCGCAGACTCGGCGAGACGCTGCGTCGCACTTGCCAGATCGATTCGCTCTCTTCGCTGTTGGCCGCAACCCATGTGTTGACTACCCCCAGAGGCTCTACCAACTGCAGAATCGTTGCGGCCTGCTTTTCGATGAGGTCCACATCGCCGTCGACCTCGATGATCAGCACCGCTCGGGCTGCCTCTGGCAACTCCAGGTCGGTGCCTCGCCGAACGCAGTCGATGGTGGTGCCATCCATAAATTCCAGGGTGGTAGGAATAATCTTGCCGCCGATGATGGCTGCCACTGCTTGGGCAGCGCCGTCGATGGAGTCGAAGAGCACCAGCATGGTCTTTTTAGCCGCTGGCAAGGGTATTAGCTTAAGGATGATTTTGGTGATTACGCCGAGGGTTCCTTCACTGCCAACCAAGAGTTTGGTCAGATCGTAGCCGACCACTCCTTTCATGGTTTCGCCGCCGGTGCGAATAATGTCTCCCTGGGGTGTGACCACTTCGAGGCCGAGAACGTAATCTTTGGTGACCCCGTACTTAACGCAACGGGGACCGCCGGCGCATTCGGCGACGTTGCCGCCCAATGTGCTGAATTTCAAGGAAGCCGGATCGGGAGGATAGAACAGGCCAAGGGCCTCTACCGCCTTTTGTAACTGGCGGGTCACGACCCCCGGTTCGACTTCTGCGATCAGGTTTGCCTCATCGATCCGCAGGATAGCATCGAGGCGGGTCATGACCAGAGCTAGGCCGCCGTGGATCGGCAGGCTGCCGCCGGTAAAGCCGCTGCCAGCGCCTCGCGGATAGACGGGGATTCCCTCAGCATTGGCCATTTTCAACAGCAGGCTGACCTCTTTGGCGTTGCTCGGCCAGACCACGGCATCGGGGCGATGCTGACGCTGCGTGGCGTCGTAGGAGTAGCACAGTCGGTCCGTGTCGGCGGTGGAGACGTGCTGGGCTCCGACGATATCTTCAATAATGCGGATGATGCGGGTCGCTATCATGATGGCTGGAGGTCCTTTGACGGTTTATCAAGAAGTGCCGGTTTAGATTGCAAACCCTGATTTTAGCAGACAGACCAGGGAGGCGTCCAGTCTCGGGCACTGGCGGTCGTTGACAGCGTCGGGCCAAAGGCCCTAGAATGATCCGTTATTAGGAGGGTATCCGACTTACCATGAACCGACCAAAAAATCGCCTGATCGGTCCATATTTCCGATAATTTTCGACAAATAGCCCTGCTATTCGCTCTAAAATTCTCGAAAATCTGCCCTCGAACAGCCAAGTTTTCGATTTGGCCCGTTAAGCCCGAGACCCTCCTAGGGGAGAAGTTTTTGAAGCAGAAGACCATCTATAGTTGTCAGCAGTGCGGTTACCAGAGCCCTAAATGGCTCGGGCGTTGCCCGGACTGCAACCAGTGGAATACTCTGACCGAGGAGTTGCGTAGCTCTCCATCTGGCAAGGGACGGCCTGTATCGGCCGCCGCTCCTGTTCAGCGCATCTCCGAGGTCACCGCCGACGAGGAAGATCGCTGCCGCTGTGGCATCGGTGAATTCGACCGGGTGCTCGGTGGTGGAGTGGTTCCCGGCTCGCTGGTGTTGATCGGCGGCGATCCGGGAATCGGTAAATCGACTTTGCTGCTGCAGGCGGCCAACCGCCTGGCCGCCAGTGGTTCAGTGCTGTATGTAACCGCCGAAGAATCGGCCCGCCAGATCAAGCTGCGCGGCGCCCGTCTCGGTGTCGAAGCTGGCGAGCTGTTCATCTGCGCTGAAACCTGCCTAGAGGCTATTCTCGAACGGGTCGCGGAACTTAAGCCTCGCTTTCTGGTCGTCGATTCTATTCAGACCATCTTTATCTCCGCCCTCGAATCGGCTCCTGGCAGTGTCACTCAGGTGCGCGAGTGCGCTGGCCGGTTGATGTTGTTGGCCAAGGGCCAGGGGGTGTCGACCTTTATCGCCGGGCACGTTACCAAGGGCGGTGCCATCGCTGGGCCGCGCATGCTTGAGCATATGGTCGACACGGTTTTATACTTCGAAGGTGACGCCGGTCACCCTTATCGGATTTTGCGGGCAGTCAAAAATCGTTTCGGCTCGACCAACGAAATCGGCGTTTTTGAGATGCAGGAACGGGGCTTGGTCGAGGTGTCCAATCCCTCGGAGCTGTTTCTTGCTGAGCGCCCTGAGGATTCGGCGGGAAGCGTGGTGGTGCCGTCCCTGGAGGGGAGTCGTCCGATCCTGGTGGAGTTGCAGGCCCTGGTGTCTAGCACCTCTTTCGGTACCCCACGGCGTACCGCCATAGGCCTCGATCACAATCGGGTCTCGCTGTTGGTAGCGGTGCTGGAAAAGAAGCTTGGCCTGCCGCTGACGGCTCAGGATATTTTTCTCAACGTGGCCGGGGGGGTTCGGCTCGATGAGCCGGCTGTCGACCTTGGCATCGTGGCAGCTTTGGCCTCAAGCCATCTTAATCGGCCGGTATCCTCTGGCCTGATTCTGTTTGGCGAAGTTGGACTGACCGGCGAGGTGCGGGCTGTGTCGAGGCCGGAACTGCGGGTCATGGAGGCCGCTCGACTCGGTTTCAAGCGCTGCTGCCTGCCTGCTGGAAACCTGAAAAACCTTGACCCGCCACCGGGGCTTCAGCTGTGTGGGGTGTCGAATGTGCAGCAGGTCCTGGAGAGGATTTTCGATTAATTGGCGGACTGTCTGTCTGAGAGACGACCGCTTTTGGCGAAGGATTTTCCGCACCGGCAAGGGGCGGACTGAAACTGTGTATATCATATAAGGAGACGATATGAGTGATGAATTGACCCATTTTGACGAAGAAGGCAAGGCGATTATGGTGGAAGTCGGCGATAAGGCCCCGACCCAGCGGATGGCTATTGCTCGCGGCGAAGTACGCATGCTGGAGCCGACTCTGACCCGGATTCTTGACGGTGACTTTTCCAAGGGCGATGTACTGGCGGTAGCTCGTATAGCCGGCATCATGGCGGCCAAGAAGACCCCCGAGTTGATCCCCCTCTGTCATCCTCTGTTGTTGACTTCGATTGCTATCGAGTTCATTCCCTATCCGGGAGAGGGTCGTATCGAAATTGAGGCTAGGGTTCGCGTTACCGGCAATACTGGCGTCGAGATGGAAGCACTGACGGCCGTCTCCGGAGCGGCTTTAACCATTTATGATATGTGCAAAGCTGTTGATAAGGGGATGGAGATCCACGCTATTCGGTTGATGGAAAAACATGGCGGCAAGAGCGGTACTTATCTGCGCGACGCTTAATTTAGAGCTCACCCGCGATTCGGCTGGTGGCCGTGATGAGAAAAGGAAGACATCGAATGCCAGAGCGAATGAGCTTTACTATAAGACGGGCTATGCTGTTGCCCCTCGGATTATTGTTGGTGATTCTGCTAGCCCTGTTGGTCGTTTCAATGCTGCAAGGGCAGCCGCTGAATAAATGCCTCTTCGTTGGCGGCGTAGTGTTGCTGTTGGCGGGGGTGCTGGCGGATAAACTGTCGCGACGCATTGAGCTTGATGATGAGGGGATCACGTCCTGCCGTATCGGTCGACGGCGGCGGATGCTGTTTGCCGACTTGACCGAAGTTGAAGCGGTTTGTATACGCAAGCGGCTGTTCATCACCCTCTGGGTCGATGAGTCTTTTCTGCTGCTGACCAACGCCTATGGTGATGCGGCCAGTTTGTTTAAACTTCTGTTGCAACGGGTCCCGAGTGGTGTGGTCAGCGATGAGGTGGAGGGGTTGGTGGAGAATCCGCCCCGTCACAATGGCAATATTGTGGTCTGCTGGTTTGCCGTTGTTTTTTCCCTGCTTATCCTCTGTCGTCAATTTCTGAACGGTAGCTGAGGGGCGTTTCAGGGACGGCCATTTTTGTTGACTTGAAAAGGGTTTTCTTTTACATTTACCCCTTCTTAATATAGGCAAGGGAGTACCGGTATGGAAAAGGCACAGGTCGAAGATTTCAAAAAAGCTTTGGAAATCCAACTGGAGCAATTGCTTCAGGAGGCTGGTAAAACTGTTTCTGAGATGACCGACGAAGGTATTAACTTTCCTGACCCCACCGATAGGGCCTCTCTTGAGTCAGATCGCAATTTCGAACTACGGATCCGGGATCGTGAACGTCGTCTTATCATGAAAATACGCGATGCTCTGGCCCGCATCGAAAGCGGCACCTTTGGCACCTGCGAGTGCTGCGAAGAGCTGATCGGCGCCGATCGGCTGCGAGCCCGGCCGGTAACAGAGCTCTGTATCGACTGCAAAACCGAGCAGGAACGCAAAGAAAAAATCGGCTGATCAGGCTGATACTGCACGCTCGATGTTTCTGGTCCGCAACTCAAGAAGGGTAATATGAGCCCTGAATGCTGTGCCGTTATCTGTGATGTAGTGCGCATTGCCAGTCGGGCTGAGCCGGATTTTTCCCGAGCCTGCAAGGATGTTCTGCAGCGACTGGTGAGCGTTTTCGGCCTCAAGGGGGCCGAATTGTTCCTCTGTGGTGATCTGCCGCAGTGCTTTTCGCAACGGCTGACGGCCGCAGGCCCCTATCTCATCCGGGCCTGCAGAAGCACAGCCCAAGGTGGCCCAGCCGAAGCCTTGAACGGTCGTTGCCTGGTGCGTGACGGCCAGGTGTTGTCCGTTCCTTTGTTTGACCACCTGCGACTGCATGGTGTATTGACCCTTTCCCTCCCCTCCGATTTTAATTCCTGCCATTCTTTTGAAAAATTCTGTCAAACCATCGCCTTGCAGCTGAGCGGTTTATTGCAGCGTCGTCAAGTGGCCGCCGGTCAGCGGCGTCGTACGGCACAGCTGGCGCTGATTTCAGCTCTTGGTCGTTCGCTGAATAAGGCGGGTACCGTTAAAGAATTGCTGGAGGCTGCCAGTCGGATTGTGCAGCGCCATGCCGAAGCGTCCTGCGTGGTACTGCGGCCGATCTACGGCAATACTCTGCTTGGCGATCGAACCGTGCGGATCCCCAAGGCCTGGCTGGGGTTGCGTGCTCCTTTACTGGCCATCGAAGAGGGGCTTGCCGCTCAAGTGATTGCCGACGGCAAGGTTGTTTTCAAGCAACGCCCCTTAGTGGTTGTTGAGCACAGTGAGTTGTTGCTGTCGGCTGTGGCGGCCGTGCCTCTGGTGTTTCAGCAGCATACGTGGGGGGTCTTTACCCTCTTTGAGCAGGTTGACGCCAATCCTCTAGCTCTGACTTCCGATCAGGCAGCGCACGGCATGCTGGTACTCATCGCAGAACAGATTTCTCAGGCCATGGAGCGACTGGCGGCGGTGGAGAAGTTGGCCGATTTATCGCAGGAAAAAGCCACCGAACTGCAGGATATCTCCTTGCTGTACCGCATCTCTCGGGCCATGCATAGTACTCTGCATCTTGACGAGTTAATGCACCTGGTGCTTTCGGCCGCCGCAGTCGAAAATGGAGCCGGCTTTGAGCGGGCTATGCTCTTTCTGGTTAATGAGCGCAGTGGTTTTTTGCAGGGTATGCTGGGAGTCCGCCGCGCTGAAGCCGGTCTCGTGTTGCCGCCCTCCAAGGGCTTGTCGTCTTGGGAAAAGCCGCGGGTTTCCAAGGCGGTGCGGTCGGCACAGCGACAGGATTCCTTTTCTCGCCAGGTTTGCGAGCAGCGCCTGTCTTTGGAACAGAGTGACCATCCCTTGGTGCAGGCTGTGCTGGAGGAGCGAGTGGTGTTGGTTTCGGATCATGGCCGAGGGACCCCCTCTTTTGCGGAGTTGAAAAAATTATTCAGTATCGGCCATTGCGCCTGTGCGCCGTTGGTTGGTCACGGCAGGGTCCTCGGCGTATTACTGGTCGATTCCCCAGGTAGCCGGGAAGAGATCCCTGCGGAGCGGCGTCGGTTTCTCGAATTGTTTGCTAGCCAGGCGGCCCAAGCCATGGAAAACAGTCTGCTGATGCAACGCCTGGAGGAATCGCACCGGCATCTGCGAGAGACCCAGGAGCAGATGATTCAGGGGGAAAAGATGGCGGCCCTTGGCGAAACAGCCGCTTCGGTGACCCATGAATTGCGTAATCCCCTGGTATCGGTCGGCGGTTATGCCAACCGTCTGGCGGGGCTGTTGCCCGCGGAGAGCAAGACCGGAGAATACAGTCAGATTATTGTTCGGGAAGTGCGCCGCATGGAAGAGATGCTCAGTAACATCCTGGCCTTTTCGAAAAAACAGATGCTGTGTCTGGTTAATTGCCACCTGGAGGAGATTCTTGAAGAGGTGCTGACGCTGGAGTCAGAGCCGCTGCAGCGAGCCTCCGTTGTGCTGCGAAACGAGATCGTTGAGGGGCTGCCGCCAATTCAGGGTGACGAGCAGAAATTGCGTCAGGTGATGTTGAATCTAGTGGCTAATGCGCGGCAGACCATGGCTGCAGGCGGGGTGTTGACCGTTAGGGCTTATACCACCCTGCTTCGAGGCGAGCCGGCGGTGGCTCTAGAGGTGGAGGATACGGGCGGAGGGATTGAACTTTCGGTAATGAGAAACATTTTCAACCCTTTCTTTACCACCCGCCAGGACGGTACTGGTTTGGGTCTGTCCATTGTCCATCGCATCATCGAGCACCATCACGGTGATATCGAGGTGCAGAACGGCGAATTGGGCGCGCGCTTTATCATTCGTTTGGCTGTGGCTCAGGCAGAGCGAAAGCCTGGGGTGCCCGGCTGGCCAGGGCGCCGCTGATGGCCGCTTGCAAAGGCCGCCGGCGGTGGTAGACTGAAATCGAGACAACTAATTTACAACTCTCTAAAGAGTTTTTTTGCGCGCCTGGTTTTTCCCTCCTGACCGGCGCGCTTTTTTTGTTTTGGAGGAAGGTAATCGAGCTGAACAAGCCAGGGGTGTTAAAAAGACTTAGCGGAAACCCTGTTCTAATGCCTAAACACTGGCCTGGAGGGATATTGGACCCGCCTTCATAGCTCCCGAAATAACAATTATTTTCTTGCATGGG
>JABXKU010000078.1 GCA_013619105.1 Desulfuromonadales bacterium
TGTATAAGAGACAGGTCAATATCTATCTTAGAAATGTTTGGCTATTTGAAAACCGACCAGCTCACAATTGAGGAAACTATGTTCCAGTCTGCCACCAAAGATAAAATGTCTACCCACATCATCCGTCAGGTCAGGGAAGCTATTTTAAAGGGTGAACTACAAACCGGGCAATGCCTGCCCTCTGAGAAGGAACTGATTATTCAGTTCGGTGTCAGTAAACACACCCTTCGCGAAGCCCTGCGCACCCTGGAAGCTATGGGTTTCATCGAAATAAAGAGAGGGGCTGGCGGCGGACCGGTGGTCAGCGAGGTCGACATGAAAACGACCCGTGACTCCATCGCCAACTTCCTGCATTTTCAGAATGTTTCGGTCAGCTCTCTGTCGGAAGTGCGCAAGATCCTGGAGCCCTATCTGGCCAGAAAGGCGGCGGAAACTTTCAGCGCTCAGGAAATCGAGATTCTGGAAGGCATCGACACAAAATGCCAAGCGATCTTCAAACGGGACAAGAATATCGTCGGGACCAGAGAAGAAATCGACTTCCACGTCTTTTTGGCCAAGGCGAGCCGCAACCCGGTAATGGAAATGATTCTTGACTTCGTTAACAGCATTCTCACCGATATAAAATCACACATGAAGCCTGGTATTGATTTTTCAGAACATGTATTGGCATCGCACCAGAAAGTGCTTCAGGCGATTAAGGCCGGAGATGCCGACGGAGCTGAACAAGCCATGTACCAACATATATGCCAAGTAGAGGAAGAACTCGCTGACCTCAGTGTGGAAATAAAACCGACGTTTAAAAAGGTGGAATGAGCCTGCTATTACTTTCAGGCGCATAAGATCACTGAACAAAAGCAAAAAGCACAGCAAGCGTGGCAGCCGCCACCCTTGCTGTGCTTTTTGTTTGGCGGGCTACCGGGTTCACTCCTTACGGCAGAAGGCGAATCACGGGCAGCGATTAGGTCCCTGAAAAGCGTCCCTGGAGTAGGGAAAGTCGTTGCGACAACTTATCGTCCTAAATGTTCAAGGTGGCACTCTTACCGGCATGCCGTAAATACGGGGTCCAGAAATACCTGAGTCCTGAACTCTGCCGCCACCCTTCAAATCAGACCGCCTCCCCATCTTCAATCAACGTCTGGCAGCTACGATGTGCCATCAGGTAGCGGGCGTCCTCCCCGTAATTGGCGGGATATACCACCGGCACCGGCTGGCGGTTAAGCTCCTCATCGACATTGACAAAGGTGAAAAGGCAGGAGTTGGACAGAGCCTTAGTGGCCTTATCGCGGCTAATTCGTTCGATATTGGCTTCAACGCAGATGAAGCTGCCGTTGGTATAGACCACCCGAGTAGTGTAATGCAGAGTGTCACCCATGCGCACCGGATAAAAGAAGTTGATTCGGTTAACCGCCGCTGCGATAGGACGGTTTGGTGCTACCTGCTCTGAGCAGATAGACGACAGCTCATATGCGCGTCGAATGAGATAGCCGCCAAAAATCTTTTTCGGCACGTTCTCCTGCTCCGGGTACATTCGCTCCCAGGCGTCAGCCGTGAGTTGTCCGGCCAGGAGACCGTTAAAACCGGGCTCGTCCTGAGCCGCATGCAGACCGGTCAGCATTTCGAACTCTTCCTGGCTGGGAGGCTCGCCCAACAGCGCCTGTTGTTGTTTGTATTCTGTGCGCCGTTTCAGAGCTTTTTCGACACGCTGCTTTTCTATTCCTTCTGCGTAATCCAGACCGGGCAGAGCGACACTGACCGCCTCTTCGCCCATGCCCGAGCGGGCAACCATGGTGAAATAGCAGGAAGCGATATGTCGCACTGGGACACCGGGCTGCTCGACCCGAATGCCAATTTCCAGCGAAGAGCGGCCGACTTGGTTGATACGTGCATTGAAGTGCACATCCCGCGACATATCGGTGACGTTTCGCACCACGATATTGTCGATGGCCGCAGTGACCACCCGCGCCTCGGGGTAGAAACGGTTGACATAGCTAAGAGCGGCTTCTTCGGCGACCTTATCGAGCACCTCCAGCAGCAGGCCAAATCGCATGTTGGCCTGAATCGGCTCGTCCAGAACCATGAAACGCCGCTTCAAGGCCTCATCACTGGTAAGGTTAAGGACCTTGGTAAACGAAGTTTCAAATGGAGTAAGCATGATTCTTTCTCCTGAAATAAACGGGGGGAAACCGATTGTATGCAGCACCAAATAAATATTCCCCAGAATGAATAATATTGAATCGGCCATTGTCAGCCACAAGCTAAATAATTTATGCGCCAGGGCTATAGCAGGAACTGTCCATGCAAATTCTCATAAAATGCTTCACATTCACCTCTTTATCGGAAGCAAGGTAGCGGCCCACCACCCTTTGCTGCTTTATCTGTCCACGGTCATGGATGACTACAGCCGCGACATCGTCGCCTGGAAGCTGTTCACCAGCATGTCCACCGATGACGTAAAGCAGACTCTGGACCTGGCGATCACTACCAGTGACATCGATATTCCGAAGGTAAGACATAGTTTCCTATTATATCGCCTTCTGTACCGACAACAACCCAACTACCACATTAATGCAATTGGCGTTCGAGTTCCTGATTGGGTTCAAGGTTCCTTGGTCTTTTTTGCCGACAGCCCACTCCTCGCCAGGGCCGGCATAATAGAAAGAGAGCCCAGGCGATCAGCCCCATCCCTATCCCGGTGAAAAGGCCCGGTCGCTCTCCAAGCTGCACCCAGGCAGCCAGCACACCGAGCAGAGGAGTGCCGAGGGTCCCCAGACCGGCGATGCCGGCCGGCAGCTTTTTAAGGATGTAAAACCAGAGAATAAAGGCCAGAGCGTTACAGAGGACAACGTTATAAACTAGCGCCGCCAGCAGATAGCCAGACCAAGTGACCGGTGACTCAGGGATCAAAAAGCAGACTGCCACCAGCGGAAGGGAGCCCAGCAACATCTGCCAGGCGGTGAGACCAAGAAGGTCCGCATGGGTGGTTTTACAGAGCCGTTTTCCCAGCACTGCTCCTCCGGCCCAGCAAAGGCCGGAACCCAGAGCAAGGAGCTTGGGTGTGAGATCGCCAGAAAAGTGCCACGGTTCGAGTATCAGCACCAATCCGCCAAAAGCCGGAACCATGACCAGTAGCTGCCAGGAGTCCAGTTTTTCATTGAGGAAAGTTCCTGCCAGGATCAGTACCCAAAAAGGCATCAGATAGACCAGCATGGCGGTTTTCCCCGCTGCTCCGGCCAGCAAGGCCCACATCATAAAACCGATGAAACCGGTCGTCTGAAGCAGACCGAGCAGAACAACCTGTAACGGGTTTTTCGGCCAGCGCAAACGGCCCTGAAAGTAGAGAATGGGTAACAGACAGATCGCGCCGAGAAAGGTTCGCAGAGCAGCGAACAGAAAAGGAGGCGCATCCTGCAAGACGATCTTCATCACTACCCAGTTGTAGCCCCAGACCAGGGACAATAGAACCAGGGCTGCCACTGCGCATAGGCGCGGCTTCCCTTGCAAGGTCTGACTTACAAATCTCAACATCTGGCCATGGCCCAGATAATACCTTCCGCCTCGTCCGGAAAATGCTTGCGCAAACAATTCGGGCAGATGCCGTGGGTTTTCCCCTTGAACTTAGTTGACCAGTCCAGCGTACTGTTACACCAACTGCAGATTCTTATCATGTGACCCTCCAGCTTTTTTGAACTAATGCTCCCTCGTTGTTTGTATATCAGCCACCTGCTGGCCAGGGCCTCCATGGCATGTGCTACCTTGGGAGCAAACCGGTTCTAACAATCCAGTCACTCCAAACAAACGGCTCCCCATTAAACCGGGGAGCCGCTGATTTTCCTGTCCGCGGCTTGTTTCAACTCCCCACAAAGTACTTAATCAACTATCCACTCGAAGAATTTCAATTGCCGACATCTTGAAACCTTCGGGAGGCTTTTGCCGCCGGAGGCTACAACCTACTGTTGCTCCGGTTGTAGGGATGCAGCTTGCACCGTCCCTACCGGCCTTCCGACAGCTCGTCCCAGATCTCCTTGATGGTGTGTTTCACCGTCCGCTTCTTATCCGAATAGGTGGTGTGAAGATATTTATGCGACCGCTCGGACGAGTAGGGTTCGCCAAAGTAGCTGTCGTACATCTCCTTCACCAGGGGATTGAGGTGGGACTGGCGCAATTCGCTGCCGGCGTCGATGTCGTAGATGGCCTTCTGACGCGCTGTGAGGAATTCACGGTAGTTATGCTTGTGCTTGGGCTGGCCTCCACCTCCCATACAGCCGCCGGGGCAGGCCATGACCTCGATGAAGTGGTACTCTTTCTCGCCGCTGCGTACCCGCTCCACCAGCTCTCTTGCGGATTTCAGGCTGTTGGCGATGGCCACGTTCACTGTGCCCAGCTCGCCCAGATCCACGCTGGCTTCACGGATTCCCTCCAGGCCGCGCACGGCTTTCAGGTCCACGCCGGGGAGCTCCTCGCCCTTGACGATGTAGTGCACGGTGCGCACGGCCGCCTCCATCACACCGCCGGTAGAGCCGAAGATTTCCGCTGCGCCCGTGGCCACGCCCATCCAGGGATTGTCGAACTTGCCCTCCTCCAGATCGGGCAGCCAGATGCCTTCCCGTTTCAGCAGCGAACCGAACTCGCGGGTGGTGAGCACCACATCCACCTCGGGACGGTCGCCGATGGTGAAATCGGGACGCTTGGCCTCCTCCTTCTTGGCCGTGCAGGGCATGATAGAGATGACGCGCATCTTGGCCGGATCGATCTCCATCTTCTCGGCCAGGTAAGTCTTGGCGATGGCGCCTAGACACTGCTGGGGCGACTTCGCGGTGGAGAGATTGGGGATCATATCGGGATAGAATTTCTCCACGTAGTTGATCCAGCCGGGGGAGCAGGATGTGAGCAGGGGCAGGGTGCCGCCCTCTTTCACGCGGTGAAGCAGTTCGCTACCCTCTTCCATGATGACCACGTCGGCCGCGAAGTTTGTGTCCAGCACCACATCGGCGCCCAGCTTGCGGAAGGCGGTGATCATCTGGCCCTCCACGTTGCTGCCGGGCTTCATGTTGAACTCCTCGCCCAGGGCCACGCGGGTGGCCGGAGCGAACTGGACCACGGTGAACATCTCGGGATCGTAGAGGTAGTCGATCACCTCTTCTGTGTCGTCCCGTTCGGCCAGAGCGCCCACGGGACAGACCAGGGTGCACTGGCCGCAGCTCACGCAGTCCGACGTGTTCAAGTGATCGCTGTCTCGCACGCCGATCTCGCAGTTGACGCCCCTGTTCTCGTAGAACAGCACGTCCGTGCCCTGCACTTCGCGGCAGATGGTCACGCAGCGTCCGCAGCGGATGCACTTGGTCATGTCGCGGATCACCGACGGCGAGCTGGCGTCCTTGGTGCGGCCGCTGGAGAAGTCGTAATTGAAGCGCGCCTCTTTCAGGCCCACGAACTGAGCCACGTCCTGCAGCTCACAGTCGCCGTGGCGCACGCATGCGGGGCAGTCCTCTTCATGGTCGGTGAGCAGCAGATCCACCTGAAGACGCTGCTGATCGCGCACCTTGCGGCTGCGAGTCTGCACCTCGATGCCCTCCTCCATGGGCGTATTGCACGAGGTCAGGATCTGGGTGAAGTCATCCCTCTTGCGCTTGATCTCCACCAGACAGACGCGGCAGGTTCCGGGCGTGTGGTCGAGATTCTCCAGCTCGCAAAGGGTGGGAATAAACATATCGTAACGTCTCGCGGTCTGGAGAATGGTCTCGTTCTCCACGAATTCCACGAGTTTTCCGTTGATGGTTCCTTGCATTGCAATCTCCTAAAAGATTTTTATCAACGCTGAATAGCGCATGCAATTTTAACTGAAGATACCCATTGTTCTCTAATGAGTATCACGGTATCGCTGTCGTCTTTTATGTTTCCAAAACCACTAGTGATCCGTTATCACAGAATAAATACGATAACACCGCAAACACCGATCCGCCTCGCGTAACGCCTCCTCCACGGTAATGGCCTTCTCAACCTCCTCAAAGATCTCTTTCCGCTTCTCGGGATCCAGCTCCTCGACGCGCACCCGGTACTGATGCTTCACGGGCTGGATCACGTCATCGTCGGCGTACTGACGAACGGAGTTGACGATCTGGCTCATGCGCTGGTCTGAATCGAACTGAGGACGGCCGTAAGTCAAATACTCGTCTATGGATCGGGCCGCCTTCTCGCCCTGGGCCATGGCCTGGATCAGGGTGGCTGGGCCCAGCACGCAATCGCCGCCCGCGAACACACCCTTGCGGGTGGTGGCCAGATGGTCGTCGGTCTTGAGGGACTCCCAACGATCAAGCTCCATCCCGTCGTCCTCGCTGAGGAAGGAGGCATCCACCTCCTGGCCGATGGCGACCACCGCGTTGTCGGCATCGATGATGAATTCCGAGCCCGGCTTGGCAGCCACCCCTCGGCGTCCGCTGGAGTCCATCTCGCCCAGCTCCATCTCAACGAATTCCATGCCGGTGACCTGTCCCTTTTCGGAGATCACCCGAACTGGCTGGCTGAGGAAATGGAAGTGAATCCCCTCCTCCTTGGCAGCGTGGATCTCCTCCACGTCGGCGGGCATCTGCTCTTCGGCGCGGCGGTAGGCCACATGCACCTCTTCCACGCCCATGCGCAGGGCGGAGCGGGCGCAGTCCATGGCCACATTTCCACCGCCCATCACCAGCAGCTTCTTGCCCAGTTTAACCGGGAATTCGGTCTGCTCTTCATTGAGGACATGCTGGTTAATATAGAGTAAGAACTTGACACCGCTGATATAGCCTTCCAGAGAGTCGTCTTCGCCGGCCACTGTCAACTTCTTGCCCTTGTGGGCACCCACACCGATGAAGACCGACTTGTACCCCTGCTTAATCAAATCGTCGAGGGAGAAATCCTTGCCCATCTTCTTGTCATAATGGATATGTCCGCCCAGCGACTCGATGATGCTCACCTCTTTGTAGAGAATCTCGTCCTTGGGCAGGCGGTACTTGGGAATGCCCACGCCCGCCATGCCGCCGGGTTCGGTGAGGGACTCGTACACGTCCACGGGATAGCCCTTGAGCAGCAGATGATAGGCCGCGGAGATGCCGGCCGGCCCCGCGCCGATGACGGCCACCTTCAGGTCGTCGCCCTTCTTTTCATGGATGAGGTCCTTGTTGAACCACTGATCCTTGATGTAGCGCTCCTTGTCGGCCACAAATCGCTTGAGCACCTTGATGCCCACGGGCTCGTCCACGCGGCTGCGGCGGCAGGCGGCCTCGCAGAAGCGCACGCACACGCGACCACAGGTGGCGGCCATGGGGTATTTCTTCAGAATAACGCCGATGGAACGGTCGAATTTGCTGTCCTTCACATACTCGATGTAGCGGGGGATATCTACCCGGGAGGGGCACTGCTCGATGCATGGGGCGGTCACGTAGTCGCTGTACGCCTGCTTCCCGGTCTCGTCATACCGGCCGATACTGGCCTCAAACTCATCCCGGAAATGCCGGAGCATGGCGATAAGGGGTTCGGCAGCGGTCTGCCCCAGACCGCACATGGAGGTGGACTTGATATGTTCGGCCAGGGTCAGAATCTCATCCACGGCATCGGGGCGGATCTCGCCCTTGCTGAGAGCTTCCAGCTTTGAGGTGAGCACTTCGGTGCCCACACGGCAGGGCGTACACTTGCCGCAGGACTCCTTGGCTGCTGTAGCTGCATACTGATGAGCGGCGTCAAGAATGCTGGTCTCCTTGTCGAAGACAAAAAAACCCTTGGCGCCCAGGAACGCTTTCACCGGATTGCCGGGATCAAACTCATCCACCTGATCGAACTCTTTCAGCTCTTCGATCTCGAAAAACCGATTGTCCCGATTATCGGTGATCTCTTCATTCCATACACCGTAGAGTATTCTTGCCATTGTTCTCTCCTCTATTTAGCTATGCAGGGTTTCCCCGGGTAAGACTCAACACAGTGCCGAACTCTTTCTGCGTCAGTTGCCGATGAGCGTCCTTACACCGACGAATACGCTTATTCAGACAACGGCAAAAAGTTGTGTTGCGGTAGCCGTTCAGCGTGGCAAAAACCGAGGCCAAGTTCGAACTGTGATGAAGCCCTTGCCACTGCTGGAACAGTTCAGAAAACCGCTGCGTTTTGCACCGGATTGTCAGGTTCGAAGAGCAAAAGGCTCAGGTATCTGACACTAGCCCGGTGCAATACCTTTGTTTGGGTTCTAAATCCGTTTTGAAATCTGTCGAGCCAAGCTCATGCACCGCTTTCCTCACGATATCGTCGATATAGCCTCTGAGAGAAGCGATGCTTCCTTGACGACCTAAGTCGGAGCATTGTTTATTAGCAGGCTCGAAAACCCTTATAGAATTCAACAGGAAGGCTTTTCGCCAACCCCAGAACTGAGTCATTTTAATGCCGTACTCTTCGCAAATATCTGCCACGGAACGACCGGACAGGCTTTCCAGCACAATGATTGCCTTGGTTTCGGCATCTATGTTTTCAGTAACATGCATCGTCATTCCCCTATGGCTCTGGCGAAGCAGATACTGGCGGCCCGCTGCCGAAGCCGGGCCGCCAGACTTTTCATTGCGCCAGAGATCTATTACAGCTCTCTGTTGATGGTCCCTTCCCAAGTCGAGACCTTGTCCTGATCGCTGAGTTCCTCCGGAGATGGCCACTTGGTGGTAACGGTCTTGGTCTGGGTGTAGAACTTGACCCCGTCGCGCCCGAGGCAGTGGAGATCGCCGAAGAAAGAGCGCTTGTGGCCGGAGAAGGGGAAGAACGCCAGGGGCACCGGGATACCGACGTTGATGCCAACCATGCCGCCATCGGTGCGGCGAGCAAATTCCCGGGATTTGTGGCCGTCTCGGGTAAAGATAGACGAACCGTTGGCGAACTCGTTGGCGTTCATGATCGCGAGACCCTCTTCGAAGTCCTTGACCCGCTTGACGCTAACGACAGGGCCGAAGATCTCTTCATCGCCGACAGACATACCTTCTTTGACATTATCGAAGATGGTGGGACCGACAAAGTAACCACCTTCGCAGCCCTCGACGACCGTCCCACGACCGTCAAGTACAAGTTCGGCGCCTTCTGCAACGCCCTTTTCGATCATGTCGACAACAAACTTCTTCTGCCCGGAACTGACCAAGGGACCCAACTGGGTGGTCTCGGCATAAGCCGGCCCCATTTTTAATTCCTGACCGTACTTTTTAAGCAGGGCAACAAATTCATCGGCGACGCAGTCTTCAACGACTACGGTCGGCAGGGCCATGCAACGCTGACCGGCACAACCGAAGGCCGAGTTGATGATCCGGCGGGCCGACCAGTCCAGAGGGGCGTCGCGCAGAACCAGGGCGTGATTTTTTGCCTGGGTCAGAGCCTGAACCCGCTTGCCTGCAGCAGCACCGGTGGAATAGATCTTCAGACCTACGGAGGTAGAGCCAACAAAGGAGATGCCGCGGATATCCGGGTGGGACAGCAGATCGGTCAACTCGTTACGGCTGCAGGTAATCAGGTTGACGACCCCTTTGGGCAGACCGGCTTCGATCAGCAGCTCGAGCAGACGCATGCTGGTCATGGGCACCAGGCTGGCGGACTTGAGTACCACGGTGTTGCCGGCGGCAATGGCCAAGGGAATGAACCAGCCAAAGGGAATCATTGCCGGGAAGTTGTAGGGTGCGATGCCGAGAAAGACACCGACCGACTCACGATAAAGTACCGTGTCGTGACCGCGGGTAACCTCCATGGTGGAGTGACCCTGCATTTCCAGAGGCGCCGCAACGGCAACCTCGCAGGCCTCGACGACCTTATGCACGTCACCGCGGGCTTCGTTAAGGTTTTTACCCATTTCGGTGGCGAGAATCAACGCCAGTTCTTCAAAGTTTTCGTTGACCAGATCGCGGAACTTGAACAGCACCTGGGTGCGGATGGCGGCAGGCTTGCCCGACCACTCAGGAAAGGCCGCCTTAGCCGACTGCACCACCGCCTCAACTTCTTCATTGGTGCAACAGGGGGTCTCGGCGATCTGCACACCGGTACTTGGATCCATGATGGCCATGAATTTGTCGGTTTTCGATTCCTTCCACTCATTGTCGATGCAATAGCGGAGTCTTTTCATTTCAGGGGCCAGTTCATGTGCTTCACCCATGGTGTTTCTCCCTTCTGGGTTTAAGATAAATTCTTCTTGCTACAGGCAAGAAGCTTCGAGTTGATTACCGCCCACAGTCGCCTGCGGGGTTCAAATACTTAACTGTTTGGCTATTTATTTGGTCAAAAAAAATCAGCTGCTACAGGGCCGCACGATAGAGTTCGACGATTTCACCCTTGGACGGCTTGCGCGGGTTATTTCCCGGACTACCGCTGGCGATGGCATCTTCGGCCATTTTCTCAACCACCGGCTCCAGCTTCTCGCTGGTAACACCCAGTTCACTGAGCGTCGGTACTTCCAGCATCTTGATCAATCCCTTGACCTTTTCGGCTCCGACCTTGGCGACCCCCATGACATTCTGATTGCCATTTCCGACCCCCATGGCCCGGGCGATATCGGCGTAACGCTGAGGGTTTCCCGCCAGCGAATATTCCATAACAACGCCCAACAAGCAGGCGTTGGAGACCCCGTGGGGCACATGGAAGTTGGCACCGATCGGTCTGGACATGCCGTGCACCAGGGCCACGGAAGCATTGGAGAAGGCAATTCCTGCCTGCAGCGCACCGAGCATGGTATTGGCCCGCGCCTCGCGGTTCTGGGGATTACCCCACGCCAGGAGCAGGTTCTTGCTGATCAACTGAATGGCCGAAAGAGCCAGCACATCGGTCATCGGTTGGGCCTTCTCCGAGACGTAAGCTTCAATAGCATGAGTCAGAGCATCCAAACCAGTAGCGGCGGTCAAGCCCCTTGGCATATTCAGGGTCAACAGGGGGTCGACAATGGCGATCTGCGGCATGAGAAACGGACTGCCGATCAGCATCTTCACACCCCGACTAGTGTCGGTGATGATGCTAAACATGGTCGCCTCGCTACCAGTACCGGCAGTGGTCGGAACGGCCATCAGCGGCATCCCCGGCACGGTGAACTTATCCATGCCCATATAATCTTCGATCTTGCCGGGATTGGTGGCCATGATGCTGACGGCCTTGGCCGCATCAATGGGACTGCCTCCGCCACAGGCTACAATGAAGTCGCACTCTTCTTCTTCGAGCATCTTCAACCCGGCTTCAACGTGAGACAGGTCGGGTTCGGAATTCACACCATCAAACACCGCAACCTGGATACCGTTATCTCGCAACGACTTGACTACAGGATCGATAGCGCCGACGGAGGCCAGGACCTTGTCGGTCATCAGCAGAGCTTTACGTGCCCTGAGACGCTTAGCCTCAAGACCGACATTGGCGGCAGCCTCTTCGCCAAAATGAATAGTTGACGGCGTGCGAAACGGACGGGATGGAATCATGGTTTTGCCTCCTTGGTCTGCGTCTATTTCTCTGGCTCCCGAAACGGGCAGCCAATGGGATTGTGTTTTAAGTCCTGCAAGAATCTCTCTTGACTAAATTTGTACAACAACCACTCGGACGGGTCAAGCAAAATTACAAATATATGGCTATTTAATTTCAGGTGCTCGATATTCACGGTTTTTTCGATATAAACTCCGGACTTGACGAGCTGTCTTGCCAGAATTTACACAGCGCATGTTTGAGGCAGCGGTAAGGGAGTGGGCCTCATCTGCAGACGCAAAATAAAAAAAAGGGAGGGGGCAAAGATATTGCCCCCCCCTGTAACC
>JABXKU010000167.1 GCA_013619105.1 Desulfuromonadales bacterium
GATCAGATGTATTATAGTTCAGCACCTGGGCCAATATGGGCTTGAAGCTTAAAAAAAAGATGCGGTCCAGGGGCAGATTCTTCTCAACACCTAAAACTTCATTCCAAAATTTAGATCTGGTATCGCCGGTTGTGCGGCCCTGCGGAAAGTCCGTCACTCCCCTTAACTTTATATCCTGTGTAATTTCTTTGACCAGCTGCAGTCTTTTTTGATTCCAGGTATTAAAATCTCCGGCCATGACGATCGGGCCTGAATGATTGGCCATAATCGATTTTAGATCCTCAAGCTGATGTTTTAATTTTTTGACCGACCAGCGCTCGAAGTTCATCAGGTGAACATTGACGGCCAGCAAGCTCTCACCGTTTGGCAGGGGGTATTCCGTGACAAGCGACACTTTGGGTGCGGTCACGCCAAATTCACGGTACTTGGTTGGTACCGACTGAATCCGGACAGGCGGTACCCGGGAAAGGGTCAGAACGCCGTTTGTCTCCCCACCGGGCCGGGGGTAGCTCCATCCTTCGGCAAAATAGCCTCCCATCTGCTCCGGTTCAAAAAGGTCGGCCTTTACTTCCTGAAGAAAAACGATATCGGGCGCTTCCTGCTCCAGGAGCAACTTCAGATCTTTAATAAATTGAGGATGCCTGCCTTTCTGCGCGTTCCAGTTGACCACCGTGATGCTGGCGGGCAAAATTTGATCCTGTTCTGGGAATTCTGCTACCTGGGTGGTTCCTTTGCCCCGACAGGAAACCGTCAGCGCCACCAATATCATCAGGAGCGCTCTTAAAACGACGTTTGTTTTAAATTGGGACATAACAGTTGATATCAGCAATCGTCAAGCAGATCCACAGACGCCTAAAGCTGGTCTTCGATCCCCAGCATCTGGACAAATCCCGAAACTAAGCGTTGCCAGAAGGTGGACTCGGGCTCCATGGTGTAGCGAACCTCTTGGCCGTCCTTTTCGGTGATCCAGACCAGATTCCCGTCGTCATCCAGTTGCACCCGGTAGCTGTTTTTCGGCAGCACCCCCTCGTCCATGTAAGCAATCACCTGCCGTGCCAATTCCTCGCTCTTCACATAAAGAACAGCTTCGGTGTTGATTTCTCCCGCGCGCGGGTCCATGTTGAGGCTTCCAATAAGTACGGAGTCATGTTCGAAAACGATGGCCTTGGTATGCAGGGCAGCCCTGGACCTGCCACCGGCGAAATACCGTTTTTCCGTGACCGTTTTAGAAACCGCATCGGGCCGCAGCTCGTATATTTCCGCACCGTTTTCGATCAGCCGCTTGCGGCCCGAGGCATATCCTCCGTGGGCGGCCACCACGTCGTTGGAGGCCAGCGAGTTGGTCAGTATACGCACCCGTACCCCTTTTTCAACCAGTTTTTTTACCGTCTGAATGCCCCGCTCCCGAGCGACGAAATAGGCCGACTCGATCAGCAGCTCTTTATCCAGGGTCTCAAGCTTGCGGAATATCGCCTCTTGTATGTCGTCCACCTTCTTGCCTTCTGCGATAGAAGCCGGATCGTCCCAGACCACCCGCCCCGGTGCCCAGATCAGACTGTCGCGAATCTCCCCGAGTTGCCCTATGCGGCTTTCGACATCCTCATCCAGGGGGTAGGGATATTTTTCTTTGTTGACCTTTTCGCGCAATGTTGCCACCGTTTCCCTGAGGTCGGCCTCAGTGTAGGTCCGTTCCGCCAGCGCAGCGATAGGGTAAGACCAGTCCCCGTTCCAGAAGTGGTCGAACACCTTGGAAACCTCCCGCACAATCGGCCCTGCAGCACCAACATCCAGGTCCCGGAAATTGGTGCCGGGCTGGACTCCAAAATAGTGGTCCCCGATGTTGCGCCCGCCGACGATGGCCAGCGCATTATCCATCACCACGAGTTTGTTGTGCATCCGGTGGTTGACACGGTCAAAGTCCGTTAAGAAGCCAAAGAGACGCCAACCGCGGTGGGCGAACGGGTTGAAGATGCGGATCTCGATGTTCGGATGCGCATCCATGGTGGCGATGCGCGAGTCCCTGCCCTCAAGGGTGTTGTCGTCCAACAGTATACGGACACGGACCCCCCGGTCGGCGGCCTCGACCAAGCGCAAGGCAAGAATCCAGCCGGTGGTGTCGGGTTCCCAGATGTAGTATTGCAGATCCATGGTCTTCTCAGCAATGGCGGTCATGGCAATTCGGCCCGTAAAGGCCCGCCGTCCCTTGCGAATGATCGTAAAACCCGATTTCCCGGGGTGCCGAAGCGCCGCTTCCTCAAAAAGCTGCCCTGCTGAGGTGGTGTCATAGTTTACAAATGCCGTCGAATGCGTTCGCTCGAAATCCGTCGGCAACGTTGTCGCACAGCCCGTTAACATTAGGAGAAATGAAAGTAAAACCAGCGGAAATCCCAAAAAATTGGCAGCCGCGGCTGGTTTTCCATGGAAACAAAAGGCTTTTCGTTGATAAACAGGCGGATAGCAGTCGGTTTTTTTCATTAAGCGATTGTACTTCATGGTTCTTATTCCTTCTGGTTCCCCGGTCATCAATGGCAATCGCGGCCCCTAAGCGAAATGATAAAACACGCAGCCAACCTGGAAAACCGTCCTGATCCTGAAATGTCTTTAAAAGGCGGTTGTCACTCCAGAATACCTTAATCAATAC
>JABXKU010000168.1 GCA_013619105.1 Desulfuromonadales bacterium
GCCATGTACCAGTCCAAGAGCAAGGGGGGCGACTGTTTCAGCTTCTTTTCCGCCGAGGACGACGACCTGGCTGAGGAACGGCTGTTTCTGGAAAATGACCTGCGCCAGGCCGTCGATCGCCATGAACTGTTGCTCCACTACCAGCCGCAGATCGATCTGGCGTCCGGACGCCTGGTCGGGGTGGAGGCGCTGGTGCGCTGGCAGCACAGCGAGCGGGGCATGATTTCGCCGGGGGATTTTATCCCCTTGGCCGAAGAGACAGGCCTGATCGTTTCCATTGGCGAATGGGTGTTGCGGGCCGCCTGCATTCAGGGCCGGCTCTGGCAGCAGGCCGGCTTGCCGCCGGTGCGG
The DNA here is from genome assembly GCA_013619105.1 of Desulfuromonadales bacterium. Taxonomy (GTDB): domain Bacteria; phylum Desulfobacterota; class Desulfuromonadia; order Desulfuromonadales; family Syntrophotaleaceae; genus Syntrophotalea_A. The sequence goes on from JABXKU010000168.1 coordinate 352, forward strand.
ATGGCGGTGAATATTTCGACCTGGCAGATGCGGCAGCCCGATTTCGTCGAAATGGTAGAGACCATTCTTGAAGAAAGCGGCTTCGATCCGCAACTGCTGGAGCTGGAGATCACCGAAAGCGCGGTCATGGATAACGTGCAGGAGGCGGTGCGGATTCTGAATATCTTTCAGGAACGGGGCATTTCCCTGGCTATGGACGACTTCGGTACCGGTTATTCCTCTCTGAGCAACCTGCAGCGGTTGCCCCTGTCCAAGCTTAAGATCGACCGTTCCTTCATTCGTGAAGTGACCAGCAACTCCAACCATGCCGCCCTGACCAGTTCGGTCATTGCACTGGGCCGGACCATGGGGCTGGGAGTCGTTGCCGAAGGGGTCGAGACGGAAGAACAGTTGCTCTTTTTGCGGCAGAAGGACTGTGCCCAGGTGCAGGGTTTTCTGTTCAGCAAGCCGCTTCCCGCTCGCGAGGTCGCGGCCCTCTTCGAGCGCAGCTTTGGTTCCTCCCCTGAGCCACCGTCTTCCGTTGATAAGCTGTCAACTCCCGGCGCCTGATCCTCCTGCGGCGGGCTACTCAGGCGGTTCTCCAGTGGCTCACTGTTGCCTGTTTCCGACCTTGAATGCCTACCCCATTATGCTACGGAGTCCCGGCCCATGGCTGTGCGTTTCATCCATACTGCCGATATTCATCTCGGCAAAACCTATCGGCATTCCGGCAGCGAACACATCCGTTATCAAGATTTTTTCCGTACCCTGGCCGTCATTGTGACCGATGCCCTGGCGGAACAGGTCGATTTTGTGCTGATTGCCGGTGATCTGTTTCACACCGGTCAAATCCTGCCGCAAACCTTTGCCCGCACCATCGGCGGTGAATTCAAGCGTATCCAGTTCACGCCGGACAAACTGCCCAGCGACATCACCGGCACCACGGTTTTCAACCAGGCCACCGGCACCTTTACCTTCCACCAGGGACCGGTATTCTGCAACATCCTGCTAGCCGATGAAATCAACCGGGCCCCGGCCAAAGTCCAGGCCGCTCTCCTTGAAGCCATGGAGGAACGACAGGTCACGGTTGCGGGGACCACCCATAAACTGCCTGAGCTGTTCATGGTCATGGCAACCCAGAACCCCATCGAACAGGAAGGGACCTACCCCCTCCCCGAAGCCCAGATGGACCGATTCCTGATGCACGTGATGATCAGCTACCCGGATGAAGCATCCGAAATGGAGATTGTCCGCCTGGTGAGGGGGGAAGCAGCCTCTTCCAATGGAAACAAAACAGAGACAAATACCATTCCCCAACAGGTGGTCTTTGATGCCCGAAAAGAGATTGACAGCCTCTACACCTCAGAGGCGGTGGAAAAATACATCGTTGATCTTATTTCCGCCACCCGCTACCCGGAACGCTACAATGGCCAGCTGAAAAAATGGATCCAGGTCGGAGCCAGCCCGAGAGGATCCATCGGCCTCGACAAATGCTCCCGCGCCCATGCCTGGCTCAAAGGAAATGACCATGTGACCCCCGATGACGTCCGTGCAGTGATCCACGATGTCCTCCGTCACCGGATCATGTTGAGCTATGAAGCCAATGCGGAGGGGGTGAGTGCGGATGAGGTGATCTCAGAAATCGTGAAGGTTGTGGCGGTATCTTGAGATCTGCGCCGGCAAGGGACGTGGAAAAAATAAAATGGGCATAAAGAGATGTCTCCGGTTAAAGCCAAGTCATGGGTTGGCACTGAAGCACCAGCAGCTCACGCACTTGTGATGTACGATGATTGACATCACACAGGGCGCGAATGCGGACGCGAGGTGCAATCCAGGACGACACCCGTTGCGCATTCGCCATAAGGTTTCAAGGTGCCCCCACCTCGCCACACACTGAAAAAGGCAAACCATGACCCAACCCAACGAAAACCAAGGTGTCTACGTCAGCCTGAAAGAGCTGATCCGCTTGCAACACAAGGCAAAGGGGTTCAGTTTTTTACCGAAACAGCCGGTTCACAGCCTGCTGACGGGAAAGCATGCGTCACGATTGAGGGGCAGGGGCCTGGATTTTGAAGAGATCCGGGGGTATCTGCCCGGTGATGATATTCGGAACATCGACTGGAAAGTGACGGCCCGCACCCGAAAGCCGCATATCCGTGTCTATTCGGAAGAGCGAGAACGCCCCGTTCTGCTCGTGGTGGACCAGCGGCTTTCCATGTTTTTCGGGACACAGGTCAACATGAAGTCGGTCACCGCTGCCGAAACTGCGGCCTTGGCTGCCTGGCGGGTCCTGAGC
>JABXKU010000079.1 GCA_013619105.1 Desulfuromonadales bacterium
TGGACCGCCAAAAAAATGGCGATTTCCGCTCTCTCGCCGACCTGGAACGGGTCCCGGGGATCGGTTCAGGGCGGTTGTCGGCGTGGAGGAAATACTTTTTGAAATAATTTAGATTTGTAACTACCCAAAAAATAGTAATAATTTATTGGTTGCTGGTTTTTTGATCAGGCGTTCCCCCTGTTTGCTTCATTAGCTGGCACACCTTATGTAATAGAGAAGGGCATAAGGATCAACATCAACCGTGCCCTATCTATCTAAGTCACAAAGGGGGAAACCAGATGAGATGCCCAAAATGTAAAGGCAAGATGTACGCAGAAAAGTTTTATGACTTCGTCAGAGGCTTTGATGCGTGGAAATGCTACTCATGTGGAGAAATGATCGACCATACCATTTTGGCTAATCGTGCCCGCCGTCAGAACGTTTTTGTGGGCTGATTGCTTTCCACCTATTCTACAACTACTTGATTGAATGACAAGGGCCTTGGTGCATAACCATGGTCCTTTTTCTTTTTTAGCAACCGGAATGCCCTGGTTGAGTTAGAACAACGGGCCTCTCCCCTGGCTTTGCCTGGTTTGTTTTCATCCGGAAACGGCCCTTTTCCCCATTCTCTGCGTCAATCCGCACGCTTGCTTGTGACTCGGGCCATCCCTGGCCCTCGCCCTTCGGGTAGCCAGAGGCTGTCCCATTTCGATGTCCTGTGGAATGGTGCGGCGTAAAGAACTACGCCTCCGCACAAGTGCTTGATTTCCTTGACCTTGGGAAAAATTGCTAGTTTCCCATATGAAAACAGCACTGTGTCCATCCATAGTTTCCGGATGGACACTAGTTTACTTAATCCAAATTGTCAGCAGTTGCAATTCAATAAGGGGCTATTACCCTTAAAGTATCGATTGATGGCACGGCGCCAAACTGAGCGCTACAGCAGATGTCCGAAGGACCGGAAGGTTGAGCAAACAGGAGGCACACAATGAAAACCGAGAAGTTGACAAGGTGGGTAATCGTCTCAGGGATAGTAATGGTTGCGCTGGTGAGCACCTACGTTGCCCTGGTTTCGGTTTGCAGCGCTCAGGAGCCAATTGTTTACCCAGCTAAGGGGCAGGATGCGCAACAGGTAGAAAAAGACAAGTACGATTGCTACCAGTGGGCTAGCAAGCAGACCGGCTTCGATCCGATGAAGGTGCCGGTGGCCAAGACCGCGCCTCCCCAACAGAGGGGTGGTGTTTTGCGGGGGGCGACCGGTGGCGCGCTGCTGGGCGTGGCGGTGGGGGCTATAGCCGGTGACGCAGGCAAGGGCGCTGCCATCGGCGCGGCTTCCGGAGGGCTTGTCGGCGGCGCACGCCGACACGAAAGTAGCAAGGACCAGGAACAGTGGGCAAAGCAGGAATCAGCGGGCTACCAGCAACAGCGCGGCCAGTACAACCGTGCCTGGGGCGCCTGCATGGAAGGGCGTGACTATACCGTTAAGTAGCTTCCTGTCCGATTTCTGATTAAACCCGCAGACCGGCATTGCAGCTTGCTTTGCAACGGCCTGAAGGAGTTAATTTAAAAGGAGCGAGCCATGATACGAAAATCACTGTCCTGCGCACTTGCCTGCCTGTTTTTTGCTATCCCCGCCGTAGCCGCCGAGGATAATGTCCGCGTCTGTTCGCTGACCAGAGCCTACGAATGCAGCATTGAGGGAGAGTGTAGCGAGTGGGCCATTGAGGAGATGGCCCTGCCCCGTTTTGTGCGCATCGACCTCGCTAAACAGGCCATTATTTCCGTCGACAAAACGATCAAGCGGGACGATACCAAGATCGCCCAGATTATGGAACTACCAGGGATAACCGTCCTGCAGGGGGTGGAACAGCGAGGGTGGACCATTGCCCTCGGCAAGGAAACCGGAAGCCTGACGATGAGCGCCTCGGGGGAAGGGCACGGGTTCATCGTGTTCGGTTACTGCATGAACCCCTGACCGGGGCCGAAAATAAAGTGTTTATGCTGCAATTTTGACTCGATGGATGAATTTCAGCATAAATCGAAACAAGGAGAAAGGGGGCTCCACGGCGCGCTGGACAGCTATCTGCTGCCTGGGATGCTGTGGGGCCTCATTTATTCCCTGCTGGATTGGTTGCGGCCCGGCTATTTCGACATCTCTCTCGACCTTCTGTAAGAGAACCGCCTGCTTTGTATCTACTGCAGCTTCATTTCCGTGACCACCCTCGGTTATAGCGATATTTCGTTCTTGATTTCCCTCTCTGCTCGTTATCTCTGCTGGAATCGGTTTTCGGCCAACTCTATCTGGCCGTACTTGTCCCGCCTCTGGTGGACATTCACCTCAGCCAGTCGGGAAGGAAACCAGTGATATATGCGGTTTTGCATGCGCACGGGCTTTATACAGCCGGGTAGCCTTGCCACGGTCGACGACCTGATCACCTCAGCGCGATAAAACCTTGAAAGTGCCCCGATCTCCTGTGCCGCCCTTGAACCCGGGCAATTTTCCGTTAATATTCTAATTAGTTGCAACAGGCTCGGCGCTTGTACCGCTGAACCCTGTCATCTGAACCGAGGCGCTGCAGGCCAAGGAACAGCAGATCTGCAGATGTTTCCACCCGACAGCGCACGCAGCCATAGAACAGCTGGACTGGTCGCTAAAGGAGTATTTACACACTCCGTTTGATTAGCAGGCTGAATGCATGGCCGATGACTTGACGCTCTATTCTGAGGCTGTCGGTTCTCTCCAGGGAAAGCAGCGTTATGACTACCTCGACAACCACGGTTTCTGAAACACCTCGTATCCTCTGGGAGGGGGCTGCAACGGACCGATTGCAGGTCCGCCTGTGCGGATCCTGGCTACGCGATCTGCCGCAGCCGGCCGTAGCCGATCTTGAAGAGGCTCTGCGCAATACGCCCGGCACCTGTCGGGTGGTCTTCGACTGCCAGGAGTTGCAAGCCTGGGACAGCAGCCTCCTGACCTTTCTGCTGCGCCTGGTCCGAAAGGGGGAGGCGGGCGGTTTCGCGGTGGAGCAGGAGGGGTTGCCGGAAGGGGTGCAGAAGCTGCTGCAGCTGGCCAGCGCCGTACCGGAGAAGAAAGCCGGCCGGGCGGAGGATGTCCGGGAGCCGCTTCTTTCCCGGGTGGGGAATGAGGTACTCCTTGTCCTTGGGGAAGGCGCAAATATGCTGGCCTTTCTTGGCGAATCGGTGCAGGCCGCCGGGCGGCTGGTGCGTGGCAAGGCTCGTTTTCGACGCTCGGATTTGATCTTGCTGTTGCAGGAGTGCGGGGTGAAGGCCCTGCCCATCGTCTCTTTGATCAGCGTGCTGGTCGGACTGATTCTAGCCTTTGTCGGCTCGGTGCAGCTGAAAACCTTCGGCGCCCAGATCTATATTGCCGACATGGTCGGCATTGCCATGGCTCGGGAAATGGGCGCCATGATGACCGCGATCATCATGGCCGGACGTACTGGCGCCGCCTTTGCCGCTCAGCTTGGCACCATGGAGGTCAACGAAGAGATCGATGCCCTGAAAACCCTCGGGTTTTCGCCCATGGAATTCCTGGTGCTGCCTCGCATGCTGGCGCTTATCCTGATGATGCCGCTGCTCTGCCTCTATGCCGATTTGATGGGTATTCTGGGTGGGGCGGTGGTCGGTATCGGCATGTTTGATCTGACTCCAACCCAGTATCTACTCCAAACCAGCGGCGCACTCGGCCTCAACGACTTTGCCATCGGCCTGGTCAAAAGCTCCTTTTTTGGCATTTTGGTCGCCTTTTCCGGATGCCTGCGGGGCATCCAGTGCGGCCGCAGCGCCTCGGCGGTGGGATCCGCAGCCACATCGGCGGTGGTGATGGCCATCGTCCTGATCGTGTTGTTTGATGGCCTGTTCGCCGTACTTACCGAAATTCTGAGCATCTAACCGCAGGGTAGACGCATGACCGAAACGGAATCAGTTCACATCAGAGCGCAGAACCTGACCTTGGCCTATGGCAGTTTCGTACTCATGCGCGATCTCGATTTTACCATCAACCGCGGCGATATCTTTATCATCATGGGGGGCAGCGGCTGCGGCAAGAGTACCCTGCTGAAAACCCTGGTCGGCCTCAAAGAGCCGGCCACGGGAGAGGTGTTTTACAACGGCACCAGTTTCTGGAAGACAGAGCTGACCGAACGGGAACAGCTCATGCGCGGGGTTGGCATCCTTTATCAAAGCGGTGCCCTATGGAGTTCCATGACCTTGGCGGAAAATATCGCCATGCCCCTGGAGGAATACACCGACCTGCCAGTCAGCCAGATTAACGAACTGGTTTCCCTGAAACTGGCCCTGGTCGGTCTTGCGGGCTTCGGCGGTTTCTATCCTTCTGAAATCAGCGGCGGCATGCGCAAACGGGCCGGCCTGGCACGGGCTATGGCCCTCGACCCGGACATCCTCTTTTTCGACGAACCTTCCGCCGGCCTCGATCCGGTCAGTGCCCGGCTGCTCGATGATCTGATTCTCGAACTGCGCGACAGCCTGGGGGCCACGGTGGTGGTCGTCACCCACGAACTGGCGAGTATTTTTGCCATCGGCACCAACTCGGTCTTTCTCGATCCGGAATCCCGTACGGCGATTGCTACGGGCGACCCCAATCAACTGTTGGCCGAATCCCGCGACCCGCGGGTGATCAACTTCCTGACCCGAGGCGAAGGCGCGGAAAACCGGCCTGAGCTGTAACGGCAAAACATCGGTGCCAGCTGACAACCGAAGTGGAGGAGCGATGAGCGTACGGGGCAATCCGAAATTAATAGGGGCTTTTGTGGTGGGTGCCGCGGCCCTGGTGGTGGTAGGCATCATGGTCTTCGGCAGCGGCCGCTGGTTTTCCGAGAGGCCGGTCTACGTCATGTTCTTCGAGGGTTCGGTTAAAGGACTGAATGTCGGTGCGCCGGTGGTCTGGCGGGGAGTTAAGGTCGGCGTGGTGACCGATGTTTCGCTGCATTTCGATCCAGATACACTGACTATGCGCATTCCGGTCCTCGTGGAGTTTGATCCCAAAACGATAAAAAAACCGGAAGGTACGCTTCCTGACAAGAGATATTACCGGGAGCTTATCGACAAGGGGCTCAAAGCCCAGCTTCAGATGCAGAGCCTGCTGACCGGCCAGTTGATGATCGATTTCGACTACTATCCCGATGAACCGATCCGGCTTTATGCCGATCGGTTCAAAATGGACTATCCGGAAATTCCCACCGTCCCTTCTACCATCGAACAGTTTGCCGAATCCCTGGCGAAGATCGATTTCGAAAAAATGGCCAACGACCTGTCCGCCACCTTGGAGGGAATCAACACCATCGTTCAATCCCCTGAAATTCTGGCCACGGTTCGCAACGTCAACGCTGTTGTTACGGATCTACGAAATCTGGCCGCGAAAATTGACCGACATGTCGACCCCCTTGCTGAGGAAATAACCGGTACGGCCAAGGAGACAAAGAAATTACTGGCCGAGTTGAATTCTACCATTCCCCCTTTGGCGGCGGATATCGGCAAAACAGCTCAGGCCGCGTCGGACGCAGTCCTGCAACTCGAATCCGCCTTGCAGCGAGCCATTGGCGAGAATTCTCCATTTTTCTACCGCCTTAACCGGGCCGTAGAAGATCTGTCCACCATGGCAAAGTCGATTGAAGTCCTGAGCGACTACATTCAGCAACATCCGGAAGCGATGATCCGCGGCAAAGGTACTGCTGCAGAAAGGTGACGAACATGACGAAGATAACGCTGGGGTCGATAATGACTTTTACTGCGCTGGCGCTTGTCGCCTGCGGCAGCAGTGCGCCGGCAAATTTTTACCTGTTGCAGGCCCGTCCGGCCACCTCCTTCCAGGGTCCGGCGACAGACGCAGCCGAGGAGATAAGCATCGGCATCGGCCCGCTGGAACTCCCGGAATATCTGGACCGGCCGCAGATGGTCACCCGCAGTAAAGGCAATAGCGTTAAGGTTCACGAATTCGAACGCTGGGCAGAACCCCTGGTGGAAGGCGTGTCCCGAGTGGTATCCCACAACCTGGCCGATCTGCTGCTCTCTGAGCAGATCGCTATCCATCCCTGGCGCAGCCTGCTCAAGGTCGATTACCAGCTGAGCCTGACTTTTACCCGTTTCGAAGGCGCTGCCGATGGCAGCATTAGGCTCGCCGGCAGCTGGGTATTCTATAATACCGAAAAAAACAAGGTAATCCTGCGGCAGCCGTTCAACCTGTCTCGAACGGCCGCTAGCCAGAGGGTCGAAGCCCTGGTCGATGGCCAAAATCAGCTGTTGGCAGAACTCTGTGAAGGGATCGCCGACGCTGTAACCAGGGTGGTCGCCTCATGGGAAAACCAACCGCTGGAATGTAGCGGCAACACGAAACAGTCACCATCGGTGCCATTAAGGCAAACCACCGGTTACTTGCAGCAGGGGGTATTTAGGGATCTAGAAGGGGCAGGGTGAAGGGAATGGGCCTGGATGTCAGCTGGCAATGTTTTAGATCTTGCCGCAGCTTGCAGAACCTGTTGTGGCGGTCCTTGTTTTGGCTCGTTTTGCTGGGAGGGCTGCTACTGCCTCTGCCGGCTACGGCGGCCCGTGGCGCGGTGCAGGAAATCACCGGCCGCCTCGACCCAGGGGAACGCCTCGTCTTCACCCTGGCCGATCTCAAAAAGGGCCAGACGCTGTATGCCCACGCCCTTGGCACTTCGGGCAGCCTCGACCCCTTCCTGGTGCTGGTCCGTCCCGGTACCGATATGTCTGCTTTGCGCCAAGCCTTTACCGCTGAGTTGGAAAAGACCATCGCTGCCGGTGGCGACCCGCTGGTGATGATTCCCGAATTTGCCGAACGTCATAACCTGGCCTGGGACGACGACGGTGGCCCGGGCTACGGCGCGAAAATGAGTTTTCGAGTCCCGAAGAGCGGAACCTATGCCCTGCTGTTGCGCAGCGCCCTGGCCCGGGAGACCTTCGGCACTTTCCGCCTGTTGCTCGGGCTCGATGCCCCGGCGGTGCTCAGTGGCGAGGCTCGGCCCAGCGGGGCTCGGATTGCCCGGTTGAATCAAAACGCCAGCAGCGGCCTGGCTCCGGTCCAGGAAACCAAGGTGACGATCAGCGCCGAACGGCCTCGCACCTTTTTGTTTCTAACCGGTGTCAAGGCCGGCGAGACCCTCTATCTCTATTTTGCAGGGCCGCCCGACAAGCCTTTGCCGACCTTCGCTCTGCACGATTACGGAGACAAGCCGGTGCGCAACAGCCAACCCGGCGACAGACCCGGAATCGCTCTGCTGGAGTACACCTTTCCCGACGACGGCGAGAATTACCTGCTGCGCTTCAAGGGACAAATCAGCGAGGAGACTCTGGCCACAGGCAGCTTTCGGCTGCTGGCCGGACTCGACGAGCCGGCGGTCCTCACCGGGAACGTCCCTTTGGGGGGGCGAGCGCTCCTGAAACAGCCTGTTCCTGTACAGGTCGGTGTGCGCCTGCAGCAGATTACCAGCGTCGATCAGAAGGCGGAGAATTTCGGCGCGGTGGCCACCCTGCAGATGCGCTGGCAAGACCCGGCCCTGGCTTTTAGTCCCGACAGCTGCCAGTGTCCCTTCAAGATGTTTCGCAACGAAGCCTTCAGCGAGTTCGCCGCGGCCAGGCACATTCCGTGGCCTGAATTCACCATCTTCAACCAGCAGGGCAATCGCTGGGTGCAGAACCGCTATGTGGTGGTTTTCCCGGATGGAAACGCTATCTATCTTGAGCGTTTCTCCACCACCCTGCAGGCCCCCGACTTCAACTTCCGCCGCTTTCCTTTCGACCGCCAGCAGTTCGCTATTCGCATCGACAACATCTACCCCGAAGAATTTTTCCTTTATCAACCCATGGAGAATTTCAACGAGCTGGGGACGGAACTGGGCGAAGAGGAATGGGTGGTTATCGATTCCGCCACTAGCGTCACCAGCGACCTGTCCAGCTCCCTGCGGCCCGTTTCCCGGTTCAATTTTCAGTTCGAGGCCAGGCGCCATCTCACCTACTACATTTTCCGGATCTTTTTGCCGTTGTTCGTGATTATTTCCGTTTCCTGGATCATCTTTTTTTCCAAGGATTACGCCAAGCGGGTCGATGTGGCCGGCACCAACTTGCTGATTTTTGTTGCCTTCAACTTTACCGTCTCCGGGGATCTGCCCCGTCTCGGCTATCTCACCTTTATGGATTCAATTATCGTTTCCGGCTTTCTGGTGACCAGCCTGGTGCTGGTTTTTAACGTGATCATCCGGCGCCTGGAACTGACCGGCATGATTAACTGGGTGCAGAAAATCGACCAGTACATGCTGTGGATTTATCCGCTCTTTTATCTGGCGGCGGTGGTGGGCGTCACCCTGCTCTTCGACTGAGTTTCAGCCCTGCCAATGCATGCTTCTGCTTTCAGGTTAATAACCAAGTCGTTCAGCAAGCTTCCACTTACACAGGAGTTGTAATGATGTTACGAGTTGTCTGCATGGTTCTGGCCGGTCTGCTGACCGTGTCCTGCGCTAAAACGCCCGCAATAAATTCCACAGCGGAGCGCCTGCCGGACCTCAGTGCCTACAGCACCTACCAGTGGCAGCAAAACGAGCCGCAGGCCACCATCAATGCGGTGGCCGATGATGAGCTCGACGGCATCATTCGCAATGTCATTGCCTATCATCTGGAACGCAGAGGTCTGCAGCAGGCTACCGAGAACCCGGAGCTGCTGGTCGCTTACCGTACCAATCTGCGCCAGCCTCACAGCGAGATGCCTCTCAGCAGGGGCAAGGCCGAAGCCCAGGAGGCAGCCCCCTGGGCCGCAACGAGCCAAGAACCGGAGGGCAGCCTCAGCATCGATCTGATCGACTCGGCCACTCAAAAGCGTCTCTGGCGGGGCACGGCTACGGCGGTGGTTCGCGATGCTCAGGAGGCTCGCGGTAGTGTTCCCGAAGCGGTGCGGACCCTGCTGGGAGAATAATTTCGGCGCTTTATGTAAATCCCCATTTTCCTCACCCACTGACGGGGGTGGGAGATCCGTGGCGTGGAAGTTCCAGCGATCATCCCTTGGTACATTCCTCGTGGCCTGACAGGATGCCGCTGACGAGGGATGGTGCCGCCCCTGTGAAATTTATTAGAACGGTCAAGGCAGACGTTTACTTTTTATCAGGCCCTGCTAGCATTAACTTTGTGCGTAGGGGGCACTTTTCCTACAGTGTTCACACTAATTCAATGGAGGCTGATATGAAAAGATGGTGGCAATGGTTCTCTCCGGTGGGCATTCTGCTGCTCGCCCTGGCCGGGTCCTTGTGGCTCGGGGCAAAGCCGGTCCAGGCGCAGGATATCGACCTGACGATGGCGGAAAGCGGCGGAGTCAAGACGTCGGTCTTTGGGCTCGGCGTGGGATTCGCGCCGGATTACGAAGGATCTAATGAGTACAAAGCGATCCCCCTGGTGCAGGCTCATGTGAACTGGAACCAAGGGTACTTCCTCTCCTTCCTCGGAAACACCCTGAAGGCCAACATCATCCCAAGCCAGAACTGGCATCTGGGTCCCTTGCTGCGTTTCCGGATGGAGCGGGACAACGTTGAGGATGACGAGGTCGATGAGATGAAGAAGGTCGACTCCGCCCTGGAAACCGGTCTCTTCGCCGGTTACAGCGGTGAGCACTGGATGACCAGTGTGTCCGTAGCCAAAGACGTGGCCGCCGGCCATAACGGCGTGGTGGGGGAACTGGGCCTGGGCTACAAAATTCCCTTTCAGGCTATGGGCCATATGACTATGTTCGCTTCGACCACCTATGCCGACAGCGACTACATGACGACCTACTTCGGTGTTGACGCGGCGGATGCCGCCAGCAGCGGTCTCAACACCTACGACGCCGACAGCGGTCTCAAGGATGCCAGCGTCGGATTGACCTGGCAGTATAACTTCAACAGCAATTGGGGAATGTTGGCCGTGGCTCGCTATACCCGACTGCTGGAAGACGCCAAGGACAGCCCGGTGGTCGATGACGAAGGCGATGTCGATCAGGGCCTGGTCGGCGTGATTTTCAACTACCGCTTTGCGGCCAAAGAGCCCGCGCCGATGGCGGTGCTGGACAGCGATGGCGACGGTGTGCCCGATGACCGCGATCTGTGCCCATATACCCCCTATGGTGTGACGGTCGACACCAACGGCTGCCCCATCGACAGCGATGGTGACGGCGTGCCTGACTACCTTGATCAATGCCCCGACACCCCCTCTGGAATTCAGGTCGATGCCAATGGCTGTCCCTTCGACAGTGACGGCGACGGCGTGCCCGACTATATCGACCAGTGTCCAGACACACCGGCCGGTGCGACCGTTGACAAGTTCGGTTGTCCCCTCGATACCGACGGCGATGGCGTTCCGGACTATCTCGACCAGTGCCCCGGTACTCTCAAGGGCGTCCAGGTCGACGAAGTCGGCTGCCCCCTGAACATGACTCTGCATATCCAGTTCGACACCAACAAAGCGGACATTAAACCGGCCTTCAAAGCGGAGCTCGATAATGCCGCCGCGTTCATTCAGAAGTATAAAGAAGTGCCGCAGATTATCATCGAAGGCCATACCGACTCCCGCGGCAAAGAGGCTTACAATCAACAGCTCTCCCAGCGCCGGGCCAAAGCAGTAAGGGAGTACCTGGTTGCCAACTACCCCATCGACGCCAAGCGCCTGATTGCGGTAGGCAAAGGTGAGTTAATGCCGGTTGCTGACAACGCCACCGAGGCCGGCCGTGGTGAAAACCGCCGGGTGGAAATTATCTGCTGCGCCATAGCCCCCCAGTAAAGCTTCGCTTTGCTGAATAACGTTGAACCGCCGCAAAGGGGCTGTCGCAGAAGCGGCAGCCCCTTTGCCTGCTAATTAGTTCAAGGAGACAAAACTATGAAAAGAATCATGATTTTGGTCGGGTTGTTGGTATGGCTCCAGGGGCTTCCTGCCATTGCAGCCGAAGATCCCCTCCTGCAAGGTGCACAAGGGGCGTTGGATACCTTTGTCGAGGGGTGCCAGCAGGAGCTGACCACCTTCTGCAAGGATGTCACCCCGGGTGAAGGGCGGATCCTTGCTTGCCTCTATGCTTTCCAGGATAAGGTTACGCCCCGTTGCGAGTACGCAGTCTACGACTCGATCGGCCAACTTGACCGGACGCTAACCAACCTTTCCTACGCTATCGGTGAATGCCGCGATGACCTCAAGAGCCACTGCGCCGACATCAAGCCAGGGGAAGGGCGCCTGCTCGACTGCCTCAGCAAAAATGAAGCAAAGGTTAGCCGCCGCTGCAACAACGCGTTGAAGGATACCGGTCTGAAGAAATAGGGCGGCAAGGTTCGAAAATAAGCAAGATCAATCCCGACTACGGCAGAGCCTTGTGCAAAATGTACATTTATTAATCGCTGCAGGCCAAAAGGAACAAGGGCTCGCAGGTGAGCCATTCTGCAGCACTCGGGCCTTTGAAGATCGCCTTGATGAATTACTTAAGATTTATGGTTGAAAGCATACGCTTGCCCTAAGGACTATTCAGCCAATGCAACCAGATGATTCAACTATTCGGAATCTGCTGTCGACAAATTTCACCGAAGGGGTGATTCGTCTCAGCCTGATCGCCTTGCTGGCGGTCCTGTGCGTCCGTGTCGTCGCCCCCTTTGCCAATCTGATGCTGTGGGCGTTGATTCTGGTCGTCACCCTTTATCCCCTGCATCAGCGTCTGGCAAGGTGGCTCAGGGG
>JABXKU010000169.1 GCA_013619105.1 Desulfuromonadales bacterium
GTATCTCCAACATATCAGTACTTTTAGATCTCTCCAAAACCTGAGATATCCATTTCATATCACAAAGGAGGGAAATGCCATTTTCGGTTGGCTCCTATGTCCCGTAGGACAGTGTTGATGACCGGCGCTATGGAGCCATTCGATGATCGGTCTAATGGCGCCACCCTGGGATCGGGTTAATGGAGCCAGGTGATGATCGGTGTAATGGAGCCACGTCATGTTCACCTTAATGGCACCACTTGATGATCGCCCTAATGGAGCCACCCGAATAGGCAAAAGGGTCTCGGACTTTCCTGAAAAATGATGTAGTCTCCCGGAAAAATTCATCTAGGAGGCGAAAACATGAGCAACAGGAGGTTCGAGATGTATGAGTACCGTCAAGTAATTTACCGCATGCGGTTGGGCGAATCCGACCGCAGCATTGCCAAAGCCGGTCTGATGGGCCGACGTAAGGCTGCCGAGTTAAGACAACTTGCCAAAGAACGTGGCTGGCTTGATAAAGGGCCGCTACCCGACGACAGTGAACTGGCCGAATATCTAAAGCCAAAACCCGCGGCAGCATCAAACTTATCGTTGGTTGTGCCTCATGCCGATGAGGTTGAGCGTTGGTGGCGCAGTGGTATTCAAGGCACCACAATCCACCAGACGCTTGAACGCAAATACGATTTTAGCGGCAGCTACTCGTGTGTTCGCCGTTATCTGGCCACATTAAAAGCAGCAAACCCCGAAGTTACAACTATCTTAGAATTTGAGCCAGCCGAAGCCGCCCAGATCGACTTTGGTAAAGGTCCCACGATCAAAGACGTCTTCAGCGCGCAAGAGTTGTCCACCTGGTTTTTTGTCATGACCCTGGCCTGGAGCCGTCACCAGTATGCGGAGATCGTCACCGATCAGAAAGTGGCCACCTGGTTAGGATGTCACCGCCGGGCCTTTGAATTTTTTGGCGGCGTTCCCCACAAAGCTATCATTGATAATCCCAAATGTGCGATCACCAAAGCCTGCTTTAGAGATCCGGTGGTGCAGCGCGCTTACGGGGAATGTGCCGAAGGCTACGGGTTTATTATCTCCCCATGCCCACCCGCAGATCCTAAAAAGAAAGGACGCGTGGAGTCCGGTGTTAAATATATCAAACGCAACTTTATGCCACTGAGAGACTTTCGTAGTCTTAGCGACGCCAACCGGCAGCTCAAAGACTGGATCCTGCAAACAGCGGGCAATCGCATCCACGGCACGACCAAACAAAAGCCGCTTTCTGCTTTTATTGAGACCGAAAAGCCCTTGTTGACCGCGCTTCCCGATGTCGCTCCGGAACTGGCCAGTTGGGCCAAGGTCAAAGTGCATGGCAATTGCCATGTGCAGTTTGAATACTGCTATTACTCCGCCCCCTTTAGGCTGGTTCATCAGCAGCTGTGGCTCAAAGCTACCGAAACCAGTGTCAAGCTATTCCGGGATCTGAAATTAGTTGCCGTTCATCCTCGCCTGAAAAAACCCGGCGCACGCTCCACCATTGATGACCATCTGCCGCCGCAGGCACTGGCTTATAAAATGCAAGATCCACAGTGGTGCCTGAAGCAAGCCAGACAGATCGGCCCCAGCTGCACAGCGCTGATAGAACAGCTTTTCTCCGACCGGGTGCTCGACAACCTGAGAGCAGCCCAGGGCATTGTCGGCTTTGCCAAAAAGTATGGCAACAAACGCCTGGAAGCCGCCTGTCAACGGGCATGGTTTTTTGACAACCCAAAATATCGGGCTGTGAAAATCATTCTGCAAAAGGGCCTGGACCAGGAAACCTGCGAGCAAAGCGCTTTCGACCGCCTCGGTGAAGCCTACACTGGCAAAGGGCGCTTTTATCGGAACATCAACACGCTTTTAATCCAGTGAAAGGACAAATACATATGAATCCAATGCCTGAAATAACTCCCATGCTCAAAGAATTGCGACTTTCCGGTGTGATGGACTCACTGGAAACTAGAAACCGTCAAGCCATTGAAGAAAAACTAGCCTACACCGACTTTCTGGCCCTCATCCTGCAAGATGAAGTCGCACGCAGGGCCCAAAAAAAACTGGCCCTGGCCCTGCGACGGGCCAACTTCCGCAATCATAAAACCCTTGAGCAATTTGACTTTAGCTTTAATCCGACCATCAACCGCTCGCTGATTATCGACCTTGCCACCTGCCAATTTATCCACGAAAAGGTATCCGTGTTCATTGTCGGTCCCTGCGGGACCGGCAAAAGCCACATCGGTCAAGCGTTAGGACATTGTGCTATCCGCAACGGCTACGATGTACTTTTTACGACTCAAAGCAAAATGTTGGGGAAACTGCACGCGGCCAGGGCCACCAATACCTATGATCGGCAGTTTAACCAACTCACCAAGGTCAGATTGCTAATCATCGACGACTTCGGCCTCAAGCCGTTGCGCTCACCTCAAGATGAAGACCTACATGATATCATCTCCGAGCGCTATGAACGCCGTTCCACCATCGTCACTAGTAACCTGGATCTATCCGAATGGGGAGAGGCCTTCCCAAACCGCCTTTTAGGCGCTGCTACCATCGATCGGCTACGTCACGGCGCCTATAAGGTTGTGCTAGAAGGCAAAAGCTTCCGCTGTATGAAAGC
>JABXKU010000170.1 GCA_013619105.1 Desulfuromonadales bacterium
GTTATGAATAGCGTCCGAGTTTAGGCGCCAGTCGATTAGACCATCCTCTTTTTTCATCAACGACGCATAGCAACTCTGTGCGTCGTCCTGGGGCTCGGGCCGCAGAGTCCCGGCACAGAGCCTTTGCAGAGTCTCTTCCATGGCCTCGCGACCAAGCAGTGCCAGGCGATCGTGAAGTTCGCCGGCGGTTTCCTCGGCGCCTATTTCGGTCGCACGCTTGACCAGCATATCGCCGGTATCGAGACCGACATCCATCAGCATGGTGGTCACCCCGGTTACCTGCTCGCCATCGACCACGGCCTTGTTGATCGGCGCGGCGCCCCGATAGCGAGGCAGCAGAGAGGCATGCACGTTGATGCAGCCATGCTGGGGGATATCGAGCACGCTCTTGGGCAGGATCTGACCATAGGCAACCACCACAATCAGATCGGGAGCCAATGCCCTAAGCTCCTCGACGACCGCCGGATCACGCAATTTAAGAGGCTGATAAACCGGAATGCCGTGCTGTTCGGCCAACTCCTTGACCGGTGGCGGGGCCAGCTTTTTGCCACGCCCTTTTGGCCGGTCGGGCTGGGTATAGACGGCGCACAGGTCAACACCGCAATCGATAAGTCCCTGCAGAGTGTGCAGGGCGAAGTCTGGGGTGCCCATGAAAATGGTTCGCATATTCCCAGTTTTGATCACAGTTGCTGCTCCTGTTGTTCCATAATTTTTGTGTATTTTTTGCGGAACATGCTCTTCTTCAGCGAAGAGAGATGGTCGACGAACAGCAGGCCTTCGAGATGATCGATCTCATGCTGAAAGGCCACGGCCTGGAAATCTTCAGCGACCATTTCCACCGCCTGACCCTGCAGATCAAGAAACCGTACCGTTATCCGCTGCGATCGATGGATCCGGCAGTAGTAGCCGGGTACCGACAGGCAGCCTTCCTCTTCAAACTGCTCGCCTTCGCGGCTGACAACCACCGGATTGACAGCGATAATCAATTGCGACGGCTCGTCTTTAGGCGCGCAGTCGAGCACGATCAGGCGCTGACTGATGCCAACCTGGGGTGCCGCCAAGCCCACCCCGGGTGCCGCATACATGGTTTCGACCATGTTCTGGGCCAGAGTCTTGATGAACTCATCGATTTCGGTTACCGGTTGCGCCACCTGCTGCAACACCGGATCGGGATAGTGTCGAATGGTTAATAGTGCCATGTATCCTGCCGATTTCCCAGCAGCGGAAACGTTGCTCGTCCGTTGCCGATGCCGTATGAAAAAAAGCGGCCCCCAAAGGACCGACGCCAAAAACTAGCCCACAGTGAATCACCCTATATTCTAGAGCCAACCACGGCCAAAAGTCAACCGCCCGCTCCCCGCCGAAGGGGTGCAAGGGCGCGGTTTTTCAGCCCTTTAGAGCCGCAAGCAGAGCTTCGGCCATGCGCGCCGGACTGGTTGCAACCTGCACACCGCAGGCCTGCAGAGTGGCGATTTTATCCACCGCCCGGCCTTTGCCGCCGCTGACGATGGCGCCGGCATGGCCCATACGCTTACCCGGGGGCGCAGTAACGCCAGCGATAAAGGCCGCCACCGGCTTCCTCATATGGGCCTGGATCCAGGCTGCGGCCTCCTCTTCGGCGCTACCGCCGATTTCACCGATGAGAAACACCGATTCGGTGGCCGGGTCGTCGTTGAACAGTTGGAGAATATCGATAAAACCGCTGCCGATGATGGCATCGCCGCCGATTCCGACGCAGGTCGACTGGCCGAGCCCGGCATCGCTGAGTTGTTGCACTGCCTCGTAAGTCAGGGTGCCGCTACGGGAGACCACCCCCACCGAGCCCGGCCGATGGATATCACCGGGCATGATGCCGACTTTGCACTGACCGGGGGTAATTACGCCGGGGCAGTTGGGCCCGATCAGGCGCATGGCGCTACCCTGCAGGGCCTGCTTGACCTGCACCATATCCCGCACCGGAATGCCTTCGGTGATACAGACCGCCAAATCAATGCCCGCCTCTGCAGCCTCAAGAATTGCGTCGGCCGCAGCCGGCGGCGGCACGAAAATCATCGAGACATTGGCTGCTCCATATTCCACAGCCTCGGCGACCGTATCGAAAACCGGAATGTCATCGCGACAACCACCGCCCTTGCCGGGTGTGACACCAGCGACGATGGCGCTACCGTACTCCCGGCAGCGCTGGGCATGAAACAGCCCGGCCCGACCGAGACCCTGCACAACGATCCGCGAATCCTGATTGATCAATATTGCCATCGGTTAAAATCCGTTTCGAGTGCCGAGCAATCGGCAACTGAAAAATGGCCGGGGACCACCGCAAATACTCATGAAAGCACCTCGACGATACGCGTCGCCCCTTCCCCCAGACCGTCGACACAAGTCACATTGAGACCGGAAGTGGCCAGCAGCGCCTTGCCTGCATCGACCTGAGCGCCGGCCATACGCACCACAATGGGTAGGCGGCACGATGCTGCTTCTGCGGCATCGATGACCCCTTGCGCTACGATATCGCAGCGCATGATGCCGCCAAAGATATTGACGAAAACCCCCTCGACCTCCCGGTCCTGCAGAATGATCCGAAACGCCTCGGCGATCTTCTCCCGG
>JABXKU010000171.1 GCA_013619105.1 Desulfuromonadales bacterium
GCTACCGCCCTGTCCATGACCAGTTCCTTGGCCGGTGATCCCGTCCCCGCCTTTATTATCCGCAAGGAGCCCAAGGGTCACGGTACGGGTCAATGGCTCGAGGGTCGTAAAAACCTGGTCCCCGGTGCGCGGGTGGTGATTGTTGAAGATGTGTTGACCACCGGCGGTTCGGCTCTAAAGGCCGTTGATCGGGCGCGGGAAGAGGGCTTGGAGGTTGTGGGCGTCATTACTCTGGTCGATCGCGAGGAAGGTGGGCGAGAAGCAGTTGAGGCACAAGGTATTGCGCTGCGGTCCATTTTTACCAAAAGTGAAGTGGTCGGCGACGGGAACTGATTCGACCGATACACCAAAATAAAAAAGGAGGCTGCCTACGGCAAGCCTCCTTTTTTTATTGAAAATCCCTACTACTCATCGGGGATTTTAAACACTTCCAAGACCCCGGGCAAGGTCCGCAGTCTGCCGACATCGAAGTGACTGGTTTCGCCAATGATGCCGAGTATGATGCGGTTGATTCCGGTTGATTGATGAAAGTCGAAGTTCAGATCAATTAGATGCTGTTTCAGCTGTTGCAGGTCTTCGTCCGAAGCCGATTTTTTCATTACCACCAGCATGGCCTTACTTTCCTTTCGTCAAGATGCGCTCAAGGCTTCTTGATTCGTCGATTACCCGTTCAAAAAGACGGACGATGGCACTGTTTTCCAGAGGGCCTAAATTGGCCTGTTGCATGCGGCTAAAGATCCGTTTTTCACGGCTTGGGTCGTATACAGCAGTCTGCTGCACTTTTTTAATTTCACCGATACGCAAAGCGAGGGCCGCTCGCTGATTGAATATTTCCAGCAGTTGATCGTCCAGTTGATCGATCTGCTTCCTTATGCTATCGATATCCAAGATTCTCTCCAACTAATAGCCTGTTAAAAGGTGATGCGAACGGTTGTGTCCCGCTTCCAGTTGAGATCGTCCGTTTCAGGATGATCTATATTGTAATGCAGGCCGCGGCTTTCTTTGCGCTGTATGGCGCAGCGAACAATCAGTTTGGCTACGGTAGTAATGTTGCGTAATTCGATAAGGTCAGACGTTGGATAAAAATCCCAGTAATATTCTGCGATTTCCTCCTGGATCATCTGCATGCGCCGCAATGCCCGTGCCAGACGGCGGTCGGAGCGGACGATGCCGACGTAGTTCCACATGCAGCGCCGGATTTCGTCCCAGTTGTGGGCCACGACCACTTCTTCGTCACTATCGGTAGCCTGACCATAGTCCCACCGAGGTACAGCCGGGTAGGGTTCAGCCGTTTTAGCTAGGCGTTCCAGAGACCGTTGTGCCACCCGATCAGCAAAAACCACACCTTCAAGAAGGCTGTTGCTGGCGAGCCTGTTGCTACCGTGCAGGCCGGTAAAGGCGACTTCGCCGATGGCAAACAGGTTCTGCAAGTCAGACTCTCCCCAGGTGTCGACTTTGACGCCGCCACAAAGATAGTGCGCGGCCGGCACCACAGGGATAGGGTCACGGGTCATGTCGATATCGAATTTGA
Source organism: Desulfuromonadales bacterium (assembly GCA_013619105.1). GTDB lineage: Bacteria > Desulfobacterota > Desulfuromonadia > Desulfuromonadales > Syntrophotaleaceae > Syntrophotalea_A. The sequence continues at coordinate 1,532 of JABXKU010000171.1, forward strand.
GACAGGTTTCGTGGATATTGGGAAAGCGGTTGCGAATATAGTCGGCGTCGCGGTGGGTAATATCGAGAAACACGCTGTCGTCGCCATGTACTTTTAGCTCATTATCAATGGCTCTGGCTACCACATCCCGCGGTGCAAGGTCCTTCAGTGGATGGTAAGCTTCCATAAAGGCGGTTCCATCGCGGCGGCGCAGGATGGCCCCTTCACCCCGTACCGATTCGGAGATCAAAAACGATTTTGCATTAGGATGGTAGAGTGTGGTGGGATGGAATTGCATGAATTCCATGTCGGCAATGGTCGCTCCGGCACGGTAGGCCATGGCCACACCGTCTCCGGTAGCTACATCCGGGTTGGTGGTGTAAAGAAAGACCTTGCCGGCTCCTCCGGTGGCGAGCACAGTGACCCTGGCTCCAAAAGGAATGACCTCCCGGCCCGCAATGTCGAGTACATAGGCGCCAAGACAATGGCTCGGGCATTCCCGTTGGCGCCGGGCTTTGGCGTCGGTAATTAGATCGACGGCGATATGATGCTCGTAAATGGTAATGTTGGGATGGCAACGAGCCGCAGTCACCAGGGCCCGTTCAATTTCTCGGCCGGTAATGTCCTTGGCGTGTAAAATTCGGCGTTCGCTGTGCCCTCCCTCGCGGGTGAGGTCATAGGTATCATCGTCTTTTTTTGTAAATTTGACACCCCAGTTGATCAGGTCGTGAATGGCTTTGGGGCCACTTTCCACAACCAGTTGCACAACCTCCTCGCAGCACAGGTTAGCCCCGGCCACCATGGTATCTTTAAAATGGGAGGCAAAAGAGTCTTCCGTAGAAATGACCGATGCGATGCCGCCCTGAGCCAGATTGGTGGCCGTCTCCGACATGTCCCGTTTGGTTATCAGGGCTACGGTGCCGCGTTCTGCGACCTTCAAGGCGTAGGAAAGACCGGCGATTCCGCTACCAATGACCAAAAAGTCTGATGTGATCTTCAAAAGAAAAGCCTCATCGATTAAAGAAAAAACGTAAAATGGCGATATGAATTGAGATGAGGTAGTAAAAAAGCCACCGACAACAATGTCT
>JABXKU010000172.1 GCA_013619105.1 Desulfuromonadales bacterium
CCCAGGTTCAGGGTATTCTTTCTGGTGGGTTGGTGATTTTTGTAACCGGCCTTATCGATGATCTTTATGGTCTTTCGCCAAAAAAGAAGTTCCTCGGTCAAATCGCGGCCTGTATTATCACCATGTCGGTGGGGAACTTGTATATTTCCCGCCTCGGCAACCTGTTCGGTCAGGGGGATATTGTTCTGCCTATTTGGTTAGCAATCCCCTTTACCCTGTTTGCCGTTGTCGGTGTGATTAACGCCTTGAATCTGCTCGATGGGCTTGATGGCTTGGCCGGCGGGTTTTCCGTCATTGCTCTGGGGGCGTTTTTGTTTCTTGGTTGGCACCAGGGCCATGGTGTCACTATTTCTATTTGCATTGCCCTGCTTGGGGGACTGCTTGGATTTCTCAAATTTAATACCCATCCCGCCAGTATTTTTATGGGAGATGCCGGAAGTCTTACGGTCGGCTTTTTTCTTGGATTTCTCGCTGTTATGATCACTCAGCAGCCAGGTAGTTGCGTGCAGCCAGTAGTGCCCGTGGTCATTCTGGGCTTCCCTGTTTTTGATACCCTGCGAGTCATGGGTAAACGTATTTTTCGTGGCATAAGCCCCTTTGAGGCTGACAACACCCATACCCACCATAAGTTCCTCGATCTGGGGCTGAATCATCGCTTTGCCGTGCTTGCCATCTACGGGCTCAGTCTCTTTGGGACCACTATTGCGCTGCTTTTCCACCAGGGGCCCGCACACCTTCTGCTCGGCGCGTATGTTGTCAGTATGCTCAGTTTTTACCTCGCCTTGCGTTTTATCGTTTGGTATAAAGAGCCGCAGCTATTTTCAAACTGGATTCGGCTTGCCGGTGTGTTTCTCTCATCCAAAAAGGCTGTGGTTAGTCCATGTCCCGAGGCCGCCTTTGCTAATGAAAAAGAAGTGGCTGTCGCCATGACCTCGTCTCAAATCGAACAGCAGCAAGCGGCCTGATATGCCATCTTTACAGGCTGGTCTTTTTTCCTCCAAGGCAACTGTATTGATGCCTTTGTCTTGACGGCTTTAAATCATTCGGCATGGATTATATGGAGAAAGCCTTTTCGGTATATTTGATGGGCTAATTTTTGTATTCCTCGTTGTGAAAACCTTAGTTTTTTTCGCAGTCAAACCTGTGCAAACTTTCCATCGCCAATCCTTACCGGTTGGCGACAAGTGGAGTGGAACTGGCATCATGAACAGAGGTTGTATTTTGATTCAGATAGTGAGCTTGCTATTGCTGGTGATGTTACTCGGCGGCTGCGCCCGCTATACAGAAATGGCGCCTGGCAGTGTTAAAACTGTGACCAACGGTCAGGGGTCTGTGTTGGTGGAAAGTCAAGCCCTTACAGTGGCCTTGGGCAAGGATGAATTTGTACCCCCCTCTGAGTATCTAGTGGGTCCCGGAGATATCCTGTTTGTCAATGTCAAGGGGCGTCCAGCGCTGGGTAGCCCGGTAGGCAATGGTAGCCGGGTCGACGGCGGCGGCCAGATCCACCTGCCTTTGGTCGGTAGTATATCGGTCGAAGGTTTTACCGTGGCGCAGGCAGAGCAACAGGTCGCCGAGGCGTTCCGGCCCTATCTCAAGAATCCCTGGGCAGTGGTAGAGATCGCCGAACATCGCAGCCAGCCTCTTTATCTGCTCGGCCAGTTCAACCAACCTGGCACCTACTACATGGATCGGGCTCTGACCCTTATGGAAGGCCTGGCCTTAGGCAGTGGTCTCAATGATACCGCCAATCTCCGTTCTGCGCGCCTAGTGCGCAACGGTAAAACCATTCCGGTGGATGTTTACCGTCTGTTGCAAGAGGGAGATCATCGGCAGAACGCCTGGCTCAAGGGTGGTGACACCCTGTTTGTACCCGACGATAAAAATCAGAACGTCTTCGTTTTTGGTGCGGTTAACAAGCCCGGTGCTGTGACCATGCCTAACGGTCGTCTGAGCCTGGCTCAGGCGGTGAGCGCCGCCGGTCTCGACGAAACGGCCGGCCATCCCCGTTACCTGCGCATCATTCGCTCTCTTTCCCCGACCCAAGGCCAGCTGCTGGTGGTCGACCTGACTCGGATTCTTAAGGGAGAGGCGCTGCCCTATGCTCTGATGCAAGGGGATATTCTTTACGTGCCGCGCAGTGGTGTCGGCTCTTGGAACCAAGCGATCAGTGCCATGCTGCCGTCCTTGCAGGCGGTAAGCGCCGTGCTACAGCCCTTCGTGGTGATTAAGTACTTAGCCGACGACTGACCCGTCCCGACGGCGGTCGTTCTTTGGTTTTGCAATGCTACCTAGTTTACGATGACAGGAAATACCGAAAAGATGAATGACAATCCGATTCAACCGACCGTGGTCTCTCCCGAAGAAGAAGTACATCTGCAGGACTACATCGAGGTCTTGTTCCGGCGTCGCAAGGTATTTGTTTGTGCTTTCATTGCGGTCTTTCTGAGCGTGGCCCTGTATACTTTTTTATCTTCCCCGATATATGAGGCTAGTACCACTCTTCATGTACGGGACGAAAAGGTTCAAGGCAACGGGATGCTCGACAGTCTAGGCTTGAGCCGGGAAAACCCGGTGGCAACCGAAATCCAG
>JABXKU010000080.1 GCA_013619105.1 Desulfuromonadales bacterium
TACGCCTCCGTGCAAGCGCTTGATTTCCTTGACCTTGGGAAAAATTGCTCGTTTCCCATATGAAAACTGCACTGTGTCCATCCAAAGTTTCCGGATGGACACTAACTATGGTCGTTATTTAGGTTGTCGGCTGCAATTAATTGTCCGGTGGTTTTTTCTGCGAGAAAGGCCGCTTCCTGTTTTGGAAGCGGCCTTTCCTGAACGTCTTAAATTGTATAGAGCTGCGGGACAGGACTGTTATTTGATTTTAAGTTTCGGTAGCGCCTTTAGATATTCGCGATTGAGCATAGCGATGAATTTCACGCTAATGCCCTTGGGACAAGATGCTTCGCATTCGTAATGGTTGCTGCAGTTGCCGAAGCCTTCATTGAGCATGGTTTCGGTCATGGCGCAAACCCGGCTGGCGGCCTCCGGTCTTCCCTGGGGCAGCTTGGCTAGTTGGCCGACTTTGGCTGAAACGAAGAGCATCGCCGAGCCGTTGGGGCAGGCGGCCACGCAGGCGCCGCAGCCGATGCATTCGGCAGCATCCATGGCGGTGTCGGCATCATCCTTGGGAATCAGAATAGCATTGGCGTCGGGCACTCCGCCGGTGCTGACCGACACGTAGCCGCCGGCTTCGACGATACGATCCATGGCGGTGCGGTCGACGATCAGGTCCTTGAGCACCGGAAAGGCTCGAGCTCGCCAGGGCTCGATGTAGATTTCGTCACCGTCCTTGAACTGGCGCATATGCAGCTGGCAGACTGTCGTTTCGGCCTGCGGTCCGTGGGGTTGACCATTGATCACCTGGGAACAGGTGCCACAGATTCCTTCTCGGCAGTCGTGGTCGAAGACGATCGGCTCGCGACCCTCTTTGATCAGAGCTTCGTTTACTTCGTCGAGCATCTCCAGAAAGGACATGTCGGGGCTGACGTCCGTGGCTTGATGGCGTTCCAGTTGGCCCTTGTCATCGGGGCCCTGCTGACGCCAGACATGCAGTGTCAGGTTCATTATTTGTAACTCCTTACCGCCAGTTCGATATTTTCAAAGGTCAAAGGTTCTTTGTGCAGCTTGGGCGTCTTCTCGCCGCCGCCATATTCCCAGGCGGCCACATAGGAGAAGTCATCGTCGTGGCGCACGGCCTCGCCTTCTTCGGTTTGGTGCTCGACCCGAAAGTGACCGCCACAGGACTCATCGCGGTTTAATGCATCTCTTGCCAACAACTCACCAAATTCTAGGTAGTCAGCCATGCGACCGGCTTTTTCCAGCTCCTGATTAAGGTCGGCGCCGCTGCCGGGGACACGGACGTTGTTCCAGAATTCCTCCCGTAGGGCCGGAATCTTTTCCACCGCCGCCGTTAGGCTCTCTTTGCTGCGGGCCATGCCGACGTCTTCCCACATGATGTGGCCCAGCTCGCGATGAAAGTCATTGACGGTCTTGCGACCATTGACAGCCAGCAACTTGTTGCTGAGTCCTTCGACCTGGGCGGCCGAATCGCGGAACTCGTCCCCTTTGATACTCACTTTGCCGGGTTCGGTTCGTGCCAGATAATCGGCGATGGTGTAGGGGGCGATAAAGTAGCCGTCGGCCAGGCCCTGCATCAGAGCGCTAGCCCCAAGGCGGTTGGCGCCGTGGTCGGAGAAGTTGGCTTCACCCAGGACAAACAGGCCCGGCACATTACTTTGCAGGTTGTAGTCGACCCACAGTCCGCCCATGGCATAATGCAGGGCGGGATAGATGCGCATCGGCTGGCCATAGGCATCTTCACCGGTGATTCGTTGGTACATGTCGAACAGGTTGCCGTAACGGGCGCGAATGGTGTCCTCGCCGAGTCGCTCGATGGCATCGGCAAAGTCGAGATAGACGCCGCGTCCGGTGCCGACGCCGAGACCGGCATCGCAGGCTTGTTTGGCGGCTCGTGAAGCGATATCCCGCGGCGCAAGGTTGCCGAAGCTCGGGTACTTGCGCTCCAGATAGTAGTCGCGGTCGTCTTCGGGGATCTGGTGGGCCGGACGCTGGTCCCCTTTATTCTTCGGTACCCAGATGCGACCATCGTTGCGCAAGGATTCGGACATCAGGGTCAATTTTGATTGGTGGTCGCCGGTGACCGGGATGCAAGTCGGGTGGATCTGGGTGTAGCAAGGGTTGGCGAAATACGCCCCTTTTTTATGGGCGCGCCAGGCAGCCGTGACGCTGCTACCCATGGCGTTGGTCGACAGGTTGTAGACGTTGACGTAGCCGCCACTGGCCAGAACCACCGCATCGCCTGCATGGCATTGAACTTCTCCAGTCACTAGATTCCGCACGGTGATGCCCTTGGCCTCACCGTCGACCACTACCAGGTCGAGCATCTCGGTACGGGCGTGGACACGGATTTTTCCGGCCTGCACCTGGCGGCTGAAGGCCTGGTAGGCGCCGAGCAGGAGTTGTTGGCCGGTCTGACCGCGGGCAAAGAAGGTACGGGAGACCTGGGCACCACCGAAAGAGCGGTTCTCCAAGTATCCAGCGTAATCTCGGGCGAAGGGCACCCCCTGGGCGACGCACTGGTCGATGATGTTGTTGCTGATCTGAGCCAGGCGATAGACATTGGCCTCGCGGGCGCGAAAGTCGCCGCCTTTGATGGTGTCTTGAAACAGCCGAAAGATACTGTCGCCATCGTTGGGATAGTTCTTGGCGGCATTGATCCCGCCCTGAGCGGCGATGCTGTGAGCCCGGCGTGGGCTGTCCTGGTAGCAGAAGGCTTCGACGTTGTAGCCGAGTTCAGCCAGGCTTGCCGCCGCCGAGGCACCAGCCAGGCCGGTGCCAACGACGAGGACTGTGTATTTGCGTTTGTTGGCCGGGTTGACCAGCTTCAAGTCCCGTCGATGGTTGTCCCATTTATCTTTAAGCGGTCCGGATGGACATTTGCCGTCGAGTATCACAATAAACCCCCCTGGGAGTTTGTCGGCCTTAGCAGGCCGAAACGAAAAGTTGGCTGTTCGAGATCAGGTTTTCAAGAATTTGAGAGCCAATAGCAGGGCTATTGGGCGAAAATTCTAGGAAATATGAGCCGATCAGGCGGTTTTGTAGTCGGCCTATGATAAGGCCGACAAGCTCCTAGCTTACAAGGCCAAAATAAGTCAGAAGTGGAATGGAGAGGTAGCCGGCCAATAGGGCCAGTGCTGCAACGAGTCCGGCTCTCCGCAGTAGGGGCAGCAGCTGTTCGTTGCAGGCTCCCAGGGTCTGGAATGTGCTGCTGATTCCGTGACTGAGGTGCAGAAATAGAGCGGCCAAGCCGCCGGTGTAGAGCAGCACCAGAGGCCATTGCTTAAAGCTCAGCACTATCATGCGAAAGACATCGACCTGGCCGGCAGCGTCGCTGAACAGAGACGTTTCAAGACCGACCTTGCGCAGGGTGAAGTGGAGCAGGTGGTAGACTACGAAGGCCAGAAGTGCCAGGCCAGAATAGATCATGGTCTCGGCGGCCAGAGTTGTGCTCTGGACGGCTTTCTTGGCGTAGCCCATGGGTTTTGCCGCTCGGTTTTGAAGTGTTAGCCAGATGCCGAAAGTTACATGAACTAACAGGGCGCCCAGCAGGCCAAGGCGAAAGATCCACAACACCGGGCCGAGTTTGTGCAGTTGTTCGGCATAGGCGTTGATCGCTGCAGATCCAGCAAACAAGGTCGTATTGCCGAGCAGGTGCGCCGCGACAAAACCGGCCAGCATCAATCCGCTGCAGGCCATGAAGAGCTTTCTGCCGACAGAGCTTCGAAACAGGTTCATCAGTTGCATTACATTTAATCCCTTGCTGAAAGCGTTGTTTTAGTCGCTTCGGTACGCGGTTCACTGTTGCCTGCCGGTTTTGTTCAGCGGCTAGGACAACGGACTTTATTTGATGTTGATGGTTGCATAGGCAGGGGTCGGCTTACTTGCTGGTTGTGGCATTTTAAGCCGATCCCTTTTTAGTGAACCTCGTATATTAATCGGCTTTGGCGACAATTGCAAAAAAAATGTGCTAACGTGAATCGCTGCTGCGCTGGATCAGAGACCCATTGTTCCAAAATATCAGAGGGTTTCAGCCCCTCGTGCGTGATTCTCAAGGCAAGGGGTATGGGTAAAGTGGGGCTTCTCTTTGTTGGGAAATATGCTAAAATGCGTCAATTGGTGTGTGAAGAACGACTTATGGAATGTTTATTTGAGCGCTTGAGAAGTTGCCGGCGGGTGCCGGTGACGGGTGCCATAAAGGTAATGCGCAATGTCAAAACAGGATAACGTTCCAAAAAACCCAGCCAGCTGGCTGCTGGGTAAACTGGCAACGTCGCTGGAGCGAATCGGAGCTGAGAGTCTTTATTATCTAGAGCAAGCCGGGCGCATGGGGATCTTCCTGTTTGCTTGCCTGCTGAATGCGATTCGGCCCCCCTATAAACTGTTTCCTATAGTACGCCAGATTCATTTTATCGGCTATCGCTCGATTTTCGTTATTCTGTTTACCGGAACCTTTACCGGTATGGTGCTGGCTCTGCAAGGTTACTATACCTTACGCAAGTTCGGCTCCGAAGGGCTGCTTGGTTCGGCCGTTGCCTTAAGCTTGCTGCGGGAGTTGGGCCCAGTGATCGCTGCTCTGATGGTGGTCGGTCGGGCCGGTTCGGCCATTTGCGCTGAAATCGGTATCATGCGTAACTCCGAGCAGATCGATGCCCTTGAATGTATGGCGATCGATCCTTACAAGTATCTGATGGCCCCTAAGTTCATTGCCGGAATTGTGTCCATGCCTATTCTGACTTTTGTTTTTGACGTGGCCGGTATTATGGGCGGCTATGTCGTTGGCGTCAGCATGCTGGGCGTGCCGGGTGGCACCTATTTTCAGGAAATGTACCGCAGCGTTGTCTGGGCCGATGTGGAGATGGGACTGGTCAAATCTCTGGTGTTCGGCCTGTTGATCATCTGGATCTCGGCGGCCAAGGGGTATTTTCTCCATCTCGAGCGTTCGGGAGGGTTTGGCGCGGAGGGGGTTAGCCGCACGACAACCAGCGCCGTGGTCCTGGCTTCGGTGGCGATTCTGGTCTGGGATTATCTGATCAGCGCCATTCTACTTTGAAAGGGCTAGTCTTTTTATAGGTGCGAGTCGGTAATATGTCCTATAATGAGACCATGTCATTTGCAGAAGGATTAATGGTGAATTCACCGCAAAAAAATATCGCTATCGAATTAATTGATGTGGATCGCTCATTTGGGAACCAGCAGGTCCTGAAAAAGATCAATTTGGTGGTGGAAGAGGGAACCACCACGGTTATTGTCGGTGCCAGCGGCCAGGGCAAAAGCGTGATGCTTAAGCACATGCTCGGCCTGCTCAAGCCAGACAATGGTCAGGTTCTTGTCTACGGTCAGGACCTGGCTCAATTGCGTAAAGCTCAACTCAAGGAAGTGCGTAAAGATTACGGGGTCTTGTTTCAGAATGTGGCCCTGTTCGATTCTATGAATATCTTCGACAATGTGGCCTTGCCGCTGCGGGAACGGACCGAGGCCAGTGAAACGGAGATTCGGGCCAATGTCGAGGAAAAGCTGGCATTGATGGACCTTGACGGGGTCAACGAGAAATATCCGGCGCAATTGAGTGGTGGTATGAAAAAGCGGGTCGGTCTGGCTCGTGCGTTGGTGATGAATCCGCGGATTGTCTTTTTTGACGAACCGACTACGGGACTTGATGTCAGCAAAAGCAACGAGATCTATCGCTTGTTTCACAGAACCCAGAAACGCCTGCAATATACTGCGGTAATTGTGAGCCATGACGTGCCCAAAATTTTCAAATTGGCGGATCGTGTCGCCCTGATTTCAGACGGTATTATTGAGGGAAGCATGTCGCCAGAGGAGTTCCAGTTGTCCGATAACCCGACCATCTGCGCTTTTGTTCGAGAAACCATGGGACCCATCTATTGCAGTGCAGACGAGGAGAAGTTCATTCATGAAACGGTTTAATGTTGAGATGGCCGTTGGAGTCTTCCTGGTGGCGGGCTTCTTGTGTTTTGCCTATCTCTCCGTGAAGCTTGGCGATGTCAATCTGTTCGGTAGTGCCACCTATCAATTGAGTGCCCGTTTTCATTCCGTGTCTGGTCTTAAGGAAGGGGACATGGTTGAAATGGCGGGTGTACCCATCGGCACCGTGAAAAAGATCGAGCTTGATCCGAAGGAATATGAGGCGGTGGTGCATTTCGACCTGCAAAGCGAGGTGCAACTGCAAGAGGACAGCATCGCCTCTATTCGGACAGCCGGCATCATTGGTAGTAAATATATCGATATTACTCCGGGCGGCATGGAGGAATATGTCGCGCCCGGTGGAGAGCTTTTCGAGACCGAATCGGCGATCAATCTAGAAAAACTGGTCAGCAAATATATTTTCGATAATTAAAGGCTGGAGGCTTATGATGCGAGCATTTATTATAATATTGCTATTTCTGCTCCTCGGCGGCTTGAACTCAGCTCTGGCGCAGGATGCAGTTCAGGCTGATTCGGCAGTGATAAAGCAGGAAGCTGTCCCATCGGTTACTGCCGAATCAGAGAAGACCCTGGTGGCAGATGATTTTACTGCTGAAGACGTTTATTACGGTGAAGGCGATGACGAAGATTTCACCGATGGCGCTATGGAGTCTTTCGATATCAACGATCCTATAGAACCCTTCAATCGCAGTATGTTCTGGGTTAACGACAAGCTCTACTTCTATCTCTTCAAGCCCATTGCCCGAGGCTATCGAGTGGTGCCGGAACCCGCTCGTAAGTCGGTGTCCAACTTTTTCAGCAATCTCGGTACGCCGGTGCGTTTCGTCAACTCGGTGCTGCAGTTTAAATTGGCCGATGCCAGTACCGAACTGGGGCGTTTGGTGGTCAATTCCACTGCGGGTGTTGGCGGCCTGTTTGATCCGGCCAAAAAGTATCTAGCCTGGCGCAAAAAGGATGAGGATCTTGGCCAGACCTTTGGTACCTATGGGGTCGGTAACGGTTTTTATATTGTCTGGCCGCTGCTTGGACCTTCTTCGGCCAGAGACACGGTCGGCTTAGCCGGCGATTTCTTTCTCGATCCCTTGCGCTATGTCAAGATGAAGCCTCTGGAACGGTATGCACTTAAAGGGCTCGAAAAGGAAACCAAGCTGTCCCTGAATAAGGACACCTACGAAGGCATTAAACGCCAAGCCCTCGACCCCTATCTGTACGTGCGCACCACCTATGCCCAGCATCGTAAAGGCAAGATCAAAAAATAATTGTTGCTGCAGGGTTTTGGGCAACAGGCTAAATTTTTATTGGATTATATAAAAACAGTATAAAGCAGGGTCCGTAGCGAGTCAGGGTCTTGCAGGGAGAGGATACGATGTTTGCCAAAAAAACGATATTGCTTGCTTTAACGCTAGTGCTTTTCGCCGCTGCAAGCGTCATTGCGGCTGTACCGAGGCCGTCGAATCAACTGCGGTTAGCAGTGGATCGCATTATTGAAGTGTTGCGTGATAAGAACCTATCTCGAGACCAGGCGTTGCAGGAAGTTTCCAACCAGGTTCGTAGTAAGTTCGATTTCTGGGCCATGTCTCAGCGGACCTTGGGGATCAATTGGAAAAAGGCCACCAAGGAAGAGCAGCAACAGTTTGTCAGGCTGTTTGCTAAGCTTTTGGAAGATACCTACCGGGGGCGGATCAAGGTCTATACCTACAATGATGAGCATGTTGAATATATTGGCGAGCGGGTCCGTGGATCGCGGGCGGAAGTTCATACCATCGTGGTTGCCAATAAGGAGATCCCCGTTTCCTACAAAATGCGTCTCAAGGGTGAGGAATGGCTGGTCTATGACGTTATCATTGAGGAAGTCAGCTTGATCAGCAACTACCGAAACAGTTATGGCGAAATCGTGCGGGACGAAGGCTTCGGTGGGCTGTTGGCCCGCATGGAAGCAAAGATTAAAGAGTTGGCAGAGAATGAGGAGCAAGGCGGTAGTGAGGAAAGTGTGCCGGCGCCGCAAGGTGGTAACGCGCCATGAACCAAAGGGCGGGAACCGAAGCAAGCGGCGCGCTGCTGGAAACTCTGTTGCAAGAGAAGGTTTCTCTGTTTCGTGGCTTGGACGGGGAGCAGACAGCTTCTCTAATGGCGTACTTTTCATCGCGCAAGATAGTCGCAGGTGAAGAACTCTGGTGCGAGGGTGACCTCGGCGAGTATCTAGCCTTTGTTCTGTCTGGCTGTATGCAGTTGAAAAAGAACACTGAATTTGGCGACAAGTCGGTGGTGGTCGGAGTTTTTTCCGCCGGGGCGGTGATCGGCGAACTTTCCTTTTCCAGAAACGATGTGCGGGTTGTGACCGCGGCCGCCTTGGAAGAGTGTCAAGTAGCTGTCCTGACTCGGTCCCATTTTGACGCCCTGGTAAAGGATTATCCGGCTCTGGGGGTTAAGCTGCTTGAGATTGTGCTGCGGGCTACCTGCAAGCGCCTTGAGAAGTCCTATGAGCGTCTCGCGATCATCTTCTGATCGCTTGTTCATATCAGTAAAGGATATACAAAAGGTAGTCTGTGGGCTGCCTTTTTTTGTGCTCACTATTTAGCGCAGGATCTATTGTATGTCTTTGATGCTGAAACGGATTGGCACCATGACTTGGCCGGCAACGGCTCGGCCATTTTTTTGCGCCGCTTGAAACTCCCAGCGATAGACGGCATTTAGCGCCGCTCTGTCTAGAATCTGATAACCCGAGGATTGGTGTACCGTAACTTTGTCTACCTCGCCCTGAGTGGTCACATTGACCAAAAGGAGTACTTCGCCCTCCCAGCCACGGCGCCGGGCGGTACTCGGGTAGGGTGGCGGTGGATTAGTGCCATAGGCCATGGGAGTTTCGACAGGTGATCCAGAGCCCGCATAGCCACCTTGACTTGAGCCTATTTCTGAACCGCTACCGGTGTCAGACTGTGTGCCATTGGTTGCGATAGTTACAGGTTCAGGGATCGTTTCTTCTGCACCTAAGATCCCTTGTTCGGTTCTTGCGCTGCCCTTAAGGGTGTTGTGCGGCTTGATAGAAACCGTGAGAGCAGGCTCGGCTGGCGGCCTCGCGGTGGTGTGTGCTGTCGGCAGTTCTTCTGGTAGGGTCTTAATTGCCTTCCGTTCCAGGTGAGCCGGCTCCTGTATTTTGGGCTTTTTTGTGCTGACTGGTTTGGTCGGTATTGGATGCTGAAGTTCTTTTGGCCGAGATGGCTTTATGCCACCGCCTGGTATGGTGTTTATGTTCTGACCCGTTCCGGAAATGAGGTCAATCACTAGGTAGGCCGGTTTTGGCGGGCTGAAAGAGCTGGGCGCAGAGCACCAAGTCAGGCCGACGGCATGCAGACAAAGGGATAGCGCTAGCCACCAGAATAGACAATTGGAATTTATAGTATGTCTAGTCACTGTGTATTGGCCCAAACCTTCCAGCTGTGCAATAAACCTGAGGGCACCCACATCCAAATACTGAAGGGGGTGCCCCTTTGTCTCTCTTGAAGTTTCAGAAAGGCGAACGATGTCAGGAGGAGAGGTTTAAAGGCTGATTTGAGCCCCTATGTATCCACCTATCCCTGGCATGCCAAATCCATCCACTTCTTCATAATCTTCGTCAAACAGGTTTTCAACTCGACCGGTGAGGCTTACGTACTCATTAATTTCAAAAGATGCGCCCAAGTTGAAGACCGTATAGGAATCTAGTTTAACATTGGCCACGTCATCCCGTTTTCCTACGTAGATAACATCAAAGTTAACGTTGCCACGATCCAGGAAGCGGTAGCCAATATTAACATTATATTTGTGGCGGGGGCGCCGTACCAATTCTTTTCCTGTGGCGCGATCCTCAGTGTCAGTAAATGTGTAGCTGGTGGCTAGAGTTAAGTCTTTCAGGGGGCGAATGGAGGCGGTTAACTCGACACCTTTGGTCAGGGCCCTGTCCACATTTTGCCATTCATACTTAAAGGTCGCGGGGTTATAGGGGGTGTTGATAAGATCCTCAAAGCGGTTTTCAAAGTAGGTTGCTCCCAAGATAAAACGATCGTCCAAGAGGTATTGTTCCACCCCGATATCCCAGCCACGACTCTTTTCAGGCGATAGGTCCAAGTTGCCGGTGACCCAGGCCGAGTTTTCATAAAGTTGGGCAAGGGTTGGAGCTTTAAAGGCTGTGCCGTAGGTGCCTTTCAGGCGGGTGCCGGTCTGCCGAATGAAATAGCTGGAGGTGATGCGGTAGGTCAGGCGGGTGCCAAAGCGGTTGTGGTCATCTGCTCGCAATCCGACCGTAGTAATAAAATCTTGCCCCAGCTTAATTTGGTCTTGTATGTAATAGCCGATTGTCTCAGCAGTTTTTTTATTGAATTCATTAAGGGAGGATGTGGGCAGGCCTGAAAACCAATCCAAATAAGTCCGGTAGTCGCGGCTTTTGGCTTGCTCCTTTTCGTATTCCGTTCCTATTGTCAGGGTGTTGGACGGGTGCAGATAGAGATTGTGCTGCCAATCTATTTTGTAAAGGCGACTGTCGTACGAAGTTCTGGTGGTGTCGACAGGGTTTGCTGTATCGGTGTCATTGCGGTTTTTTCGGTCGTGGTCAGTTAAAGAAATCCCAAGTTTTTGTTCCCATAGTTCAGCGACGAGCAGTCGAGCCTGGGTGCGGAAAAAAATCGATTTGGAATCGAGGACATTGTTGGGGTCGTCGCCGAAAGCTCCGCCAAAGTTATCGAGGTCGGTATCCGCGTCGAGGTAGCGGAAAAAGAAATCGAGATCGAAATTGTTTGTCGGTGTCAGGCCTAAGCGTGCCGTAACCGATCTACGATCATAGCCGTCTCGTTCTTTGTTGCCGTCTTTTTCGTTGGCTGCGGAAATCCCTTCCGTTTCGAGGAATGAGGCGACAAGGGAGTAGTTAATAAAGTCGGTGCCGCCGCTTATAGAAAGTTTCTCTTGGTGGGTCTCGTAGCTGCCGCCTTCGCCAGATAGCATGACTCGAGTAGGGCCGGCACCCTTACGGGTAATAATATGGATAACCCCGCCCAATGCGTCGGAGCCATACAGTGTGCTACCTGGGCCGCGGACGATTTCAATGCGTTCGATATTGTCGGTAGATAAGGAGGAAAAGTCGAATGAACGGCTGGGATTACTGGGATCGTTGACCTCAATGCCGTCGATGAGAACCAGGGTATGGGATGAGTTGGCTCCACGCAGAAAGATGGAGGTCTGCTGTCCTGTGCCCCCTGTTCGAACCACATCCAGACCGGGTACATCGCGCAGAACGTCAAGTACCGTTGCTGCTTGTTTGTTGGCGATTTTATCCTGAGAAATGACCGTCACCGAACTGGCAACTTCCCTGATGGGCGTTTCAACCTTGGTGGCAGTGACGATGATCGGTTCGAGCGTTTGTGGGGTTTGTGACCAAGAGTAGCTCGTCTGCAAAAGCAAACCAGCCAGGGCCACAGCAAGGATTTTGTACATAGGGAACTCCTCTTTGTGTCCAGGCGGGGGTAGGCACAAAGAGGAACACACAGAAAGGAGCGGCCCTTTAGAAGA
>JABXKU010000173.1 GCA_013619105.1 Desulfuromonadales bacterium
CCAACATACCATCGTAGGTGGCAAGCATTTAGTTGACGCCTTCGTTCGTGAAATAGCTGTCCCCCGTCTTGGTTAGATCCGCCCAGGGAGTCCCCGCAAACAGCGCCCCCGGCAAAGGAAGACCGAGCTCCTTGAACTTATGGGTCGATGCCAGGATCAGGCCTCCCCCAGCCGACGTGCCGCCGAGCGCCATGGACTTTGCATCCCGTTTCTTGAGTAGGCTCTTCCACACCGCGACGACATCATCGATCGCAGCCGGGAACGGATACTCGGGTGGCATACGATAGTCAATGGAGAGCACGGGGATCTTCGCCCGATGGGCGACGAGGATCGCTTCGGTAAGGCCTGCTCTTCCAGCGTTTACACAATAGGCCCCGCCATGCGTGTGGACGAACAGCCGATTCTTGTTTGCCGGATCGATGTTCGCCGGCGTGACGCGGTAGACCGTCACGCCCGCGATCTTCTCTTCCTTGATCGTGACCTTCAAACGCTCGGCGAGGGCCTCGCCCGCCGCAGCGGCGGGCTCGTTTCTCGCAGCGATATACTTGACCCATTCCTCATCCGTTTGGAAGGTGACGCCCTGGGCTTCCGCCACATTGGGTTGCGGCTTGCTTGCAATGGAGGCTCTGAGCACTTCGCTCGCAGCGGCGGGCGCGGGCAGCGTTCTTTCCTGTAGGGTCCAGGCTTTCTCCTCCGCCAGCGCTTGTCCCTGGGCACCGATGATCGGTATCAGCAGTGTTACGACAACGGCGGCTATCAACGATGAAAGACCCGTGTGCATTAAGGTTTTTGTTCGTTTTGTTTTCATTATGTCTTTCACCTTCATACCTTTGGCGCGGTATGAAGGTGAATCAAGATGAGCCTTAGTTGTGCAGGTGACCAGGAGCGACCGTATCCTTGGCAACCTTATCAAAGGAATCGATGACTTCGTCTAATGCTTCACGGTTGCCCTTGACCTTGGCGGTGCCTGCTTTGATCTGCGTGGGTAACGTGGTATCGCCAGCCATGATCTCAGCAAGATTCCGGAAGGGGATCTCGATGGTGGCATCGACTTTCTCCGGCACGTTCGCACTCACCTCTGCCACACCCCGACGCACGTGAACGGCGTATGATGCTTTCTTGTCGGTGAGTTTAATCTCAACGATGCGGTTAACCTTTGCGCTCTTGATCGGGTCGATGTTGATCTCAAGCATTTTGAGCGTCTGGAGAGGATCAGCTGCTAAAATGCTGTCCACGGTCGCTTCTCCAAATAACAGCATGGCAGGCGGCTTTTTCCAATCCAGCTTGCCTTCCAGGTGCAAAGCCTCCGTCAGCATGAAATTACGCGTCTGGATGCCGGATTTTGTTGTGTATGCCATTTGTCGCAGGGCATCGGCTTTCGCTTGCTTCGCCACCTTGTTCTCTGGTTCTGCAGCGATGACGTAGGAAAGCAGCTTGGCCGACAGGTTGTATTTCTTCTCAGCAAAGGCCGACTTCGCCTCGGCGATTAATTTATCAACTCCGCCGGAAAGTTTGATGAAGGTTTCCCCCATCTCCTTGTCGGTGGGCGGATGAAGGTCGGCGGTATCCTCCTGGAACCAACCGACGATTCCGCGATATTGGCCGCGCACATTGTAATCGTGATCAACATAGGCGGGAAAGAGCCCGGGGTGGTCGCGCAAATGCGCGGGCAGACGGGCAGCCTCGACCATTTGCTCGGCGTTCATCCCCTTGTTCAAGCAGCGGACCGCTTGATTGAAGGTAAATGCGTAGGCGTCGCGTTGAGCGGTCAGGTGCTCCACTGCGTCCTTGCCTCTGAGCGGAAGTCCGTGGACTCCAATCACATATTCCGCATTCAGGCTGCGCAATTTATCGATGCTGGCGACCATATCGACCGGGGTGCGATAGTAATCGCCACGTAGGGTGTAGAGCGAGAACAGCAGGTCCGTGACGGCAGTGTTGTGCAGCGCCAGATCCAGCTCCGGAAAGTACGCAATAATACTGTCGCGAGTATCTGACACTACGTGGTGAAAAATGACCTTAAGGCCATCGATGATCACTTCCTCACCGTCTTTGACCGGGTGGGTTACTGGCAGGTGGCCGTGGGCATTGAGTGCGGCATCCTCAAAATGAGGTTCCGCCGGACCATAGGCTGCGTCAGGACCCTCCTGGGGCAGATAAAGACCGGCTTGAATTCCGGTCCGGCGGTTTTGCATAGGACCTAACAGTCCGGAAGACGATACCAGATTTTTCTCAACGTCAGGGTGACCGTAGACATCAAGTTTTTTGTCTGGGTTGCTTGCCGCATAGGCTTTGGCACCGCCGGTATAATGGAAATGAGAGTAAATGATGGCCACGACCGGCTTGTTCACCTTCTCTTGAATCATTTTCAACACCGTCTGCCCCATTCCGATGTTAGCGCCAGTATCAAACGCAATGAGGCCCGTCTTGCCCTCGACAAAGGTGTAGTTGCTCAGGCTGTAGCCGGCAACGCTCCAAATTCCTTTGCTAACCTCGATGACCTGCGTGCCACCAAAAGAGCCCTCTGACACGAACTTCTTATAC
>JABXKU010000016.1 GCA_013619105.1 Desulfuromonadales bacterium
AATCAAGGAAGCGGAAACCCCTTGTGAAACAAGACCCCGCTCGGTCATCTGCCGGGAATTTGAAAAATCCTGACAGTTTCCCGTCCCCCCACCGAAATAGCAGAATTCTGGCCCGACAGTGTCGTACAGCCCATCAAGAAGCTTTGTACCCTGGCCATCAAAGCTGTCGGAAAAACAAATAACAGCTCCATCTGCGGCATCCGCAGTCAATAGCGTTTCTCCAATGTGCTGACCGACGATACCTGCATCGAGGTTCTGATCTTCTATGAGAGCAGTACTGACGGAAAGATCTTCACCGGCCAACGTCAAGACCGCAACGCCTTCCTCAAAAAACCCTTGTTGGGAAAAAAAACCTGAGCAGCTGGCACCAACCAATTTTGATTTACCAAGAGCTGATCGGACTCCAGCCCGAACCGCTTCACAATCGTAATGGGGAGTGACCAACACAATCGCCAGCTTGGCCTGTCCCGACCTGTTCACTGCAGCAGCGGCTGCCTGCAAACCTGCCTGCCAAGACAGCTTTTCGCAACTAACTCCAACACCTACCCTCATTGACCCTCCTGACTCAAGGTCCCATGATATAGCCAGCAAAATAAAGCCGACACAAATAGCAATATTGTTAAGTTCAGCAACAGTCGCGCCAAAAACAGCCGATCAAGAAACTTAATAGCTAGATGCAACCAAGACACCAATAAGCGGACTGCAAAAACCGCAGGTGGCCGCCACAACCGACTGTAATCACATAATGATTATTGGCTTGTGTCGGAGAACGGGTTAAACCTAAGGCAATAATATAACCCTCAGAAGAGACCGCGTTTCAGCCTTTCTTGTACTATATAGGTTGGTTAACTACTAGAGAAGTGTGGCAATCCGGCGGGGACATTGTCTACACTTGTGTGGCATGCCACACCTTATGCCCCGCGAGGGAATAAGCCCGTAGGGGAAAACAACATGTCCATAATAAACACAAAAAGGGACTTGCATTTCTGCAAGTCCCTGATTTTTTTTGGTAGCGGGGGCAGGATTTGAACCTGCGGCCTTCGGGTTATGAGCCCGACGAGCTACCAGACTGCTCCACCCCGCGTCATTGACGAAGAGGCACAATACATCCTGTCGAATCGATTGTCAAGACTCTTTTCTGATCAGCGCCGTTTTACCAACGGTGCAGAAGAAACCTGGTCCGCCTTAAGTGAACTAACAGCTTGATCGGCATCGGCCTTACTGCTAAAAGGGCCGGCATAGACCCGGTACCAAACCCCCTTGGCTCCGAGATCAGCGGACTCGACAAAAGCAGCATAACCCTTCTTTTTCATGCGATTACGCAGGCCATCAGCCCCATCGCGTTGCTTGACCGCAGCAACCTGAACCAGGTAACTGCCGCTGGCAACCCCAGCGGGCTTAAGGACTACCGGCCTTGGGGCAACAGGTAATGCTGGCGCAGCTATTGGCTTTGGCGTTACCACGACCTTAACGGTTTCCGTGGCCTTGACCTGCGGCGTGCTGATCTGCTCTGGAACGGGTTCTGATTTTATCGGCTCTGGCGGCAAATTAATCCCACTGCCGAGGGCGTTCTGCTGACCTTTAGCAAGGGTATCATAAAAGGTCAACTGGGGATTTTGCACTTCATCGGATGTTGCGGGCGTAGCCGGGTTGACGTCTGTTTTCAGTTCAAAAACCTCACCATGTGTAGCTGCGAGTGGTTTCTGTATCGGCAGATGTTCTTCAGTCACCAAGCTATGTTCGCCGCTTCTTCCCACCATCACACCGAGGAAAAAACAAACCAAACCGACAACCAATAACATGGACACCATAAACAGCGTCTGCTTTTTCTCCATGCGTCGCTGTGAGCGGGACACTACTTGTTGAGTCATTGCAAAACCTCTTTCTACATTCTTTCCGGTGCGGAAACCCCAAGGAGCAAGAGGGCATTTTCGAGGACCGTTCTTACCCCGTTGATTAGGTAAAGCCGGGCACGGCTCGTTTCAATATCTTCAGTAAGAACCCGTCCCTTATTGTAATAAGAATGAAAGCGGGCAGCTAGATCCTGCAGATAAAAAACAATTCGATGTGGTTCGAAATGTTGCGCGGCCGCTTCGACAGTCTCTCCATAGCGGGAAAGTTGCTTGACCAGTGCAAGCTCTTCTTCCAGGGTCAGTTGGCTAAAATCGACCTCACCGGCAGAGGGCAGGGTTATCCCAGCTTCGGCAGCATTACGATTGATGCTACAGACTCGTGCATGGGCATACTGGACATAGTATACCGGATTATCATTGCTCTGTTTCTTGGCCAACTCAAGATCGAAGTCAAGCTGGCTGTCGGAACGACGGGACAAAAAGAAAAACCGGCAGGCATCTTTACCGACTTCGTCAATTACCGCGCGCAAGGTGACGAATTTCCCGGCCCGGGTACTCATAGCCACCTGCTTACCATCCCGTAAAAGATTAACCAATTGGACCAAAATGCACTGCAGGTCGTCAGTATCCCTTCCCAGACCAGCCAAAACAGCCTTCATGCGGGGTATATAGCCATGATGATCAGCGCCCCAGACATCGATCACCAGATCGAAACCACGCTCATACTTTTCTTTATGGTAGGCAACATCCGAGGCGAAATAGGTGGCAACCCCATTGGAGCGTACCAGGACCCTGTCCTTGTCATCACCGAAATCGGTTGTTTTAAACCAAATAGCGCCGTCCAGTTCGTAAGTCAGGCCGCGCTCCTTGAGCAAAGCGATACCGCGCTCGACCTCACCCCGATCGTAGAGGCTCTGTTCGCTATACCAGTTATCGAAGTGAACTCCAAAATCCTCTAAGTCCGTATCAATACCGTCACGAATTTGGCTGCCGCCATACGCACCGATCTGCTCAATGGCTTCTTTCTCGGAAAGCTCTAACAAGGCACGACCTTTACCATCCAAAACTTCTTGTGCAATATCTCGAATGTAATCGCCTTGATAGCAATCGTCAGGAAACTCTATGGCCTCACCGAGCAATTCCCGATACCGCAACAAAAGGGAGCGACCGAGAGTCTGCATCTGGTTGCCGGCATCGTTGAGATAATATTCGCGCTGCACCTCGTAGCCGGCAGCATTCAGAACCGCCGCCACGGCGTCTCCGGTGGCGGCGCCCCGACCGTGACCGATATGCAGCGGGCCGGTGGGATTGGCGCTAACGAATTCTACCTGGACTTTTTTTCCCTTACCGAAATTGCTTCGGCCATAATCAGCTCCACGACGCACCACCTCATTGAGAGTTTCAAACCAGTGACAGGAGGGAAGAAAAAAGTTAATAAACCCAGGGCCGGCAATCTCTACCCTCCCCCACTCGGTGGCGCTTTCTTCAAGAACGCTGACAAGAGCTTCGGCAACTTTGCGCGGGGCCGTCTTTTCAGCTCGCGCCAACACCATAGCAAGATTGGTAGAAAAATCACCATGCCCAGGACGAGCCGGCACCTCAAGAGCAATCTCGGGTAATTGTGCGGATTTTAGGGTGCCTCGCTCGTAACAAATCTGCAGAGCATTGCATATATGTTGCTTCAAACGTTGATTCATGGACACATCTTTCTATTCTGACATTCTGTTCTGGAAAGACCCTCGCCAAGTCAAAAAAACCAGGCCAAAACCTGCACAAAGATAAAAAAGTGTATGTTAGCCTCAGGCTGTTGCAACTGTCAAGAACCGCAGCAGAAAGAAACAAAAAGGCCCCGGCAATTGCCGGGGCCTCAAATCTTGAGAAACTGCCTAGCGAGAAGCCGGAGACTCGGGCTCAGCGGCCCTCTTGTCGCTGCCTTGGGCAAACTGATAAACCAATTCATCCTCTTTGACCATACCCAACTCCCGGCGGGCAATGACCTCAATATACTCGCGATCGGAGCGCAAAGCCTCGATTTCTTCCTTTAATTGCCGGATAACCGCTTCCTGCTGCTGCACTTCGGCTTCAAGGGCGGCGTGATGGCGACTGGCCTGCAAAGTCCGCAAAATTCCCTTTTGGCCGAACAGGGCAAAACCGAGGATGATCAATATCAGCAGAATGGGCACGAGTGGCAGCCGCCTCCCTATCCCCGATTGTCCGTTTTTTTGCTCATCACTCATCTGCAAAGCCCCCATAAACCATTTATCTAAACTGATGGCATGTTAGCATCGCAGCAGTATGGCAGAAAGCATAAACTGTTATTGAATAACGATTCGATCGCTAATTTTATTCAGGGTGCTTTGACCGAGGCCTTTTACCTTTAGCAAACCTTCCAAGCTGGGAAAGGGGCCCTTGGCCGCACGATAGTCAATAATCCGCTGGGCAGTAACCCGACCGATTCCGGGTAGAGTCTGTAATTCCTTGGCCGAAGCAGTATTAACATTGACCATAGCTGTGATCGCCTGAGCGTTTGCAGCTTGTGCCTTTGCAGCATTAGCAACAGACAACCAAGAAAAAGAAAACAACAAGCTGAGAACAATCGCCAGACAACTAAACAAATTCTTCATATAACCTCCGGTTTTTGTAAGTCAAAGATTGCCAATCACGCCCTCCCTGTCAGAACAACTCCAACAAGATTAGCACAAAACCATTTAGCAATATTAATTAACAAAAACACAACTGGAAGTCAATTGTTTTTATATCCTCTAACCTTTGATGCCTATTCTTTGCCCCAGAATAATTTTGAGATGCCGGTTGTTAAGGACACGCTCCTCATTTTCGAAACATAATGCCTTAACATTAGAGAGGTTCACGGCGACTTCCTGGATGGGCAGTACGTCCAAGACCGGCCAGAGAGAAATTAATCATAATTTCTTGATCACCGTCACGATTGCGATAGTTCACGTAGAAACTCCAGCATTGGGCTCGATACTCAAAGCCGACCAGATTTTCGAGATTGACGTCTCCCCGAAATGAATGGCGGTTTTCAAAATTAAGATAGAAGGGCTTAAAAAGTGACAAGTTGAGTTTGGCTGCAAGATATTCTTGGGCATCCTTGTTATAGCGGTAACGCAACGAAAGAGCATTACCATGCTGGTCTTCAAGACCGGTTTCAGCATGGAATGTCAGAAACTCAGCTGGACCGCTGACATCGTAGCGCGTATCGATGTCGATATAATTCCAACGAGTCGGTCGCAGAATGAGTTCAGCCCTCAAGTCAGAAAAGGAATGATCCTGCCCCTGTGGAGCCAGGGGATACCGTGCAGATTCCTCCAAATCAAATTCCTGTGCCAGTCGCAGATAAAGAAGTTCACGATAATCGACCTGGCCGGTCGTCGCTTCACTGCGAGCTACCAATCGATTAGTCAGGCCATAACTTATAGTGTTACGACCCCAAAGGTAATCTTCGGCTTCAAACTGGGGCAGATCAGACTGATCCTCAAAAGGCCGATACTGGTAAAGGATTTCGGGTTGCATTATATGCTGAACTTTATCGACGGTTTTTCCGTCGACCGTATATACACGGGCCAAACGCGAACTGATCCGGGTCGAAAAATCGAACAGACCATGACTCTCTTCACCCTGCGTACTGGTATAGAGTCGCTCACGGTGACCAATCTCGGAAGTCACATCGACGCCACCAAGACGAAAAACACCGGTTAGGGCCGGCCGCATGCTCACCCGAGCACCCTTGAGTCCCTCCTTGCGCCACAGGTTGACGACACTCGTATCGAGATCGAAATAGAACGGACTGCCCCACAGACGACGTTTGAGCATGGCAAACTGGAGCTCCGGCAGACGCTGCAGGGTTTCATCGTTACTCTGCTCAAGATCTTTCGTGTATTTGACTTGGCCTACAAGATTATTTTTCCCCCAATTGCGACTCGCCGCAATCACCGATTCAGCCTTATCCTTATTGTACTCACCAGCCGCTTCGCCAAAATCGGAAAAGAAATCACGATTACTGACAAAATCAACATCGGCGATCAAACGGACCTCACCCGGCAAGGTGCCCCGATGTCGCCAGTCAAAAGCAAACCGATCATCGTTGCCACTAAATCCGCTAACGTGGTAGCCCTTTAATGCGCCTGCATTGTCGTGTCCAAAAAGATAACGGTATTCCAGCCCCTTACCAAGTCCAAGCCGAGAGAGATAATCGAGGTAAAGGGTGGCATCCTGATTGCGGGAGATAACCTGGTAATAACTCATAAAGAGTTGCGTACCACGCTTATCAGAATAACCGACACTGGGCATCAGCAAACCCGACTCCCGTTCGGTTTTGACCGGATAGCCAATGATCGGCAGGTAAAAAACAGGCACATCATAGATATGAAATTTAACGTTTTTAGCCCAGGCAAAACCACCCAGAGTGACATCAAGTTCGCGAGCAGTAAATTTCCAGGAGGGCTTCGGGCCTTCGCAGCTGGTGAAGGTGCCGTTCTCTACTCGATAACTGCGCTCACCCGTCTTGGCAATAGTAGTGCCAGAAACGTAAAAGTCCGGTTCGTGGACCAGAATACGGCCGTTGACAAGGTGGCCGAGACCGCTGGCGAGATTGAGGTACATTTCATCACCGAATAATTCACCATCGGGGTCGATGAAATGCACACCACCAAAAGCTTCAGCCTCACTGGTATCGTCTTTCCAGCGTACCCGGTCCGCCCGTAATTCTTGGTCTCCTTGGCGCAGTACTACCTCGCGCTCGGCAAGATAAGTAGCGGAAGCCTGATCAAAAACCAGCTCTTCCGCTTCAAGTTGAACCGGTTCCTGAGAAACGGCTTTTTTTGGTTCAGCCCCGAAAGCCAGTTGCACCGAGCAGACCAATAAACAGCCGGCCAGCGCGAGACGCCGCCATATTGCTACTTGCTTCACCTTAAAGCCCCCTCTTGATCCATTAAATACTCACGAGCAGCCGCCACCATAAACAGGGAGCCAGCCACCAGAACAATCTCCCCCTGCTGGCGATCAGCCAGGGCCGCAGCCAAAGCGGACGCCGGACCGTCAAAACAACAAGCCGACACACCAGCCTCAGCCGCCAGACGGGCAATGCTCTCCGCGGGCACGGCATCCTCGACGGGAGGTACCGTACAATAAAGGCTATCGACCAGCGGCAACACAGGCCGCAATATCTGTGCGATATCCTTGGTGGCCTTGGCACCGACCACCCAGCGAATACCATCCACTGACAAGGATTCAAGATAGGCGGCCAACACCTTGGCACCCCCTTCATTGTGGGCACCGTCGAGAAGTATTATCCGATCATC
The DNA here is from genome assembly GCA_013619105.1 of Desulfuromonadales bacterium. Lineage (GTDB taxonomy): Bacteria > Desulfobacterota > Desulfuromonadia > Desulfuromonadales > Syntrophotaleaceae > Syntrophotalea_A. Next base: position 7,175 of record JABXKU010000016.1, read on the forward strand.
GCGCCACCATTCGAGTCGCCCAGGCCAGCGCGCGGCAGCCACGCCAGCTTGCAGAGAATCCTTAGGCAAATCTAGTCCCTGTCGCCGTAAGATTTCAGCAACCGCTAGAGCCACACCCAAGTTATGATGTTGATGCACCCCGTGCAGGCCACTTTGCAATCCGGGCAAGGAAAGCTCAAGACCCTGGTAATCAAAACCATCCTTTACCGTTTCAACAGTAAACTCACGGCCATAGTGATAAACAGGGGCATGTAAGTCATTAGCCCTGTGGCGGATCACCTGCAATGCGGCGGGTTCTTGTTGGCCAACCACCAAAGGTATTTGCGATTTGATAATGCCGGCTTTTTCAGCGGCGATGGTAGCGAGATCGGCACCGAGATATTCACTATGGTCAAGGCAAATCGGGGTGATAACCGTTACCATAGGCTGTATCGCATTGGTTGCATCGAGTCGGCCACCCATACCGACCTCTAGAATCGCCACTTCAACCTCTTGCTGCTGAAAGTGTAACAATGCCATAGCGGTGGTAAATTCAAAAAAGGTGACTAGAATACCATCGCAAACGGCCCGAATCGAATCAATCAAAGCCACCGCTTCTGCTTCGCTGATAGCTTGCCCGTCAATTCGAATACGTTCGGTGAAGGAATGTAGATGGGGGGAACTGTACAGGCCGGTTCGCTGTCCGGCCTGAATCAGTATGGAAGAGAGCCCGGCACAAACCGAGCCCTTACCGTTGCTGCCCGCGACGTGGACAATCGGGTAAGCTCTTTCGGGGTTATGTAGACGGCCCAGAATTTTGTGAATGTTGTCCAGGCCTAGCTTGATACCAAACCGCTGGAGCCCATAGAGATAGTCGAGGCTCTCCCGGTAGTCCATAGCTTAGTTCTTAGTGAAGACGCGCAAGATTTGGGCAAGACGCTGCTTCATCTCCGGTCGGCGCACAATCATGTCGACCATGCCGTGCTCAAGCAGATATTCGGAACGTTGAAAGCCGTCCGGCAACTTCTGGCGAATAGTCTGTTCGATAACCCGCGGACCAGCAAATCCGATCAAAGCCCGAGGCTCGGCCATATTAATATCACCGAGCATGGCGAAACTGGCGGTCACCCCGCCAGTGGTCGGGTCGGTCAATACCGAAACAAAGGGCAGGCCGGCCTCTTTAAGACGGGACAGAGCAGCGCTGCTCTTAGCCATCTGCATCAAAGACAGGATACTCTCCTGCATGCGGGCACCACCGGACGAGGAAAAAACGATACAGGGACAACGTTCTGCCAAAGCCCGTTCAATAGCCCGAGTGATTTTTTCTCCCACAACCGAGCCCATGCTGCCGCCCATAAAGGCAAAATCGAAAACCGCCACAACTACCGCCAGTTCCTCGATGGTACCGGTTCCAGAAACCAAGGCCGAAGTACTGCCGCACTTTTTGGTTGCAGCCTTGAGCCGATCTTTATAGCGCTTGCTGTCCTTGAAATCGAGAAAATCGACAGATTTCATGGTCGCATCCATCTCGACAAAGGAGCCTTCATCGAGAATCAGGGCGATGCGCTCGCGTGCAGAAATACGAAAATGATAATCGCACTTAGGACAGACATTGAGATTACGCTCAATTTCCTTGGCGTAAATAATTTCCTGACAGTTAGGGCACTTTTTCCATACACCTTCAGGCATTGTGTGTTTTTTGGTTTCGATCGGCACGATCGGTGCTTTGGACTTTCTAAACCAAGCCATGTCTATTCCTTATCTAAAGCAGACTTCCAGCAACGCTACCGCAAGCCTTCCTTCAGCGAGCGAACAAAAGCCCCGACCCGGGCAACCAATTCAGGCGATGTACCGTAGGCGGCCACCACCTTAACCAAGGCGCTACCGACCACCACCGCATCGGCAAAGCAACTAACCGCTACCGCGTCAGCGGGCGAAGCGATTCCAAAACCAACCGCTACCGGTACCGGGCTGAGCTGCCGCAGGTCGCGAACCTGTTGCTCAATAGCGGCGGCATCGATCTGGCTAGCGCCAGTCACGCCAGTCATTGAGACGAAATAGACAAATCCCTCTGCATCAGCTACCAGGCGCTGCATGCGTTGCGGCGGAGTGGTAGGAGCCAGCAACTGGATCAGGCAGATGCCGACCTGCTGCAGATAGCAGCGCACCTCGCCGGCCTCCTCCGCTGGCAAATCGACCAGCAGCAGACCGTCGACTCCGGCCGCTGCAGCATCGACGGCAAAGCGTTCGGGACCATAACTGAACAGTGGGTTGTAGTAGCCCATCAACACGATCGGAACATTGGTGTGTTCCCTGACCCTCGCCACCATATCAAGAATCTTTGGCAGTGTCGTTCCACTCTCCAGAGCCCGCTCAGAAGCGATTTGAATCGTCGGGCCGTCGGCCATAGGGTCTGAAAAGGGGAAACCGAGTTCGATCAGGTCAGCACCGTTTTCCACCAGAGTATGAATTAACTTTTCGGTGGTAGTAAGATCCGGGTCCCCAGCGGTAATAAATGGAATCAGTGCCGTTTCACCGCGCTGCTTCAATTGTTCGAAGGTCGCTTGAATGCGTCCCATGTTCCTCCCTCAATTACACAAATTCTAGCAAGTTTATGAAAGCTTGTTGCTCATTTCAACCGTTTTCTTGATCAAGCAACCGCTGTACCAATGCCAATAGATCGAGAAACATGCTCGAAGTCATGCGCCCGGTCTGCACATTGTAGCGACTGGTGTGGTAGCAGGCAACAGCAAGCAACCCGTTTGGCAACCGATGCACCACACCGTGGCTAAAAGGGTAGTCCTTTAACCGCTTGATCTCGCCACGATCGCGATAGAGTCGCAAATAGCTGTCATAAGCACCGCGCCCGAGCAACACCACCACCTTGAGCTGAGCCAAACCCTGCTGCTCGGCGAGCAGATAAGGACGGCAGTTGGCGAACTCAGCGGCAATTGGTTTATTGTCCGGGGGCAGGCATTTGACCGCGTTACTGATATAAAGATCATGCAACCGCAAGCTGTCATCAGCATGACTGGCCTCTGCCTGGTTGGCAAATCCGGTCTGATGCAACAACGGAAACATGAAATCGCCGGCTCCGTCTCCAGTGAAAGGACGGCCGGTGCGATTGGCCCCATGCGCGCCGGGGGCCAACCCAACCAGAAAGACCCGTGCTGCGGGATCACCAAAACCGGCGACCGGTCCGTTCCAATAATCCTTCGCTGTCAAACCACGACGCGGCTTAACGCTGGCCATATGATCCACCAGTCGTGAGCAATGGCGGCAGTCCCTAAGCTTAGCAAGGGATACTTTAGGCATAATGGTCTGCAATTCCCCGTCTATTTGGTAGACGATCCACCGCCAGGCTTGCTTCCCCCCTTGCTGGGAGCAGAGCGTCTGCGCTGCGGCGTGCGCCCCTTATCAGTGGGACGCCGCCGGTCATCGACAGGAGCCTTTTTGCGCGGTATATAGCGTTTGTAATCGTGGCAGAAGTCCTCATTTTCGGGAAAAACTGCGGGAATACTGAAACCTATGTAGGCTTGAATATCACTTAGATAAAAGACCAGGTCTTCATCGGCGAAACTGATGGCCAAACCGCTGGCCCCGGCCCGGGCAGTACGACCGATGCGATGGACGTAATCCTCACCATCTTGAGGCAAATCATAATTAATCACGTGCGTCACGCCATCGACATGAATACCCCGGGAGGCCACATCGGTGCCAACCAGATAATGCAAACGATTCGCTTTGAAATCGTCTAGGATCCGCATCCGTTTTTTCTGCGGAATGTCGCCGGAGATGACCTCAGCCTTATAGCCGTTGATTTTGAGGCGCTCGGCGAGGTGCTCGCCCTCACGCTTGGTATTAACGAACAACAGCATGCGGCAGGGTTCTTCCATCTTTTTCATCAAGCCAAACAGCAGAGCGAACTTCTCCCTCCGGCCCACATGGTAGAGCACCTGCTCCACTCTTTTGGCCGTCACCTGTTCAGGCGCAACGCTGACCTTTTCTGCCAGGTTCATGAATTCGTAGGCCAACTCCATGACCCTGTGGGAGAGCGTCGCGGAAAAGAGCATGGTCTGACGCTGTTCAAAGGGCGGCAACTTGCGCATGATATAGCGCAGATCTTTAATGAAGCCCATGTCGAACATGCGGTCCGCCTCATCGATAACTAAGGCTTCGATGCGATTAAAGTTAAACACGCCCTGCTTGGCATAGTCGATGAGCCGTCCCGGCGTGGCAATGATAATATCGACCCCATCCTGAAGGGCCTGACGCTGTTTATCGTAATCGACTCCACCGAAAATCGGTTGCAGCTTAAAGGGGCAGAACTCGCCAAGGCCTTTGGCATCCTCCCAGATTTGGACTACCAATTCGCGGGTTGGAGCGATAATCAAGGCCCGAGGATTGTTGCTGGTCTCGCTCTCGCTGCGCAACAGTCGGGTAAAGAGCGCAATTAAAAAAGCAGCGGTCTTACCGGTACCCGTCTGGGCCTGGCCCGCGACATCCTTGCCCGCCAGGGCCAGCGGAATGGACTCTTCCTGAACCGGGGTCAGTTCGGTGAATCCAACCGCCTCGACGCCCTTAAGCACCGATTGTGGTAAATCCAGTTCGGTAAATTTCATGATGAGGTCCTGTCAGTTTAATTCCACACCCATGGCCTCAGCCACGGTATGAATATCCTTGTCGCCACGCCCGGATAGGCAAACTACCACCAACTGGTCCCGGCGCAAGGTCGGAGCCAGTTTCATCACCTGGGCTATGGCGTGGGCGCTCTCCAGAGCGGGGATGATCCCTTCGAGCTTGGTCAGCACCTGAAAAGCATCCAGGGCTTCAGCATCGGTAATCGCCTGATATTCGGCGCGACCAATCTCGTGGAGATGCGCATGTTCCGGACCGACCCCGGGATAATCGAGGCCGGCGGAAATAGAATGAGCATGTTGTATTTGGCCATGCTCGTCCTGCAGTAGGTAGGTCTTGTTCCCATGCAGCACGCCAACGCGACCAGCGCCGATACTGGCAGCATGCTTGCCGCTGTCAACTCCGAGCCCAGCAGCTTCGACACCGAGCAGTCGGACGCTTTCATCCCCTAAAAAGGGATGAAACAGACCAATAGCATTGGAACCGCCGCCGATACAAGCCACAGCATAATCGGGCAGTCGGCCTTCGGCTTGTAGAATTTGGGTACGTGTTTCGCGACCGATCACCGACTGAAAGTCCCTCACCATGGCGGGATAGGGGTGCGGTCCGGCCACAGTGCCGATAATATAAAAGGTGTCCCTTACTCGAGTAACCCAATGGCGGATGGCCTCATTCATGGCATCTTTGAGAGTCGCCGTACCGCTGGTTACTCCCGTCACCTTGGCGCCGAGCAATTTCATGCGAAACACATTAAGGCTCTGGCGACGCATATCTTCGGTGCCCATGAAGACTTCGCATTCCATACCGAACAGGGCAGCCACAGTGGCCGTCGCCACCCCGTGCTGTCCGGCGCCAGTCTCTGCAATGACTCTTTTTTTGCCCATGCGCCGCGCAAGCAAAGCCTGTCCCACGGTATTATTGACCTTGTGGGCACCGGTATGGTTGAGGTCTTCCCTTTTCAAATAGATCCTGGCGCCGCCGAGGTGATCGCTTAAACGTCGCGCATAGTAAAGGGGACTGGGCCGACCGACATATTGCTGCAAATGATATTCGAAATCCTGCTGAAACGTCGGATCGTTCTGGGCTTCCCGATAGGCCTCCGCTAGTTCTTCGAGAGACGGCATCAGAGTTTCAGCCACATAACGGCCGCCGAAGGGGCCGAAATGCCCGTTTGAATCCGGATATGAATACATGAACTACTCCGTAAAATGTTTGGCGTTGCGAATAAATGCCGCCACCAGATCGGGGTCCTTGCAACCAGGAGCACTTTCCACGCCGCTGGAGACGTCAACAGCGTAGGGGCGCACCGTCTTTACAGCTTCCGCCACATTAGCTGGCGTCAGCCCACCGGCCAAAATAATCGGCCGTTGCTGCGTCGCTTGCACGGCCAACTGCCAATTAAAGCGATGACCAGTACCGCCGTAGCTATCGGCTTGCCAGGCGTCGAGCAACATGCCACTGACCCGGTAAGCTGCCAAGTCGGCCAAACTCTGTTCATCACGAACACGCAAGGCCTTGATCACTCGCCAGGGCGGCAATTGGCACTGTTCAGGTGTTTCATCCCCATGCAACTGCAACACATCGAGGCTACAGAAACGGGCAATATCTGTAATCTCCTGGGCCGGATGATTGACAAACAAGCCAACAGTGGTCACCAGGGGCGGCAATTCAGAGATAATTCGGCGAGCCTGCTCAGCAGTGACACAACGGGGGCTTTTGTTATAAAAAACCAGCCCTAGGGCATCAGCCCCACAACGGACAGCGTGCAAACCATCCTCGACCGAGGTGATTCCGCAGATCTTGACCCGGGGGATTACCCTTTGCAGCGAACTTTCTGCGCGGACCATCACTTCACCTGAGGCAATTTGGCCAGTGAAGCGGCAATATTCTTTTCCGGATAGGCGTAATCCTCTAATTGCCCCCCCAGATAAGCTTCATATGAGGACATGTCAAAATGGCCATGACCGGACAGATTAAAAAGGATGGTGCGCTCCTTCCCCTCTTCCCGCGCCTTGACCGCTTCGTCAATGGCGGCTCGAATGGCGTGGGATGACTCGGGCGCAGGCACGATTCCTTCAGTGCGGGCAAACAACACCGCCCCTTCAAAACAAGCCGTTTGCGGCAACGCCGCCGCCTCGATAATGCCTTCGTTATGCAACTGGCTGACTAGAGCGCTAGCACCGTGGTAACGCAATCCTCCAGCATGGATGCCAGGCGGTACAAAATCGTGACCTAATGTATACATTTTGGTAATAGGGGTCAGTTTGGCCGTATCACCATAATCAAAAGCATAACTTCCCTTGGTCAAGGTTGGACAGGAATTTGGCTCGACCGCCAGCAAGCGAATCTGCTTGCCATTTATTTTGTCCCGCACAAAGGGAAAGGCCAGCCCCGCAAGGTTGCTGCCGCCACCGCAGCAGCCAATGACTACATCGGGATAGTCGTTGACCAATTTCAGCTGTTCGATGGCTTCCAGACCAATGACGGTCTGATGCAAGCAAACGTGGTTCAGAACGCTGCCAAGAGCATAGTTAGTATCGCTATGGCTGGAAGCATCCTCTACCGCTTCACTAATGGCCATCCCAAGAGAGCCGGTGGTATCCGGATCTTCGGTCAGCATCTGACGACCAGCCTCTGTACGGTTGCTCGGTGAAGGGATAACCTCAGCACCCCACAGTTCCATCAGGTTCTTGCGATAAGGCTTCTGACCGTAACTAACCCGCACCATATAAACAGTTGTTTCCAGACCAAAATAGGAATTGGCTAAGGCCAGCGAACAGCCCCACTGCCCGGCCCCGGTTTCAGTGGCCAAACGCTTGATTCCCGCCATCTTATTGTAATAAGCCTGCGGGATAGCGCTGTTGGGTTTATGAGAGCCGGCCGGCGACACTCCCTCATATTTATAGTAGATGTGTGCCGGTGTTTTCAGCGCCGCTTCAAGACGATGGGCTCGAAACATAGGAGAAGGGCGCCAAAGCTGATAGATTTTCTGCACTTCTTCGGGTATCTCAATCCAGCGCTCGCGGCTGACCTCCTGCTCGATCAAGGACATGGGGAATATGGAGGTCAAATCTTCGGGGCCGACGGGTGCCAAAGTACCAGGATGCAGAATAGGCGCCGGAGAGTTACTCAAGTCAGCGGCGACATTGTACCAATGTTTAGGGATCTGATGGTCCTGCAACAAAATTTTGGTCTGCATTTAATTCTCCTGTAGAACCTTCGAAAATGGGACAGAGAATAACAAAGTATAAAATCAAAATTGATCGTGCAACAGCTCCTGGAGCTTTTGCTCAAATTTCGGTTCTCGCATCAGGCTTTCACCAACCAAAAAAGCTCTAGCACCAGCCTGCTGCAAACGGCGAATATCAGCCCGACAGCGCAGGCCACTTTCCGCCACTACCAAACGATCCGCAGGAATCAGAGGCAACAAGCGCTCAGTCACTGCTAGATCGGTGTTAAAGGTCTTAAGATCCCGATTATTAATGCCAATCAGCTCCACCGGCAATTCCAATGCCCGCTGCAATTCATCCTCATTGTGCACCTCGAGCAAAACATCCAGGCCCAGATCCTCCGCCACTAAGGCCAGGTCGGTCAGAACATCTTGCGCCAGGGCAGCTGCGATCAACAACACCGCGTCGGCACCAGCTGCACGGGCTTCATAAACCTGATAAGCATCGACAACGAAGTCCTTACGCAACAGTGGCAAGGAGACAATTTCGGCAATCGCTTCCAGGTAGGCCAGTGAACCCATAAAAAACCGCTGGTCGGTCAGTATGGACAGGCAGGTAGCGCCGCCGGCCTGATAACGCCGAGCAATATCGCAAGGGTCGAAATCGGCACGAATGACACCTTTGGAAGGTGAACCTTTTTTTACCTCGGCAATAATCGCCGTACCGACAGCCGCCTGTTGCCGCAAAGCAGCTCCAAAACCGCGGGGCGCTGACCGCGAGTCAATGCGCTCTTGCAGCACGACCAATGGCACCTTACGGCGCTGGGCCTGAACCTCAACGAGCTTGTGCTTGAGAATTTCATCGAGTATCACTGGTTGGTCATCCTGATAAGATCGTTGAGCTTGCGCAATGCCTGTCCGCTATCGATAGTTTCAGCGGCCCGTTCGATGCCGCCCCGGACATCCTCCACCTTGTCTGCCGCCAGCAGAGCAAAGGCGCTATTCAACAGCACCACATCCCTGCGTGGCCCCTGCTCTCCTTGCAATATCGTCAAAATCAGCTCGGCGTTGTACACCGCGTCGCCACCCTGAAGAGCGCTCAGCTTGCACCGTGTCAGGGCATAATCCTCGGGCTCAACGGTATAAAGGCGTACCGTTCCCCGATTGATTTCAGCCACCCGGGTCGGGCCAGTCAAGGTCACTTCATCCATACCATCCAGACCGTGAACCACAAACCCCCGGCGGCAACCGAGCCGACTCAAAACATTGGCCAACGGCTCAACCAGCCCCTCACGATAGACTCCAAGCACTTGGAGGTCGGCAGCAGCCGGATTGGTCAGCGGCCCGAGAATATTAAAAATGGTCCTGGCCCCGATTTCTCTGCGCGGCCCTATGGCATGGCGCATGGCACCGTGCAAGGCCGGCGCAAATAGAAATCCAATCCCTAAGGTATTGATACAAGCCTCAACTTGAGCCACACTTACATCGAGTTTGACCCCAAGACGCTCCAGGACATCGGCGCTGCCACAAGCGGAAGAGATGCTGCGATTGCCATGTTTGGCAACCTTAACGCCACAGGCCGCCACCACGAAAGCCACGGTGGTGGAGATATTAAAACTCTTGGTGCCACTACCACCGGTGCCACAAGTATCGAGAATGGTTTCCCTATCGGCATTGATCTCTTCACGGTCCATGTCAAGCACCTGGCCGACCCTAACCGGAGTAGCATGGGCCCGCATAACGCGCGCCGCACCAGCGATCTCATCGATCGTTTCACCCTTCATACGCAGAGCAATGATAAAGGCGCCGATCTGAGCAGGAGTCGCTTCGCCTCCCATGATCTGTTCCATGACTTCGATCATCATGGACTCGGACAGGTCACGCTCTTCAACTAGCCTGGCGATTGCATCTTTAATCATGGCAGCCTCAACAAGGACAATACCTGTACCTGAAAAAAGCTCAAGTCATTTCCAGAAAGTTGTGCAGGAGGCGTTTGCCTTCTACGGTCAGAATCGACTCGGGGTGAAATTGTACCCCCCAAAGGGGCAATTCTCGATGCCGCATACCCATGATCTCATCGGCCTCGGTCCAGGCACTGATTTCAAACTCTGACGGCAAGGTGGCCCGCTCTACGATCAGCGAATGGTATCGGGTGGCATCAAAAGGGCAGGATAACCCCTTAAACAGCCCTTGATGGTCATGATAAACCGGACTAGTTTTGCCGTGCATCAAATTTTCCGCGCGCACCACACGCCCACCAAAAGCATGGGCCATGGACTGATGACCCAAACAGACGCCAAGAATTGGCATTTTACCGGCCAACTGTTGAATAGCGCTTACCGAAATACCGGCTTCCTCAGGGGAGCACGGCCCAGGAGAAACTACCAAACGCCGCGGATGCAGAGCAGCGATTTCCGCTACCGAGATCTTATCGTTACGAAAAACTCTCACTTCTTCGCCAAGTTCTTGAAAGTACTGAACCAAGTTATAAGTAAAAGAGTCGTAGTTATCAAGCATCAGCAGCATGTCAATCAAGCCCCTTTCGCGCCATTTCGATAGCTTTCATCACGCCACGAGCCTTGCTTAAGGTTTCCTGATATTCAGTGGCCGGATCGGAGTCGGCTACGATGCCAGCCCCCGCCTGTAGATAAATTCGGTCGTCATGGACGACCAAAGTGCGAATAGCAATGGCCATATCCATATTGCCAGAGAAGGAAAAATAACCGACAGCACCGCCGTAAATCTCCCTTCGAGCTGGTTCCAATTCATCGATAATTTCCATGGCCCGTATTTTCGGCGCGCCACTCAGGGTGCCCGCCGGAAAGGTGGCCCGCAACACATCGTAGGCATCGCAATCGGAACGCAACAGACCATGTACATTGGACACAATATGCATGACATGAGAGTAACGTTCAATGACCATTAACTCGCTTACCTCGACCGAACCGGTGCGGCAAACCCGGCCGATATCATTACGCCCTAAATCAACCAGCATGATATGCTCGGCACATTCTTTAGGATCGGCCAGAAGTTCTTCTTCGAGCTGCAGATCTGTATCGACAGTGGACCCGCGCGGCCTAGTACCGGCTATGGGCCGAACCTCGACCTCGGCTCCAACCTTACGCACCAACACCTCGGGAGAAGCGCCAATCACCAGGGTCTTGTCAAAACGGAGAAAAAACATATAAGGAGAAGGGTTCAAGGTGCGCAAGGCTCGATAGACATCGAAGGGTGGCGCACCAAGACGACCGGAGAGGCGCTGAGATAGAACCACCTGAATAATGTCGCCGGCTCGAACATATTCCTTGCATTGTTCGACGGCGGCCATGAATCCCTCTTCAGTAAAATCAGAGACGAAATCCTCTGCCGGTCCGTAGTCCGCATCGTCAGAGACATCGGCCAAGGGACTGCGTAATTGTTCAATCAGGCGGTCGATAGCAATTTGGGCCTGAGAATATGCCTGTACCGGATCCTCACCCTCAGCCAGCTCGACGTTGCAGACTACTTTGATAGTCTGAGCAACATTATCAAAGATAAGCAAGGTATCGGTTAGCAGAAAACAGGCATCGTAAGCCCCGATCTGTGGGCTGGAGGACGACGGCAAATGCTCAAAAAACCGCACCATGTCGTAGCCTAAATAGCCGACTAGACCACCGAAAAAGGGAGGAAGACCCTCGACCTGCACGGGCCGATAAGCCGCCATAAACCGTTTGATTTCAGCAAGCGGATCGTTACTGCAGCCGCTGTGCACAACACCAGTTCGATCCAAAACTTCGTAGGACTCGCCATTACAGCGGAAGATCTTGCCGGGATTACTGCCGAGAAAAGAATAGCGAGCCCACTTTTCACCGCCAGCGATACTTTCCAGCAGAAAAGCATTCTGCCCGTCATCAATTTTTTTAAAGGCGGATACGGGCGTTTCCATATCAGCCAAAATCTCACGATAAACCGGTATTAGATTACCCTGTTTGGCAAGACCGCAAAACTTTTCTAAAGAAGGAAAATACATTATGGGCTCCAGTAACTTAAGTAGGCAAAGCTACCATGGACAGCCGCAATTGGTCAAGATTCAAGCCAATGGCCCCAACAAAAAAAAAGGCAAGGAGATATAACTCCTTGCCTTTTTTAACAGAATTAAATTGTATCTTTAATCTTTGTCTTCAGCTTCGATTTCTGCCTCGGCTGGAACTTCTTCAACAGCCTCTACTTCAGGGGCTACTTTAGCAGCAGCAGAAACGACCTTTTTAGGCCGGGGAGTGAACTCCTCCTCAACCAATTCGATCTGACAGATCGGCGCGTTATCACCAACACGGTTACCGAGCTTCAAAATCCGGGTGTAGCCACCAGGACGATCTTTATAGCGAAGCGCGACCATTTCAAACACCTTAGCAACGACCTTGCGATCACGAATGACCTGCAGGGCTTGGCGACGGGCGTGCAAATCTCCACGCTTACCGAGGGTAATCATCTTCTCGGCAAGTTTCCGCAACTCCTTAGCCCGGGTCGTGGTAGTGGTGATCTTTTCATGTTCGAGAAGTGATGTCACCATGTTGCGCATCATTGCGGCCCGATGACTCGAATTGCGGCCGAGCCGCCTGCCGGATTTATTGTGACGCATGGTTCTACGGTCCTTTCTTCGTTACTCAACGGGGTATCTGAGGATCAAACGTCCTCGCTACCCTCACGAATCAGCTTTAGATATTCAGGATCAGGAAATCCGTCCAGAGCCAACCCCAGGGACAAGCCCATCTCAGCCAAGATGTCCTTGATCTCATTCAGTGATTTACGCCCAAAGTTCTGGGTTTTAAGCATTTCTGCTTCGGATCGCTGCACAAGATCACCGATCAGGTGAATATTGGCATTTTTCAGGCAATTGGCACTGCGCACCGAAAGCTCAAGTTCGTCTACCGAGCGATAGAGGTTTTCATTGATCTTTCGGCCCTCTTCGTTCTCATCAACGCCAAGCACTTCGGCCTCTTCATCAAAATTGATAAAGATCTGTAACTGCTCTTTAAGAATCTTGGCCCCGTAGGCAACGGCATCATCAGCACGAACACTGCCATCCGTGAAGACCTCAAGGTTTAGTTTGTCGAAGTCAGTAATCTGGCCAACACGAGCATTGGTCACAGTAAAATTGACTTTTTTGATGGGCGAAAAGATGGCATCGATGGGGATAGTGCCAACGGGTGCCTTTTCATCGCGATTACGCTCTGCCGGAACGTAGCCTTTACCGAGGGCCACGACCATGTCGATCTCCACATCAGCCTCTTTAGAACAGGTCAGAATGTGATGGTCTGGATTAAGCACCTCGACGTGAGAATCGGTCACGATATCACCGGCAGTGATTAACCCTGCGCCCTTTTTAACGATACGAATATTTCGCCCCTCGTTACCGTGCAACTTAAGCAGCACACCTTTGAGGTTCAGAATTATATCGGTAACATCCTCAGTAACACCGGGGATGGTCGAGAACTCATGGAGGACGCCCTTGATCCGCACGGAAGTGACAGCAGCGCCCTGCAAAGACGACAGAAGCACTCGCCGCAAGGCATTACCCAAAGTGGTACCGAATCCACGCTCAAAAGGCTCCGCCTTAAACTTTCCATAACAATCAGACAGGCTGTCCGATTCAATCTGGAGGCGCTTGGGCTTGATGAGATCTCTCCAGTTTTTATACATCCGGATCCTCCATAATGAGGTTACAACCGCCTCATGTCGCGATTACTTCGAATAGAGCTCAACGATCAGCTGTTCCTGGAACGCAGGAGTCGTCATCTCTTCGCGAACGGGCAGGGTCTTTAGGGTCCCTTTGAAAGCATCTCGCTCCAACTCTACCCAGGAGGGTACGCCACGCCGCATAACACCGTCGAGAGCATCGGTAATACGTGTAATCTGACGGCTCTTTTCCCGCAATTCAACGACGTCGTTGACCCGCACGAGCAATGAAGGGATATTACATTTGCGACCGTTGACCAGAAAGTGCCCCTGACGGATGAGCAAACGGGCCTCATTACGGGAACTGGCAAAGCCGAGACGATAAACTACGCTATCAAGGCGACGCTCAAGCAGAACCAGCAAATTCTCACCGGTAACACCCTTGGCCCGATCGGCCTTACCAAAATAGGCACGAAACTGCTTTTCTAACAGACCGTAGGTACGCTTAACGCGTTGCTTTTCACGCAACTGGGTTCCGTATTCGGTAACCTTTACACGACCCTGGCCATGAACTCCTGGGGCATAGTTCCGCCGCTCAACAGCACACTTATCGGTATAGCACCTGTCCCCTTTCAGGAACAACTTCATATTTTCCCTTCTACACTGACGGCAGACGGGTCCAGTATATCTAGCCAACGTTCATCCTCCTTGTATGGTTAGACCGAAATGGCTCGCAGGGCCGACTCACGACCGGAACCGGGACCCTTAACTCGAATTTCAACCGAGCGCATGCCATGATCCTGGGCTTTCTTGGCAGCTTCCTCTGCAGCAATCTGGGCGGCAAAGGGAGTACTTTTACGGGAGCCCTTAAAGCTATTGGCGCCACAGGTCGACCATGAAACCACATTACCGCTGACGTCGGTGAACGTCACGATTGTATTGTTGAAGGTCGCCTGAATATGCGCAATGCCGTTGGCAACATTCTTTTTCTCTTTACTCTTTCTTACCGTTTTCTTACCAGGCTTAGCCATGGTTCCTCCAATTATTTCTTCTTACCAGCCACAGTTTTTCTAGGTCCCTTACGGGTCCGGGCGTTGGTTTTGGTTTTCTGTCCGCGCACCGGCAGACCGCGGCGATGACGCAGGCCACGATAGCAACCCAAGTCCATGAGCCGTTTGATATTGGTCGAGACCACGCGACGCAGATCGCCTTCAACCTGATACCCGCCGTCAATAACCTCTCTGATCTTACCGACTTCAGCGTCGGTTAGATCGTCAGTACGGGTATTGGGCTCTACTCCAGCCTTTTGCAAAACATCCTGGGACAAAGACCGACCCACACCAAAGATGTAGGTGAGGGCTACCTCAATCCGCTTATTTCTTGGTAAATCGATACCAGCAATACGTGCCAATGTATTTTCCTCCTGATCCGGTTATCCCTGTTTCTGCTTGTGCTTGGGATTTTCGCAGATGACCCTAAGAATTCCCTTGCGCTTAATTACTTTACACTTAACGCAAATCGGTTTGACCGAAGCTCGCACTTTCATTGATTGTTCCTTTGTCCTATTAAGAAGTCGGCTAAAAGGAAGCGTTTGACCACAGCGCCCCTTCCTCTGCCGGGTGTCTATCAGATCTTGGTTAAAATTTCGGGCCCGTTCTCTGTAACTGCAACCGTATGTTCGAAGTGTGCCGATGGTTGTCCATCGACAGTAACCGCCGTCCAACCATCCCGTAAGATCTTCACCCCCGGGGCGCCAGCATTAACCATCGGCTCTATCGCCAAAGTCATACCGGGTTTAAGTTCAACGCCACGTCCAGCATCAGGAACAAAATTAGGAATCTGAGGTTCTTCGTGTAACCCCTTGCCGATTCCATGCCCGACAAACTCCCTCACAACGCTAAACCCTTCAGCCTCAACACAAGTTTGAACGGCCCGGGCCACGTCATAAAGATAACCACCACAGCAAACTTGCTCAATGGCTAAAGAAAGAGATTTAGCTGTGATCTCTACCAAATGCCGCTTATGGTCATTGATCGAACCAACCGCCGCCGTAAAGGCTGAGTCACCGTAATATCCCCGATAGATTACCCCGAAATCGATACTCAGGATAGTCCCTTCAGAAATCGGCAGGGCATTTGGAAACCCGTGCACAACTTGATCGTCCGGTGAAGCACAAATACTGTAAGGAAAGCCTCCGTAGCCTTTAAAGGCCGGCTTCGCCCCCCTTTTTCGGCATTCTTTTTCAGCCAAGCGATCAAGTTCCGCAGTTGTTATGCCCGGCTTAATACGCTCCTTTAACAGGGCGAGTACTTCGGCAACAACCTTCCCGGCATCCCTCATCTTAGCGAGTTCCGCCCGGGATTTCAAAACAATCATTATTTGCGGCCCATAGCCACCAGGATCTGATCCTGCACTTGAGCAATACCCTGCATACCATCGATGGCAGAAACAAGACCTGACTGTTGATAATAGGCGATCAAAGGTGCCGTCTGCTCAGCGTAAACCAGAAGGCGCTTACGTATGGTCGCTTCCTGGTCGTCGTCACGGAGATAAAGTTCTCCACCGCATACATTACAGATACTTTCCTGAGTAGGCGGATCAAAACGCACATGAAACATTTTGCCACAATCGCGACAGGTGCGCCGACCAGTAATGCGCTCTACCACCGCGTCACTATCGACCTCAAGAGAAATAACCGCATCAAGTTTTTTATTGAGCCCCTCGAGGCAAGCCTGTAAAGCATTGGCCTGAGGCACAGTCCGCGGAAATCCGTCTAGGATAAAACCTGGCTCACAATCGACCTTAACCAGACGTTCCTGAACAATCCCAACCACAACCTCATCGGCAACTAGCGCTCCCGAATCCATCAGGGCCTTTGCCTTGAGGCCCATGGGAGTTCCCTCTCGAACGGCTGAACGAAGCATATCGCCCGTCGAGACCTGTGGGATCCCCAGTTTTTCGGAGACCATTTTAGCTTGAGTCCCCTTTCCCGAACCGGGCGGGCCTAAAAAAATCACCTTCATTGGCTCCACTCCATACTATCCCTGCCGCCCCCTGAGGGTAACGCCCTTCATAAAGCCCTCGTAAGACCGGGAGATCAGATGTGCCTCGATTTGTGCGGCAGTATCAAGGCCGACCCCGACTACAATGAGTAGCGAGGTACCGCCAAAAAAGAACTGCACATTAAACGAGCTAATCAAAATTGTAGGCAATACACAAACCGCAGCAATGTAAATTGCACCGGCAAAAGTCAGTCGATTCAACACGTCATTGATATAATCAGAGGTCGCTTTACCCGGCCTGATGCCAGGAATATACCCCCCCTGTTTTTTGACATTTTCTGCCACATCCAACGGGTTGAACGTAACAGCCGTGTAGAAATAACAGAAGAAGATGATAAATGCAACAAAAATGACGTTATAAAGCAGATGGGTCGGCGTCATCATGGCCGCAAAGGCATTCATCCATTCAATTTCGACCAAATTGGCGATAGTCGCGGGGAACATAATGATAGAGCTGGCAAAGATCGGCGGAATAACTCCACTCATATTGACCTTGAGTGGCAGGTGGCTCTTCTGTCCACCGTAATTACGCATGCCCACTACACGCTTGGCATAGTGAATGGGCAGACGCCGCTGGCCCCGCTCCATGAAGACGATAGCGCCAATAACCCCAATCATAACCGCCAGGATGACGATCATCACAAACAAGCTGACAGCACCAGTATTCATAAGCCGCAGCGTATTAACCACAGCAGAGGGCATATTGGCGACGATACCAGCAAAAATGATCAATGAAATACCGTTGCCGATACCCCGCTCGGTGATCTGTTCACCCAACCACATAATGAAAGCAGTACCGGCGGTCAGGGTCAACACCGTCAACAGAATAAAGCCGAGCCCCGGATCGGGCACCACCGATAGACCGCCTTTGCCACTCATCTGCTGCAGGCCGACAGCAATCCCGGCCCCCTGCACAATCGAAAGGACGATAGTACCGTAACGAGTCCATTTGGTTATGGTTTTACGCCCCTGTTCGCCATCTTTAGACAGGCGCTCAACAGGCTCGAAAACAACGCCGAGTAACTGCATAATAATCGAGGCGCTGATATAGGGCATAATACCGAGAGCGAAAACCGTCATACGCTGCAATGCACCGCCGGTAAAGGCGCTGACCATGCCAAGCAGAGTCCCTTGGCTACCCTCAAAAAAGGTAGCGAGCACCTGAGCATCGATACCAGGCGTTGGGATATGGCAGCCTACACGATAAACGGCGAGCATCCCAAGCGTAAACAGGATGCGTCGCCGCAGTTCCGGTATACTGAAAATGTTCTGGATGCTCTTGACCACGTCAGAGAACCTCGGCTGTGCCGCCAGCTGCTTCAATCTTCTGCTGAGCGGCTTTGCTGAATTTATGTGCTTTGACCGTCAGAGCCTTATCAAGGTCACCATCACCAAGGATCTTGATGCCATCCTTAAGCTTTGTAACCAGGCCAGCCTTGCCGAGCGCTTCCAGATCAACCACAGAACCTGCTTCAAAAAAGTTCTGCAGATCACGTAGATTTACCAAGACATAGAACTTCTTGTCCAGGGGAGTAAAACCGCGTTTAGGCAGGCGACGTTGCAGAGGCATCTGCCCGCCCTCAAAGCCGGGCTTGACACCGCCACCACTACGAGCGTTCTGTCCCTTATGACCCTTACCGGCGGTCTTACCGGTACCGGAACCAGCTCCGCGACCGAGGCGTTTTCTATTTTTTGTTGAGCCGATTGCCGGACTCAGATTACTCAGATCCATAACAGCCATTCCTCTGGATTGAATCAGCCCTCAACCACGACCATGTGAGAAACCTTGTTTATCATACCCCGAATCTCCGGGGTATCTGGCAACTCAACCGTTTTGTGCAGCTTAGTCAGCTGCAGGCCTTTGAGAACTTTAGTGAAATATTGATTGCGGCCAATACCGCTCTTGACCAACGTGACTTTAATCTGTGCGGCCATAAATCTTCTCCTTTTCAGCGGTGCCTAATCTTCAGCGCCAAGCCCCCGCCTAGCCATAATCTCTTCGGCACTGCGTAGCCGCGACAATGCGTTAACCGTAGCACGGACGACATTGTGGGGGTTGTTGGAGCCAAGGCACTTGGACAAGATGTCACCAACCCCGGCAGCTTCAAGCACCGCGCGGACCGCTCCACCGGCGATAACACCGGTACCGGGTGAAGCCGGTTTAAGCAGGACCTTACCGGCGCCAAACTTGCCGATAATATCGAAGGGAATAGTTCGATCTACCAACGGCACAGTGATCAGGCTCTTTTTGGCCTGCTCAACACCCTTGCGTATGGCTTCAGGAACCTCTTTAGCCTTACCATGGCCAAAACCGACACGACCTTTACCGTCACCTACGACAACCAGAGCTGAAAAGCTGAAGCGGCGTCCACCTTTAACGACCTTAGCGCAGCGATTGATATGTACCACGCGGTCTGTTAATTCCTTATCGTTGGGATCATTGCGAAGCAAAGAAATCCTCCTTACCTAAAATGACAGACCAGCTTCCCTAGCCGCATCGGCCAAGCCTTTGATACGGCCATGATAAAGGAAACCGTTACGGTCAAAAACCACTTCTTTAATATCTTTAGCGAGGGCCTTTTTGGCGACAGTAGTGCCGACCGCCTTGGCCGCGTCAATATTGCCGGTCCCTTTCAGGCTTTCGCCGACCTCTTTGCAGAGAGTCGATGCGGAAACCAGAGTGGTGCCGGTTGTATCCTCTATGATCTGGGCGTAAATGTGTTTAGCACTGCGGAAAATGCAGAGCCGGGGGCGATCGCAAGTACCTGTTACCTTGCGACGTACCCGTGCCTGCCTCTTCAGCCTTGCCTGACGCCTTTTCGTCGCGACGTTCACTGTCTGTCTCCTTGACCTTGAATCAGTTATTTTTTACCAGCTTTGCCAGCCTTACGGATGATGCGTTCATCGGCATACTTGATGCCCTTACCTTTGTAAGGCTCAGGGGGCCGAAAAGAACGGATCTTGGCTGCCGTAGCACCGACCAGTTCTTTATCGATGCCACGCACGATAACCTTGGTCTGCTTCTCGACCTCTACACTAATCCCTGCGGGTAGCGGATATTCGATACCGTGAGAGAAACCGAGGGCCAAACTAAGAGTGTTCCCTTTGAGCTCAGCGCGATAACCAACCCCGTTGATCTCAAGAACCTTTTCAAAGCCCTTGGTCACACCGTCAACCATGTTGGCCAGTAGCGAGCGCATCAGGCCCTGATAAGCACGGGACCCCTTGCTTTCATCTGCGCTCTGAACCGTCACTTGATCGGCTTCGATGCTAACTCCAACACCGGCCACGACGATTCGCTTCAGTTCACCTTTAGGGCCCTTGATGGTCAGTTCGTCTTCTTTCAAAGCAATCTGAACGCCACTCGGTATAGCTACGGGTTTTTTGCCTATTCTTGACATTTTCTGAGCTCCTTAGCCGTATCTACTTACCAGATGGCGCAGAGAATCTCACCACCCACCTGGGCCTCCCGAGCAGCCACATCGTGCATCACCCCCCTAGAGGTAGAAATGATGGCAGCGCCCAGACCATTTTTAATCACCGGGATTTCGTCCTTGCCGACATAAACCCGTCGACCGGGGGTGGAAACCCGCTTGATTTCATGAATAACGTGTTTATCTTCGCCGTCGAATTTTAGATAGATCCGCAACACGCCTTGCTTGTCATCGGCTGCAGTCTTGAAATTCTTAATATAGCCAAGATCCTTGAGAACCGTCGCCAAAGCTACTTTGAGCTTCGAGGATGGAATGTCGCACTTCGAGTGCTTTGCGAGACCCGCGTTGCGTATCCGGGTCAGCATATCCGCGATAGGATCGGTCATTGCCATGGATGCAACTCCTTCGTTCTGTTTACCAGCTTGACTTGATCACGCCGGGAAGTTTGCCCTCCAACGCGAGCTTACGCAGGCATATACGACACATGTCGAATTTACGGTAATAGGCCCTGGGACGGCCACACAGGGGACAGCGGTTATAAGCCCTAACACCAAACTTGCTAGGCCGCGTCGCCTTGATCTTCATCGATTTTTTTGCCACTGTTATCCTCCGCTATCCTTCGGTTCCGCTGCTCTGTTTCCGAAAAGGCATGCCCATGGCGGTCAACAGCGCCCGGCCTTCCTCGTCGTTACGAGCCGTGGTCACAATGGTCACATTGAGCCCCTTAACCTTGTCGACCTGCTCCAGGTCGATTTCGGGAAAAATGAGCTGCTCACGTATACCAAGGGTGTAATTGCCCCGTCCATCAAAACCTTTGGGCGAAATTCCCTTGAAATCGCGGACTCGCGGCAAAGCCACATTAATCAGTCGATCAAGGAACTCATAAGCGCGATCGCGCCGTAAGGTTACCATACAACCGATTGGCATGCCCTCACGCAGTTTAAATTGTGCAATGGAGCGCTTGGCTTTGGTGACAACTACTTTCTGCCCGGCAATCTTTTCAAGTTCCTGAACAGCGGACTCAAGAATTTTAATATTCTGAATCGCTTCGCCCAGTCCCATATTAACGACCACCTTCTCAACACGCGGCACTTCCATCACGTTCTTGAGTTGGAGATCCTGGGCAAGCTTCGGAGCAAGTTCGGCTCGATAAGCTTCTTTCAGTCTGGCCATGAAAATCCTCCGTTACTTGTCCACTATCTCGTTACACTTCTTGCAAAAGCGGACTTTATTACCATCCTCAAGGGTGCGCTTGCCGGTACGAACGGGATTGTTGCAAGCACTGCACAGCAACAAAACATTCGAACCACTCAGAGGCGCTTCCTTTTCGACAATGCCACCTTCGCTGTTACTGCGATTAGGCCGCGTATGCCGCTTGATCATATTGATCCCCTCAACAACCACCTTACCGGAATCGGACAAGACGCGAACGACTTTACCGCTCTTACCCTTCTCCTTGCCGGCTATCACCATCACCATGTCGGCTTTTTTGACATGTAGTTTGCTCGCTGCCATCGTATCAATCTCCCCGTCTCAACATTAAATTACTTCGGGCGCCAAGGACACAATCTTCATGAACTTCTTGGCTCGTAACTCCCGAGCAACAGGTCCGAAAATACGTGTACCGACAGGTTCTCCTCCCGGGGTGACGATGACCGCAGAGTTCTTATCAAACCTGATGGCCGATCCGTCGGGACGAGGGGTTTCCTTGGCGGTGCGGACGACAACCGCACGGATCACGTCCCCTTTTTTAACCTTGGAATTCGGGATCGCCTCTTTGACGGAGCAGATGATGATGTCACCGATACCGGCATATTTACGCTTAGAACCGCCCAACACCTTGATGGTGCAAAGCTTGCGAGCGCCGGAGTTATCCGCCACATCGAGCATCGTCTGCATCTGAATCATGACATGTATCTCCTAGACAATTACGTTCTTTTCCAAAATTTCGCGGACTCTCCACCGCTTGTCACGAGACAAGGGTCTGGTCTCCACGATGGCTACCTTGTCACCAATGACGCACTGATTTTGTTCATCGTGAGCCTTATAGGTAACCCGCCGCTTAATATACTTCTTGTAGGTCGGATGTTTCACAAGCTTTTCTACTTTGACCACCACGGTCTTATCCATCTTATCGCTGGTGACCAACCCAATACGGGTTTTTTTAATACCACGTTCACTATTCATTTGAGATCCTCCCCAGTCCTTCCTAGCTTCGTTTTTCCCGTAAAATAGTCATAACCCGGGCGATATCCTTACGGGTCTGGGGAAGCCGGGCACTATTCTCAAGCTGACCGGTAGCAAGTTGGAATTTGAGATTAAACAATTCCTGGTTCAATTCCTGACCCTTACTTTCCAATTCCTCGACACTGAGGTCCCTAAGCTCGCTACCCTTCATGAGCTATTTCCTCCCTCATCACAATCTTAGTCTTCATTGGCAGTTTATAAGCGGCCAACCGCAGAGCTGCAACAGCAACTTCTTTATCTACACCCTGCATCTCATAGAGAATCATGCCGGGACGAATAACCGCAACCCAGCTATCGGGAGCACCCTTACCCTTACCCATACGGGTTTCGGCAGGTTTGCTGGTCAGTGGCTTGTCAGGAAAGATACGAATCCAGATCTGACCTCCACGTTTCACGTGACGGGTCATGGCACGCCGTGCAGCTTCTATCTGGCGAGAAGAAAGCCAGCCACACTCTACTGCCTTGAGGCCGTAATCACCAAAGGTGAGCTCGGTCCCCCGGGTAGCAGTACCGGTCATTCGACCCGTAAACTGCTTTCTATGTTTTACCTTCTTAGGCATTAACATGGCAAAATACTCCTATCAAATCGCTTTTTTGGCTTGCGAAAGCACTTCGCCCTTGAAGATAAGAACCTTGACGCCGATGATGCCGTAGGTCGTCTTCGCTTCGGCGAATCCGTAATCGATATCGGCCCGCAGAGTGTGGAGCGGAACGCGCCCTTCACGGTACCACTCGGTACGACTCATTTCGGCCCCACCCAGGCGGCCGGCACAGGTAATCTTAATCCCTTGTGCACCAAACTTAAGAGCCATACTAACACTTTTCTTCATCGCGCGACGGAATGCGACGCGGCGCTCCAGCTGGAGAGCGATGTTCTCAGCCACCAACTGTGCGTCCACCTCGGGCTTACGCACTTCCTGAATATTGATAAACACTTCTTTGTCAGTGAGTTTGGCCAGTTCCTTTTTGAGGACTTCGACCTCAGCACCCTTTTTACCTATGATAATACCGGGGCGAGCGGCGAAGATATTGATCTTGACCTTGCTGGCGGCACGCTCCAACTCGATCTTGGCGATCCCGGCATGGTAAAGACGCTTCTTCAGGTAATCACGCAGTTTTATATCTTCGTGCAGAAGTTTGCTGTAATCACCTTCGGCATACCAGCGCGCGGCCCAGGTCTTAACAATCCCCAACCGGAATCCTATTGGATGAACTTTCTGGCCCAAACCATCACCTCCTCAAAAGTCTATTTTTCGTCCAGCACCACGGTAATGTGGCTGGTCGGCTTACGAATTTTGGTAGCGCGCCCTTGGGCACGCGGCATGAAGCGCTTGAGAACCGGACCCTGGTCGACGAAGATAGTCTTCACAACCAGGCGGTCAACATCCGCCACTCCTTTTTGCTCAGCATTGGCCACAGCCGAGCTCACCACAGTAGCAACGATACCGGCCGCTTTCTGAGGGGAAAACTTAAGAATATTCAATGCTTCCTGAACACCCTTCCCACGAACCATATCGACGATCAGCCGAGTTCTTTGCGGCGAAAGGCGAGTATATCTGAGCTTGGCTCTGGCTTCCATGAATCGAACTCCTCTTTCAAAATCCCTTTCGAGATTTAGCGTTTTTTATCCGACCCGTGCCCGTAATATGTCCGGGTCGGGGAGAACTCACCAAGCTTGTGGCCTACCATGTTTTCTGTGACAAAAACAGGAATAAACTTCTTGCCATTGTGCACGGCAAAGGTATAGCCAACAAACTCAGGAATAATTGTCGAACGCCGCGACCAGGTTTTTACTACCTTACGCGACCCGCCGACATTATCCAAGTCAACTTTGCGCAGTAAGCTATCCTGTATGTACGGCCCTTTTTTAATTGATCTAGCCACTATCGTCTCCTATCAGATGGAAATGCAGGCTATTTTCTGCGGCGGACAATAAAACGGTCAGTCCGCTTATTAACCCTGGTTTTATAGCCCTTGGTTGGCACACCCCACGGCGTAACCGGATGGCGGCCACCGGAACTCTTACCCTCGCCACCACCATGAGGATGGTCGACGGGGTTCATGGCCACTCCGCGAGTCTGCGGACGCTTGCCAAGCCAACGATTACGCCCGGCCTTGCCAATCTTGACGTTTTCGTGCTGAACATTGCCCACCTGGCCAATAGTCACCCGGCAGTCCTGCAGAATCAAACGCACTTCCCCGGAGGGCAACCGCAACTGAGCGTAACGCCCTTCCTTGGCTGCAATCATGGCGTAGGCACCGGCACTGCGGGCCATCTGCCCACCCTTGCCAATGCGCATTTCAATGTTATGCACCCAGGTACCAAGAGGTACCGAGCGAATGGTCATTGAATTGCCGGGCTTGATGTCTGCCTGCTCGCTGGAAATCACTGAATCCCCGACGCTGATCCCGACCGGAGCCAGAATATATCGCTTTTCGCCATCGGCATAATTGAGCAGCGCAATCCGCGCAGAGCGGTTTGGATCGTACTCTACCGAGACAACCTTGGCTGGGATTTCAACTTTTTCTCTCTTAAAGTCGATAATCCGGTATTTACGCTTATGGCCGCCACCGGTATGGCGCTTGGTAATGCGACCAAGATTGTTGCGTCCACCGCTTTTGCTCAATGGTGCAAGCAAAGACTTCTCCGGCTTACCGGCAGTGATTTCCCCAAAATCGGCCGAGGTCATGTGACGACGACCTGGCGAGGTCGGTTTGTACTTTTGAATCGCCATTATCCTAACTCCGTATTGCTAAATTGCACCCTATCAAACACCAAACAAATCGAGCTTGCTGCCTTCGGCCAAGGTTACGTAAGCTTTCTTCCAATTGGAACGCTTACCGAAGTTTCGGCCAACCCGCTTGACTTTACCGGCAACTACAATCGTGTTAACCCGCGCGACTTTGACCTCAAAGGCTTTTTCAATAGCCTGCTTGATCTCAATCTTATTGGCGCTAGGCAGCACTTCAAAAGCAAGAACCTGAGGCCCCTCGGAGTCCTGATAGACCTTTTCGGTGACCAGTGGTCTTTTAAGAATTTGATGCAAAGGTTTCATTATGCTAACGCTCCTTCAAGCTGAGCCACTGCTCCTTCGGTGAGAACCAAGTTTTTATGCTTCATCACGTCGTAAACATTAACCCCGTCCACCCTGAGCACTTTCACATGGGGCACGTTGCGGGCCGATAGCTCTACATTTGGGTTTTCGCCATCGAGAACAATCAAAACATTCTCCAGCTCAAAGCGCTTGAGCACTTCGATAAAACCTTGGGTGCCAATCTTTTCCAGATCAAAACGATCAAGCACCGAAATCTTTTCGTCCTTGTAACGCGCCGAAAGAGCACATCTCAAAGCAGCTTTTTTAACCTTGCGATTCAGCTTAAAGCTGTAGTCGCGGGGCTGGGGACCGAAAGCGGCACCACCACCGACAAAGTGAGGAGCACGGTTGGTACCCTGACGGGCATTACCGGTTCCTTTCTGCCGATAAAGCTTCTTACCACCACCGGCAACCGCACTGCGGTTTTTGGTGCAGGCATTCCCGCCACGGCGAGCAGCCAACTGATAGCGCACCATATCGTGAATCAGGTATCCCTTGACATCGGCATTAAATACCGCCTCGTCGAGCTCGCGCTCGGACACCTTTTTGTTTTCTATGTCATAAACAGCAATTTTCGCCATGGTCTGTCTCCAAATCGTCTTTGACGTGTGCGCCTCAGCCTTTGCTGATAATCACCAGTCCGTTTTTCGGACCCGGTACCGCACCTTTGACCAGCACCAGATTCATTTCAGGACGAATCTCTACCACCTGCAAACCTTGAGTGGTGACCCGTTCGTTACCCATCTGGCCAGCCATTTTCTTGCCTTTAAATACCTTTGAAGGCCAGGCACTACAGCCGATAGAGCCACCGGTACGATGAAACTTTGAACCGTGACTCGCTCGTCCGCCAGAAAAATTCCAACGCTTCATCACACCCTGAAAGCCCTTACCCTTACTAGTCCCGGTAACGTCAACCATATCACCGGTGGCTAGTACTGCATCGCAAGAAATCTCATCGCCGACATTGTAGTCAGAGACATCATCCATGCGAATCTCGCGCACATAGGCAAACGCGCCCTTGCCAGCCTTTTTAAAATGCCCCATCTCAGGCTTGCTGGTGCGATGAGTTTTCTTTTCGCCGAAGCCGAGCTGAAGGGCATTATAGCCATCCGTCTCTACGCTTTTTTTCTGCAGTACGACACAGGGACCGGTTTCCACTACCGTAACCGGAATACGCTTGCCGTCTGCTGCGAAGACCTGGGACATGCCCAGCTTCTTACCCAAGATACCCTTCATCATTGCACTTACCCTTAATATCCAAGTGTTGATTAAAGCTTGATTTCCACATCGACGCCAGCGGACAAATCCAGCTTCATCAGAGCGTCAACCGTCTGTTGGGTAGGCTCGACAATATCCAGCAGGCGCTTATGGGTGCGCATTTCAAATTGCTCACGACTCTTTTTGTCGACGTGAGGTCCGCGCAGAACACAGTACTTATTAATTACTGTAGGCAACGGAATTGGTCCAGCAACCCGAGCACCGGTGCGCTTGGCAGTATCTACGATCTCATTAACGGAGAGATCAAGCAGCTTATGATCGTAAGCCTTCAAACGGATTCTGATCTTCTGGCTTTGCATGGTCATTTCCTCTATTACTCGATAATTTCGGCGACAACGCCGGCACCAACAGTGCGACCACCTTCGCGGATAGCGAAGCGCAGCTCTTTGTCCATAGCGATGGGCGTGATCAAGTTGACAACCATTGCCGCATTGTCGCCAGGCATGACCATCTCAGTCCCTTCGCCAAGCTCGACGATACCGGTCACGTCAGTGGTCCTGAAGTAGAACTGAGGACGATAGCCGTTGAAGAACGGTGTATGACGGCCGCCTTCTTCCTTGGTCAGGATGTAAGCTTCGGCCTTGAACTTGGTGTGCGGCGTGATGCTGCCTGGCTTAGCCAATACCTGGCCGCGCTCGATGTCTTCACGCTTTAGACCGCGGAGCAGGATGCCGACATTGTCGCCAGCCTGGCCCTGATCCAGCAGCTTGCGGAACATCTCGACGCCAGTGACAATCGTCTTGACCGTCTCCTTGATGCCGATGATAGCAATTTCTTCCTGCACCTTGACGATACCGCGCTCGATACGACCAGTGGCGACGGTGCCGCGACCGGAGATAGAGAAGACGTCTTCGACAGGCATCAAGAAGGGCAGGTCGATGGCACGAGCAGGCTCGGGAATGTAGCTGTCGACAGCGTCCATCAGCTCCAGAACCGGCTTGCAGGCGACACAATCAGCCTCGGCACAACCGCATTCCAGGGCCTTCAGGGCGCTACCGGGAATAATGGGAATGTCGTCACCAGGAAAGTCGTAAGCGGACAGCAGCTCGCGCACTTCCAGCTCAACCAACTCCATCAGTTCTTCGTCGTCAACCATGTCGGCCTTGTTCAGGAACACGACCATGGCAGGAACACCGACCTGACGGGCAAGCAGGATGTGCTCGCGGGTCTGGGGCATGGGACCGTCAGCCGCCGAAACTACCAGAATGCCGCCGTCCATCTGAGCCGCACCGGTGATCATGTTCTTGACGTAGTCGGCATGGCCGGGGCAGTCAACATGGGCATAGTGACGATTTGCAGTCTCATATTCGACATGAGCAGTGGCAATGGTGATGCCGCGCTCGCGCTCTTCGGGAGCGTTATCGATCTGATCAAAGGCCTTGTACTCGCCAGTACCGCCAGCAGCCATAACCTTGGTAATAGCGGCAGTCAGCGTGGTCTTGCCGTGGTCGACATGACCGATGGTGCCGATATTGACGTGTGGCTTTGTTCTTTCAAATTTTTCTTTTGCCATGATACACCCTCCTGAAAGGCGTTAGCCTTGGACCTTAGCAATGATTTCTTCACCGATCGCCTTGGGCACCTGAGCATAGTGATCAAAAACCATGGTGTAGGTGGCACGACCCTGAGTGGCGCTGCGCAAGTCGGTAGAATACCCGAACATACAAGACAGGGGCACATCGGCAGTAATGACCTGAGCTCCACCGCGAGCGTCCATACCGGACACCTTGCCACGACGGCTACTGAGGTCGCCCATGACATCTCCCATGTAATCTTCGGGAACCACAACCTCGACGGCCATGATCGGCTCAAGCAATACGGGGCCAGCCTTGCGAGCACCCTCTTTAAAGCCCATGGAACCGGCTATCTTAAAAGCCATTTCATTGGAGTCGACATCATGATAGGAACCATCAAAACAGGTAACCTTAACATCCTCAATGGCGAATCCAGCCAGCACGCCACCCAAAGATGCCTCTTTGGCGCCCTGACCTACCGCGGGTATGTATTCCTTAGGAATGACCCCACCCTTGATCGCATCGACGAATTCAAAACCACCGCCAGCCTCCTGAGGCTCAATACGCAACCAGCAATCTCCGTACTGACCACGACCACCGGACTGACGTACAAACTTGCCCTGCACTTCAACAGTCTTGGTAATAGTCTCACGGTAGGCCACCTGGGGCGCACCAATATTGGCTTCGACTTTGAATTCACGTCTCATGCGGTCGATAATAATCTCAAGATGCAGCTCGCCCATACCGGAAAGAATGGTCTGGCCCGTCTCCTCATCGGTTCGAACCCGCAGAGTGGGGTCTTCCTGAACCAATTTGGCGATGGCGGTTCCCATCTTGTCCTGGTCACTTTTGGTCTTGGGCTCAACCGCAATATGAATAACCGGCTCGGGAAAGTCCATCGACTCAAGCAGACACAAATGCTTAGGATCACAAAGAGTATCACCGGTAGTCGCATACTTAAGGCCGACCGCTGCAGCGATGTCCCCCGCCACAACCTCTTTGATCTCTTCACGCTTATTGGAATGCATCTGCAAGATGCGACCGAAGCGCTCTTTCTTGCTCTTGCCGACATTGAACACATGCGCGCCCGACTCAAGCGTTCCGGAGTAGACCCGGAAGAACGTTAACTGACCGACAAATGGATCGGTCATAACCTTGAAAGCCAGGGCAGCAAAAGGACTGTCGTCCGACGCCGGGCAAGCAACTTCTTCATCCGTATCGGGATCAACACCGTTAATAGCAGGCACATCAATCGGTGACGGCATATAGTCAACCACCGCATCAAGAAGATTCTGCACGCCCTTGTTCTTAAAGGCGGAGCCGCACAATACCGGATTAATCTTGATGTCGATAGTGGCCGAACGAATACCTTGCTTGAGTTCTTCCATCGACAGTTCCTCACCGCCGATGTATTTCTCCATCAAGACTTCGTCGTGAGAACAGACCTCTTCGATCATGGCATCACGGGCCTCTTGAGCCTCGTCTACCATATCGGCAGGGATATCGACAACTTCATAAGCCGCGCCCATGGACTCATCGTCCCAGACGATCCCCTTCATTTGCACCAGATCGACAACTCCGACAAAATCTTCTTCGGCGCCAATGGGCAACTGCAGGGGCACCGGATTGGCACCGAGGCGATCACGCATCATCTCTACGCCGCGGGAGAAATCAGCACCAAGACGGTCCATCTTATTAACGAAGGCGATACGTGGCACGCAATACTTATCGGCCTGACGCCAAACGGTCTCTGACTGCGGCTCAACACCGCCAACGGAACAGAAAACCGCTACAGCACCATCGAGTACACGCAAAGACCGCTCAACCTCGACCGTAAAGTCGACATGACCCGGAGTATCGATAATGTTGATCCGATGCTCATTCCAGAAACAAGTAGTAGCAGCTGAGGTAATAGTAATGCCCCGCTCCTGCTCTTGCTCCATCCAGTCCATCGTAGCTGCACCATCGTGCACCTCACCTATCTTGTGAGAAACACCAGTATAGTAAAGAATGCGCTCGGTGGTGGTAGTCTTACCAGCATCGATATGAGCCATAATGCCGATATTACGATATTTATTTAATGCAACTTGGCGTGCCACAGTATATATCCTCAACAACCGTAAAGGTTAAAGCTGTTACCAGCGATAATGAGCAAAGGCCTTATTAGCGTCGGCCATACGATGAGTGTCTTCTTTTTTCTTTACAGAAGTTCCGCGGTTGGCCGCTGCATCAAGCAGCTCACCAGCCAGGCGCTCACCCATAGTTTTCTCGCCACGCTTACGCGCATAACTAATAATCCAGCGAATTGCCAACGCAGTGCGTCGCTCGCTACGAACCTCAACAGGAACCTGATAGGTGGACCCACCCACACGCCGAGACTTAACCTCGAGCATGGGACGAACATTCTCCATAGCCTTCTTAAAAATCTCGAGAGGCTCTTCGCTGGAACGCTCGG
The DNA here is from genome assembly GCA_013619105.1 of Desulfuromonadales bacterium. Taxonomy (GTDB): domain Bacteria; phylum Desulfobacterota; class Desulfuromonadia; order Desulfuromonadales; family Syntrophotaleaceae; genus Syntrophotalea_A. Next base: position 37,701 of record JABXKU010000016.1, read on the forward strand.
TAACCAAATCAAAGGCACCATAAACAATTGCCTCGGCCGTGCTCTTCTTGCCGTCAAGCATAATAGCATTGACAAACTTAGCAAGCATCCGATCCCCAAATTTCGGGTCGGGCAGAATAACGCGCTTTGCGACTTCTCTTCTTCTCGGCATAACTTCCCCTCAGCCTTCTAATTATTTAGGCCGCTTGGCCCCATACTTGGAACGACCTTGCCTACGGTCTTTAACTCCGGCCAGATCGAGCGTACCTCGCACGATGTGATAGCGCACACCCGGAAGGTCTTTTACACGCCCACCGCGAATCAAAACCACGGAGTGCTCCTGGAGATTGTGGCCCACACCAGGAATGTAAGAGGTAACCACAAACCCGTTGGTCAGGCGAACACGAGCGACCTTGCGCAAAGCCGAGTTAGGCTTTTTCGGGGTCGTAGTATATACGCGGGTACATACTCCACGCTTTTGAGGACTACATTTAAGCGCAGGCGCGGTCGACTTACGCACTTTTTTCTCGCGGCCCTTGCGAATCAATTGATTAATAGTCGGCATTAAACTAGCTCCCGTATGTTCTCACACTTAACGTTAATTGTTTTCCGCCTTTCAGCAGGGGAAAACCCGCTCACATTATCAATCTGGCCCCGCCTTGTCAAGCGCTTTTTAAGAGCGGCGGGGCTTTTTTTGTTTGATTACAACTTTCGGGTCATTCAGCCTTTTCAGCACTATCGCTGGCGTCTTCAACCAGACCCTCAAGTTCGTCGATTTCCTCGACCACTGGAGGCTCAAGAATCTCTTCTGGTTCCTCGATGGCGAGCTTGGCACTGCGATACTTAGAGATACCGGTACCGGCTGGAATCAACCGGCCCATGATAACATTCTCTTTGAGGCCTCGCAGGTGATCGACCTTTCCTTCAATGGACGCCTGAGTCAGAACCTTAGTGGTCTCCTGGAAGGAAGCCGCTGAGATGAAAGACTCCGTGGACAAAGAGGCCTTAGTGATGCCTAGCATGAGAGGCTCTCCAACTGCCGGCACGCCGTCCTCAGCAAGCACACGCTGGTTCTCCTGTTCAAAGGCCCAGCGCTCTACTGAATCGTCGAGCAGGAAGTTAGTATCACCTAGCTCTTTGATGCGTACGCGGCGCAACATCTGCCGAACAATGACTTCTATGTGCTTGTCATTGATCTTAACACCCTGCAGGCGGTAGACCTCCTGGACTTCGTCCACCAGGTATTTTGCCAACTGCTTTTCGCCAAGGACTCGCAAAATGTCGTGGGGATTGCTCGAACCATCCATGAGGGCTTCGCCCGCCTTGACATGGTCCCCCTCATGAACACTGATATGCTTACCTTTGGGGATCAGGTACTCCTTGGATTCTCCGATTTCCGGAGTAACCAGCACCTTACGCTTGCCTTTGGAGTCCTTACCGTAGGAGACCATACCATCAATTTCGCTGATGACGGCAAATTCCTTTGGCTTGCGGGCTTCAAAGAGCTCGGCAACCCGAGGCAAACCACCGGTGATGTCCTTGGTCTTGGTGGTTTCTCGCGGAATTTTCGCCAGGATCGCTCCAGCACAAACAATATCATCTTCAAGCGCTACGATATTGGCGCCTACCGGCAGCATATAGCGGGCCGGCTGGCCACTGGACAGCTTGAGGGTCTTGCCTTCTTCGTCCTTGAGGGTAATGCGCGGACGCTTGTCTGCCCCCTTTGATTCGATGATAACCTTGCGGGATAGGCCGGTGACTTCATCGACCTGTTCCTCCATGGTGACACCTTCAACGACATCACCAAAGCGAATCCGGCCGGGAACCTCCGTCAGGATCGGCATGGTGTAGGGGTCCCATTCAGCCAGCAGGTCGCCGGATTTAACTGCACCATCCGGCGCGATGCGCAGCCGGGCCCCATAAACGACACCGTAACGTTCCCGCTCACGGCCCGTCTCGTCTACTACCGCAATTTCGCCGTTCCGGTTCATGACCACATGGTGGCCATCGCTACCGATAACAGAATTCACCTCGATATACTTGAGAGTACCGTCAAAACGGGAGTCCAAAGAGGTTTGCTCTGCGCGACGGGAAGCGGTACCACCGATATGGAAAGTCCGCATAGTCAGCTGGGTACCAGGTTCACCGATGGACTGGGCGGCAATAACCCCAACCGCCTCGCCGAGGTTAACCAGGTGACCACGAGCCAAGTCCCGGCCATAGCAAGTAGCACAAATGCCTCGACGGCTCTGGCAGGTCAGTACCGAGCGAATTTTGAGCTTTTCGATGCCGGCATTTTCGACCTTATGCACCAGCGCTTCGTCGATCTCCTGGTTGTACTCGACCAACACTTCGTCGGTAACCGGATCGAGAACATCTTCCAGAGAGGTACGACCAAGGATCCGATCCCCCAAGGGTTCAATAACTTCTCCCCCTTCGGTCAAAGACGCCACTTGAATACCATCAAGAGTGCCACAGTCCTGCTCCGTGATGATAGCATCCTGTGCAACATCGACCAGACGCCGGGTCAGATACCCGGAGTTGGCTGTTTTGAGGGCGGTGTCGGCCAGACCTTTACGGGCACCGTGGGTAGAGATGAAGTACTGTAGTACGGTGAGGCCCTCACGAAAGTTAGCCGTAATCGGCGTTTCGATAATCTCACCGGACGGCTTCGCCATCAAACCACGCATACCGGCCAACTGACGAATCTGCTGGGCGCTACCACGAGCACCGGAATCAGCCATCATATGGATTGAGTTGAAGGAAGGCGTCTTAATCATTTCACCGTCGGGGCCGAGCACTTCGTCAACCGAGAGATTCCCCAGCATGGTCTGAGCAATATCCTCAGTACACTTGGCCCAGATGTCGATAACCTTGTTGTAGCGCTCACCGTCGGTAATGAGACCATCAGTATACTGATGCTGAATTTCGGTAACCTCTTCCACCGCGGCTGCCATCAAAGCATCTTTGTCTTCCGGGATGACCATATCGTCTAGACAGATGGAAATACCGGCGATAGTCGAATAGCGGTAACCTGTTTCTTTAAGGCGATCCGCCAGCAACACCGTCTCTTTGTTCCCAGCCAGACGGAAGCAGACATCGATCAGGTTAGCCACTTGCTTCTTGGCCATTACCTGGTTGATCTGGTCATAGGGAATGACCTCATGCACCACATCCCGTAGCAACACACGGCCCGTAGTGGTCTCGATTAGCTCGACAGGCTCGCCGGCTACCGGAGTCATCCGCACTTTGATCTTGGCCTGCAGGTCAAGCTCTTCAGCATCATAGGCCATGCGTACTTCGTCCCGAGAGGCGAAGATCTTATCGGTTCCCTTAACGAAGGTCCGTTCGCGAGTCATATAATAAAGACCGAGAATCATATCCTGGGAAGGCACAATAATCGGCTTGCCGTTGGCGGGCGACAGAATGTTGTTGGTAGACATCATCAACACCCGGGTCTCGATCTGACTCTCGATGGAGAGAGGCAGATGAACCGCCATCTGGTCGCCGTCGAAGTCGGCATTAAAGGCGGTACAAACCAGAGGATGCAGCTGAATGGCCTTACCCTCGATCAGTACCGGCTCAAAAGCCTGAATACCGAGGCGGTGCAGGGTCGGAGCACGGTTAAGCATGACCGGGTGCTCGCGAATAACCTCTTCTAGAACATCCCAGACCTCAGGCTTCTCTTTTTCCACCATCTTCTTGGCGCTCTTGATGGTAGTGCAGTAGCCTTTTTCCTCGAGCTTATTGTAGATAAAGGGCTTGAACAGCTCGAGAGCCATCTTCTTCGGCAAACCACACTGATGCAGCTTGAGTTCCGGGCCAACGACAATAACCGAGCGGCCAGAATAGTCGACACGCTTGCCGAGCAGGTTCTGGCGGAAACGACCGCCCTTGCCCTTAAGCATGTCCGACAGGGATTTCAAGGGCCGCTTGTTGGGACCAGTGATGGCCCGTCCACGCCGCCCATTGTCAAACAATGCATCGACGGCCTCCTGTAACATACGCTTTTCATTGCGAATGATAACTTCGGGAGCACGCAGTTCCATAAGGCGCTTTAGGCGGTTGTTGCGATTGATCACCCGGCGATAGAGGTCATTGAGGTCCGAAGTGGCGAACCGACCGCCGTCAAGGGGCACCAACGGCCGCAACTCTGGCGGCAGCACCGGCAGGGTTTCTAGGATCATCCATTCTGGACGATTACCGCTATTTTTAAAGGCCTCGACCACCTTGAGGCGCTTGGCAAACTTCTTACGCTTAGCCTCACTGGCCGCTTCCTTCATATCCAGACGAAGGCTGGTGGACAGTTCCTCGAGTTCGATTTCGGTAAGAAATTGACGAATAGCCTCGGCGCCCATGTCGGCCACAAACTGGCCGGCATACTCGTCCATGGTTTCGCGATACTTATCCTCGGTCAGCAACTCCCCGACGGTCAGTGGCGTATCGCCAGCGTCAAGGACTACATAAGCTTCAAAATAGAGGATCCGCTCGAGTTCCTTCAGGGTCATATCGAGCAGAGTGGCGATCCGCGACGGCAACGACTTAAGGAACCAGATGTGGGCGACGGGACAAGCCAGATCTATGTGACCGAGCCGCTCCCGGCGCACCTTGCTGGGAATGACTTCTACGCCGCACTTCTCGCAGACAATTCCACGGTGCTTCATGCGCTTGTACTTACCGCAATTACACTCGTAATCCTTGGTCGGACCGAAAATCTTGGCGCAAAACAGGCCTTCCCGCTCAGGCTTAAAAGTCCGATAATTGATCGTTTCCGGCTTTTTTACTTCACCGAAGGAACGTTCCCGAATCTTTTCGGGAGAAACTAAAGACAGCCGAATAGCATTGAAGCTGAGAGGATCTTTCGGCCGTTCGAAAAGGCTGAATATATCTTCCAAATCTCACCCTCCTTGTAGGATGACGCTGGGTTTATTCGTGTTCTTCAAGCAGGTCGACGTCGAGGCAGAGGGACTGAAGCTCCTTGACCAAAACGTTGAACGACTCAGGCAGACCGGCTTCAAGGTTTTGCTTACCCTTGACGATGGCTTCGTACATGCGGGTCCGGCCGGCGACGTCATCAGACTTGACGGTCAGGAATTCCTGCAGTGCATGAGCGGCGCCATAAGCTTCCATTGCCCACACCTCCATCTCGCCGAGGCGCTGACCACCAAACTGGGCCTTGCCGCCGAGGGGCTGCTGAGTCACCAGGCTGTAAGGACCGATGCTACGAGCATGGATCTTATCATCAACCAGATGGTGCAGCTTGAGCATGTACATGATGCCGACAGTAACCTTCTCCTTGAAGGCATCACCGCTCTTACCGTCATATAGAGTCATTTGCCCCGAGTCAGAGAAGCCGGAGCGAATCATTTCCTGCTTCATCTGCTCTTCGGTCACCCCTTCAAAAACTGGCGAGGCCATGGGCACACCCGAGGAAAGACGTTGAGCAAGCAAATGAATCTCGTCATCGTCGAGCCCTTGCAAAAAGGCTGTGACATTTTCGTCGTTGTACACATCTTCAAGCTTCTTACGCAGCGCTTCAGGGCCAAACTGCTGATCTAGCTGCGCCTGAATCTGGATACCAAGACCGCGCGCGGCCAGGCCAAGATGGGTTTCAAGAATCTGCCCAACATTCATACGAGACGGTACACCAAGGGGGTTGAGAACGATCTCAACCGGGGTACCATCTTCCATGTAAGGCATATCTTCTTCTGGTAAGATGCGGGACAAAACACCCTTGTTACCGTGACGGCCAGCCATCTTATCACCAACAGACAACTTACGTTTAATGGCGATATAGACCTTGACCATCTTGATCACACCGGGAGGCAGATCATCTCCACGCTTGATCTTTTCAATCTTATTGGAAAAGACCCCTTTGATCAGATCCTCGCGCTCAGTAAGACGGGCAAAGATCTCAGCAACTCGGGATTCAATCTCAGGTTCATCCAGCAACGAAATATCGTTCCAGCGCGACAGCGGAATCTTATCCAGCGCTACGGCTGCGATTTCGGCTCCCTGCTCCAACAATATTTCACCAGCAGGATCGCTGACACCCACTGCGGCTTTACGACCTAAGAGCAGATCGCGCACCTTGCTTTTAGCCGATCCGCGAATAATGCGGATTTCGTCATTTTGATCCTTGAGCAGTTTATCGATTTCACTCTTCTCGATAACCTCGGTACGACTATCCTTGTCCGATCCCTTACGAGAAAAGACCCGCGCACCAATAACTACACCTTCAGTACCCGGAGGCAAGCGCAGAGAAGTATCCCGCACATCGCCAGCCTTTTCACCAAAGATGGCCCGGAGCAATTTCTCTTCAGGAGAAAGTTGAGTCTCACCCTTTGGGGTGATCTTGCCGACCAGAATATCACCGGGCTTAACCTCGGCGCCGATACGAACGATTCCGCTTTCGTCGAGGTCCTTAAGAGCATCCTCGCCAAGGTTGGGAATATCGTTGGTGATCTCTTCCTTGCCAAGCTTGGTATCCCGAGCGACGCACTCCAATTCTTCGATATGAATGGAGGTATAGCGGTCTTCCTTAACCATTTTTTCTGAGATAAGGATCGAGTCCTCAAAGTTATAGCCACCCCAAGGCATAAATGCGACCAACACATTCTGTCCGAGAGCCAGTTCCCCCCACTGGGTGGAAGGACCGTCAGCTATAATATCCCCAGATTTCACCCGGTCACCCTGACGGATGATAGGTTTCTGGTTGAGGCAGGTGTTTTGGTTGGAACGGGAGAACTTGGTCAGGGTATAGATATCGACCCCGGTCCCTGTTTCATCAACCTCGCCCTCGTCAATCTTAACAACGATACGAGCAGCATCGACACTTTCAACCACGCCAGCATGGCGTGCTACGACGGCAGCCCCGGAGTCGTGAGCGACGATACGCTCCATACCGGTACCAACCAGTGGCGAATCAGCACGCAACAGCGGCACAGCCTGGCGCTGCATGTTGGAACCCATCAGAGCACGATTAGCATCATCGTTTTCGAGAAAGGGGATCAACGCTGCTGCGACAGAAACCAGCTGCTTAGGCGAGACATCCATCAAACCAATATCATCCCGCGACATGAGCATGAACTCACCGCTCTTACGGGCATTGATCAGCTCATTGATTAAACGGCCGTTTTCATCGAGGGGCGCATTGGCCTGAGCGATGGCGTGGCCTTCTTCTTCAAGGGCTGAGAAGTAACGAATATCCTTGCTGGCAACCCCACCTTCAACCAAACGATAAGGCGTTTCGACAAAACCATGCTCATTGATGCGGGCATAAGTCGACAAGGATGCAATCAGACCGATATTCGGTCCTTCAGGGGTTTCGATGGGACACACACGCCCGTAATGGGTTGGGTGAACGTCTCGAACTTCAAAACCGGCCCGCTCACGAGTCAAGCCACCGGGTCCCAGGGCGGACAAACGCCGCTTATGGGTGATTTCCGAGAGTGGGTTGGTCTGATCCATAAACTGTGAAAGCTGGGAAGAGCCAAAGAACTCTTTGACCACTGCAGAGACCGGCTTCGAATTAATCAAGTCATGGGGCATAAGACTGTCAATTTCCTGCAGACTCATGCGCTCCTTGATCGCCCGTTCCATACGCACCAAACCAACGCGGTACTGATTTTCCAGCAGTTCGCCTACAGCACGCACCCGCCGATTACCGAGGTGGTCGATGTCATCGATAGTGCCTTTGCCGTTCCGCAGGTCGATGAGATAGCGTACCACCTCAAGGATGTCATCCTTGGTTAGCGTTGTATGTTCTGCATCGACATCAAGTCCGAGCTTGTAATTCAGTTTGATCCGACCAACGGCAGAGAGGTCATAACGCTCAGGAACGAAAAACAGCCCTTCGAAGAGCGCCGTAGCACTCTTGATGGTCGGCGGATCACCAGGCCGCAAGCGGCGGTATATCTCAATACGAGCATCATCAGCCGTGGCCACCTTGTCGATCAGCAGTGTTTCACGCAGATATGGCCCGACAAAGATGTTGTCGATGTACAAAACGTTAAATTCGCCAATACCGCGACTACGCAGTTCAGCCAGTTTTTCGACGCCAACTTCTTCGTTGCACTCGACAAGAATTTCACCAGTGGCGGTATCGACAATATCGACCGCAGAAATCTTCCCGGCAACTTCTTCTTCGAGAACTTGAACCAGCTCAATCTTATGTTCAGCAAGCTTGCGAATGGCCGCCTTGGTGAACTTACGATTGGCCTTGACCAACACCTCACCATTTTCCGCGACGATATCGCTACTGGCCCTTTGACCTGAAAGCAACTCGAGATTAACGCGTTTTTTATATCCATCCTCAGCAAAGACAATGGTCTCTACGTCGTAAAAATAATTAAGTAGCTCCTCAGCAGTATAATCAAGGGCTTTGAGCAGTACCGTAGCGGGCAGTTTGCGCCGACGGTCGATTCGCACGTAAAGGAAATCCTTGTGATCAAAATCAAAATCTAGCCAGGACCCCCGATAGGGAATGACGCGCGCGTTGTACAGAATTTTGCCACTCGAATGGGTCTTGCCTTTATCGTGATCAAAAAAGACACCGGGAGAACGATGCAACTGGCTGACGATAACCCGCTCGGTACCATTAATTATAAAGGTACCGTTGTCGGTCATCAGCGGTATCTCACCGAAGTAGACCTCCTGCTCTTTTATATCGCGGATCGACTGAACACCGGATTCTTTATCGGTGTCCCAGGAAACCAGGCGGACCTTGACCTTAACCGGAGCGGCAAAAGTCATCCCCCGCTGATGACACTCATCCACATCGTACTTGGGAGTGCCGAGGGAATAAGCGACGTATTCCAGTGAACAGGTTTCGCTGAAATCACGGATAGGAAAAACCGATTGAAACACGGCTTCCAACCCGTTATTTTGTCTTGCAGAAGGAGCGATATCCGCTTGCAGGAAACGTTTATAAGAATTCTTCTGAATATCGATCAGATTAGGGATATCAATAATTCGCTGAATTTCAGCGAAGTGTTTCCTTAGAAGCTGGTTATTCGCGATCGAATAAGCCATGGTTACTCCTTTAGCTGAGGAAGCTAACGCATGCAGAATAGCCAAGGCCGCTCAAGGCGACCTTGGCTAAGGGCAACACTATTAAACAGTTACTACTTAAGCTCAACAGAAGCGCCGGCTTCCTCAAGCTGCTTCTTGAGTTCCTCGGCTTCGGCCTTAGGCACACCTTCCTTAACATTCTGGGGAGCGCCGTCAACCAATTCCTTAGCTTCTTTGAGACCAAGACCGGTAGCTGCGCGAACAGCCTTAATAACGTTGATCTTCTTCTCGCCAAAGCTAGTCAGGACAATGTCAAACTCGTCTTTTTCTTCTACGGCTGGGCCAGCAGCAGCTGGGCCGGCAGCAACAGCAACAGGAGCGGCAGCAGAAACGCCAAACTTGTCTTCCAGTTCCTTAACCAGTTCGGCCAGGTCCAGAACGCTCATGTTCGAGATAAATTCAATTACTTGCTCTTTAGTGACATCAGCCATGATGTATATCCTCCTTGTGGTACCGAATTCGGTAACCAGGGAAAGTTGGTAGTTTAATTTTTAACGGAAAGCTACGATTAAGCAGCCTTCTGCTCTTGAATGGCAGCGAGAACCTGTACCAGGGTACGGGGTACGGCTGCAAGCACTCCGACGAAATTGGTTGCCGGTGCACTAATGGATCTGAGTACCGTGGCAAGCAACACTTCGCGGCTTGGCAGATCAGCCAGAACCTTGATGTCGTCGATGGACAAGGACTTGCCGTCCATGACCCCGCCCTTGAGCTCGAAAAACTTGCTGGTTTTGGCTAACTCGGCAAGAACCTTAGCCGGCGCTGCAACATCTTCGCTGGCGAAAGCTACTGCGGTCGGGCCTTGCAGCAACGAATCCAAACATTCGGCGCTGGTGCCTTTAGCGGCAAGCCGCATCAAGGTATTCTTCGCCACACGGTAATCTACGCCTAACAGGCGCAATTCACCACGAAGCTTGTTAACTGCCTCCACGTCCATCCCGCGATAATCCGCAATGAAGGTCGCCTTAGACGAGTTAAGCAGCTCCGACAGTTCGGAAACCTTATTTCCTTTGGCTTCTTTATTCACTGTCTCTCCTCCTTTCTTTAGAGTTACGGAGCCTTACGGCCCCGGCTGCTAGTCAAAGCTTGATAAGGAAGAGACGGGCTTTAATCCCATTCATCCCAAAGCCTCGGCAGGCGGGTTTCCCCATTAAACGTCAGGTGACGTACCGGCTGTCTTTGACCAGGAAATACAGTCAGGCACAACAGGCCGGCCATCATCAAAGATGAGGCCGGCCCTGCCATCCTGTAGAACAAAAACTATTTGAGCAGTGCCTGAAGGGACGGAACGTCTATATTAATTCCGGGTCCCATGGTGCTCGAAACAGTCACTTTTTTGAGATAGGTACCCTTGGCGGAAGAAGGCTTTGCCTTAACCAGCGCATCCATAAGAGCGAGGAAGTTTTCCTGCAACTTGCCTTCTTCAAAGGAGACCTTGCCCAGAGCAGCCTGAATGATGCCGGTTTTTTCGACACGGTAGGCTACTTTACCGGACTTGGCTTCTTCAACGGCACGAGCAACCTCAAAGGTAACTGTACCCACCTTGGGGTTAGGCATCAGGCTGCGGGGTCCGAGCAGACGACCGATCTTGCCAACAACACCCATCATATCGGGGGTAGCAATAGCGGTATCAAAATCAAACCAACCTCCCTGAATCTTTTCGACCAAGTCATCGCCACCGACAAAATCGGCACCAGCTTCTTTGGCTTCGAGGGCTTTCTCACCCTTGGCAAAGACCAGCACGCGAACCGTTTTACCTAAACCGTTAGGCAATACGACCGCTCCACGGACCATCTGGTCCGCTTTACGAGGATCAACGCCTAGCCGCACGGCAAGCTCTACCGTTTCGTCAAACTTGGCGTAAGCGGTATCTTTGACCAATGCCATCGCTTCTTCGACAGGATAGTTGCGGCTCCGGTCAACCTTGGCTTTGGCCTCTTTTTGAAACTTTCCAATAGACATTTGCGTACTCCAGATTTTACCAGGAATTAGATAACTTCCAGGCCCATGCTGCGGGCAGTCCCCTCAATGGTCCGCATAGCGGCATCGATGTCGAAGGCGTTGAGATCGGGCATTTTCAGCTCTGCAATCTCGCGAACCTGATCTTTGGTCACCTTGCCAACTTTGTCCTTATTAGGGACGCCGGAGCCCTTTTCCAACTTAGCCGCTTTAAGCAACAGTACGGCAGCGGGAGGGGTCTTGGTGATGTACGAGAAAGACCGATCAGCGAAGACCGTGATGACAACCGGAATGATCATCCCGTCCTGACTCTGGGTCTTAGCGTTGAACCCCTTACAAAATTCCATGATGTTGACCCCGTGCTGACCGAGCGCGGGACCGACCGGAGGCGAGGGATTCGCTTTACCGGCAGGAATCTGTAGCTTTATCATTCCTATGATCTTCTTGGCCATGAATTACTCCTTCACTTTATGACTTGCAGAACCAGCTTAACTGGTCTTTTCTACCTGAATAAATTCGAGTTCGACAGGGGTAACCCGACCAAAAATGCTGACCATTACTTTAAGCTTGGCCTTGTCAGGCTTGACGTCTTCAACGACCCCGGTGAAATTCAGGAACGGACCATCAACAACCCGGACCGTCTCGCCAACCTCAAAAGCCACCTTCGGCTTGGGCCGCTCAACGTCCTCTTCCATGCGGGCGGTAATCTTGGCCACATCCTCGTCCGGAATAGTAGCCGGAACAGTGCCGCCGCCAACAAAACCAGTCACCTTTGGCGTATCTTTCACCACGTGCCAGGTTTCGTCGTTCAACTCCATCTGCACCAGGATATACCCGGGAAAGAATTTCCGCGTCGAAGTTTTACGTTCGCCCTTTTTTAGCTCAACGACCGTCTCAGCAGGAATCAGAACCTCGCCGAAGAATTCCTCGGCATTAAGCGAACGAATCCGCTCCTCCAACGCAAGCTTGACTTTGTTTTCGTAACCCGAATAGGTATGTACGCCATACCACTTCATTGCCATAACAACTCTTCTTTTGTGGCAGCTTTAAAGCACCGCCCGAATGGAAGTTGACAAAGCCGTGTCGACAATCCAGAGAAAAACAGCCGAGACAAGCACAAGCACAATAACGGCCAACGTGGAGGCATAGGTGTCTTTCCGTGAAGGCCAAGTGACTTTACCCAGTTCACTCTTTGCGGAAGCAAGAAATTCCCTGACTTTATCAAACACCTGAAACTCCTATAACAAAACGCCGGACCATAAAAAGTGGCAGGCCAGGAGGGACTCGAACCCCCAACACCCGGTTTTGGAGACCGGTGCTCTAGCCATTAGAGCTACTGGCCTGCATACAAAAAGCCGCAGCAACCTGCGGCCCTGCTCTATACCCTTGAAACTACTTAGTTTCGCGGTGAGCGGTGTGCTTCTGACAGAAGCGGCAGTACTTTTTAAACTCAAGCCGCTCGGGCTTGGTTTTTTTGTTTTTGGTAGTTGTATAATTACGGCGCTTGCAGTCTAAGCAAGCTAAGGTGACAATATCCCGCATAGTAAAACCCTTTGGCGGCCCCGCTGAAACCAGCAGGGCCGCCTGCAGTTATATATTACTCGATAATTTCGCTATTACTCGACAATTTCCGCGACGACGCCGGCACCAACAGTGCGGCCACCTTCGCGGATAGCGAAACGCAGTTCTTTTTCCATAGCGATGGGCGTGATCAAGTTGACAACCATTGCCGCATTGTCGCCAGGCATGACCATCTCAATTCCCTCGCCGAGCTCGACGATACCGGTCACGTCAGTGGTCCGGAAGTAGAACTGAGGACGATAGCCGTTGAAGAACGGCGTATGACGGCCGCCTTCTTCCTTGGTCAGGATGTACGCCTCGGCCTTAAACTTGGTGTGCGGCGTGATGCTGCCCGGCTTAGCCAATACCTGGCCGCGCTCGATGTCTTCACGCTTGAGGCCTCGCAGCAGAATACCGACATTGTCGCCAGCCTGGCCCTGATCCAGAAGCTTACGGAACATCTCGACGCCAGTGACAATCGTCTTGACCGTCTCCTTGATGCCGATGATAGCAATTTCTTCCTGTACCTTGACGATACCGCGCTCAATACGACCAGTGGCGACGGTGCCGCGACCAGAGATAGAGAAGACATCCTCGACAGGCATCAAGAAGGGCAAGTCGATGGCACGAGCAGGCTCGGGAATGTAACTGTCGACAGCGGCCATCAGCTCAAGCACTGGCTTACAAGCGACACAATCAGCCTCGCCGCAACCGCACTCCAGAGCCTTCAGGGCGCTACCGGGAATAATAGGGATGTCGTCACCGGGAAAATCGTAAGCGGACAGCAGCTCGCGAACTTCCAGCTCAACCAATTCCATCAGCTCTTCGTCATCAACCATGTCGGCCTTGTTCAGAAACACGACCATGGCAGGAACGCCAACCTGACGGGCAAGCAGGATGTGCTCGCGGGTCTGGGGCATGGGGCCGTCAGCAGCCGAAACCACCAGAATGCCGCCGTCCATCTGAGCCGCACCAGTGATCATATTCTTGACGTAGTCGGCATGACCGGGGCAGTCAACGTGGGCATAGTGACGGTTTGCAGTCTCATACTCAACGTGAGCGGTGGCGATGGTGATTCCGCGCTCACGCTCTTCGGGAGCGTTATCGATCTGATCGAAGGCTTTGTACTCGCCCGTACCGCCAGCAGCCATAACCTTGGTAATAGCGGCAGTCAGCGTGGTCTTGCCGTGGTCGACGTGACCGATGGTGCCAACATTGACATGGGGCTTTGTTCTTTCAAATTTTTCTTTTGACATTGCGTCAACCTCCCTTGTTTTCATCTTTTTTGTTGTGACGTAGGTGGGGCCGCCAGAGCATTGACCGGGGCCGGCAAAAATTGCTCCAAAGCAAAACGTCCAGCAACAGGATCTCTGAAAATGGAGCCCACAATCGGAGTTGAACCGATGACCTCATCCTTACCAAGGATGCGCTCTACCAACTGAGCTATGTGGGCTTATTCAAGATCACGCTTACTGGATTCGCTGCTTTTTCTAAAATGGAGCGGGAAACGGGACTCGAACCCGCGACCCTCAGCTTGGAAGGCTGACGCTCTAGCCAACTGAGCTATTCCCGCCCAAAAAAACGACAACCAACCCTATGTGAAGCATTTTGGGCTTGGCGACGGCTCCGGTCCCAGTACTAACGGCTTCAGCCTCCTGGTATACGGCCTCCGGCACTTTGCCCGGCAAGATTATTTGGTGGAGGGGGGAGGATTCGAACCTCCGAAGTCTACGACGTCAGATTTACAGTCTGATCCCTTTGGCCACTCGGGAACCCCTCCAAGAGAAACTTTTAGCTATTCAATTATTGCGCCGTGCTATGCGCAGCTTACTGGAGCTGGCGACAGGAATTGAACCCGCAACCTGCTGATTACAAGTCAGCTGCTCTACCAATTGAGCTACGCCAGCAGCACTGAATTAAGACAGACAGACTTTATACACGGTAACGGGAAACTTTGCAAGGACCATTTTCAACAAAATCGTCGCATGCCAAGCAACGGCGTTGTGTATATTATATTTTCGCTGCCCCTGTCAAGCACATTCAGGTATTTTTCCCTTGATTACTCAATTCATTCACTGGAAGAAGCCAGGCTCCTCTGGCGTCCAGCCTCAAACAAAGCAACGGAAGTTGCTACCGACGCATTGAGAGAAGAGACTTTGCCACTGAGGGGAATCGCTATCAACAGGTCACAGTGAGTCCGGGTATTGGGGCGCAACCCGGCCCCCTCACTGCCGACCACCAGGGCTAAATCGCCTCGCAGGTCGGTGGCATACAGGGAACTGGCTCCCTCTTCTCCAGCCAGACCGTAAACCCACACCCCCGCCTTGCGCAAAGCATCGATGGTACGGGCTAGATTGGTTACCTGACACAGCGGAACATGCTCTAAAGCGCCAGCGGAAACCTTATCGACCACCCCGGTTACCGGACAGGCACGATCCTTGGCCACAATCACCCCATGGCACCCGGCACCGTCGGCACTGCGCAAAATCGCGCCCAGATTATGGGGGTCGGTGATACCGTCCAAAATCACGAAAAAGGCCGGTTCTTCTGATTTCCGCCAGCGACCTAACAGGTCATCCAGGGAAAGGTAGGCGAAGGGTTCGACCTCCAGCACAGCCCCCTGATGGTGACCATGGCCTACCAGCCGGTCAAGCTCACGTCGGTCCCGGCGATTAACCGTCACCCCGACACCCTCCGCCTCCCTCTGCAACTGCACTAGGCGAGCCGACTGGCTATCCCGCTGCAGAAACAAGCCCAAAGGGCGCCTCCGTGAACTGCACAGCCCTTCACTTACCGCATTGATACCATAGATAAGGTCAGCCACGGTCAGCCTCCGTCAGCGCATGGGCCATCTCCTCAAGAATTGCCGTTGCTGCCTCCCGCGGATCCAACGCATTGGAAATCGGCCGACCGACCACCAGGTAGTCGGCACCGGCGGCTATAGCCTCTGCCGGCGCAGTAATGCGCTTCTGGTCGTCAACACTGGCGAAGGCAGGCCGTACCCCAGGGGTAACAATAACAAAATCGTTGCCACAGGCGCGACGGATCAAAGGCACTTCCCGAGGCGAAGCCACCACGCCATCGAAACCGGCCTGTTGGGCGAGCTGCGCCAGACGCAACACCATCTCCTCCACAGGCCGATCGATACCGACCGATTGCAATGTTTCCTGGTCACTCGAAGTCAAGATGGTCACCGCCAAAAGAATGGGTTTCTCGACGCTCTCAGCTGCGCAATATTGGTTCACTGCGGCAACCGTCTCGCGCATCATGGTCGGCCCGCCGAGGGCATGTACGTTGACCATTTTAACCCCTAGGCGACAGGCTTCCACGGTCGCACGGGCCACGGTGTTGGGGATATCGTGGTATTTGAGATCAAGAAACACTTCGCCACCCCGCTCTTGAATGCGACGGACGATATCGGGACCACAGCGGGTAAAGAGCTGTTTACCGACCTTGAACAAACCAATCTTGTCATGCATCTGCTCCGCCCAACGTTCAGCGACGGCACAGGAATCAACATCCAGGGCAAAAATAAGCCGTTTTTGTGCTGCCTCTATCATGATTTTCTCTCCAGGATATTCTTGATCCGCCGAGGGATCTCCTGCACCCGTTGTAGTAATTCCGCAGATGCGGCGTTGCCCAAGTCGCGGCGGGCGGCGTGACACTCCATATAGACCAACTCCGTCAATGCTTCGGCAAGTAACTTCTTCTTGTCCCGCTCTTCGAGACCAGCTAGGTTGGCTAATACTCGCCCCCCATCCATAGAGCCATCATCGAGGAGCGCGACGTCGCGAAACACGTAAGAAAACGGAGAAGGAACGGCCCGCAAAAAATTGCGCAGCTCGTCGTTAAAACGTGGGTTCTTGTCAATAATGCGGCGATAGAGCAGGACCAAGATACCGTTGAACACCTTCAGCATCTCGCCGATGTCGCCACCAATAGTAAGGGACGGTGCGTCTTCCATGCGTACCAAGCCCTTGCCTATCAACTGGTGCAGCAGGCGCAAACCCTCGAGCTCGGCCACGCCACTACGCCGCAATACCGACTTTACGTTGAGTCGGCCCCGGCCGATGACCTCAAGAAGAGCCCCCTCAGGCTCGCTGAGACTGCCGGGTTCTTTATCCGTCGGCATGGGGATGCCTTCCAAGGAACGAATCTGGCGCATGAAAAGAGCTCGCTCATCGATGCGACGCAACCCTTCCATAATGAGGTTCTGGGTATTGGTTGAGAGCCGTACCGCCTGATCCTCTTCAACTTCCTTTTCCTCGTAGTAGAAGCTGCCTTCCGTGGCTAAAAACAGATTGTAAATACTCACCTCAACCTGATAGCGGCTGGCGAGCCAGAGGTCCTTGGCGGTAATGATCTTCTTATCCACCAGACACTTACCGATCTGGGCCTGACTGCCGGCCAACTGCCTGGCCTTGTGCAGCGCATCTCGGTCGAGCTTGCCCTGGTCGTAAAGGATTTCACAGAGGTGCTCTTCGGCAAAGGTACTGGTGGCAAAGACGATCTCACCCAGCTTGAAGTAAATCTCCTTGCGCCCGCCCTTCAACTCCAGGCACAGCACCCCGGTTTTGCGAAACATGTTAAAAAAGGACATCAAGTCGACCAGGGCAATGTCACCCAGTCGGCCGGCCAGCTGTACATTACTTTCGGGATCGATCACCAGCAGATGACCGGCACTGTGTGAAGCGAGCTCCAGAGAACTGCTACCAAGTTCCCTCGCAGCATAAAAAGGCAGAGCCATTCGGCCGCTGCTGTCGATGCTGGTTTGTTTCATGCCCTTCTCCTTTCACCCCGTATCCCGCAAGTACTGCGCGTCCTTAGCGGATCAGAGCTTGGCGAACCTGTTCGGCGAGGCGTTCCGCAGCCTCCGCCAGAGGCAGCATGGTCCGCTCCCCATCGCTGCGACGCTGTAATTCAACCATTTCTTCCTTAAGTCCACGGGATCCCACCGTCAGCCGCAAAGGGATACCGAGCAAGTCGGCATCTTTGAACTTGCTGCCCGCTCGCTCGTCCCGATCGTCCAGCAGAACTTCGACACCGGCCTGCTGCAGCGACTTATAAAGACTGTCCGAGGCCTGTAGCACCGCTTCGTCCTTGGGGTTGACCACAGTGATCAAAACCTGAAAGGGAGCGATGGGCATCGGAAACACAATACCATTATCGTCATAGTTCTGTTCGATGGCCGAGGCTACCGTACGCCCGATGCCGATGCCATAGCAACCCATCAAAAGCATCCGGTCCTTGCCCTGGTCATCGAGAACCGTGGCGCCCAAAGCTTCGGAATACTTGCTGCCGAGCTTGAAGATATGGCCAACCTCAATGCCCCGCCAACTCTCCAACTGACCCGCACAGCGTGGGCAGGAATCTCCGGCCACACTCAGACGCAGGTCAGCAAAGGCCTCAACGGTAAAGTCCCGCTGCAGATTAACCCCTAGGTAGTGGCTGTCGGCCGCGTTGGCGCCGACGATAAAATCGGCCATTGCCGCTACTTCATGATCGGCCAGCAGTCGTAACTTGAGGCCGACGGGACCGACAAAACCGCTCGGTGCGCCGGTGACCTGCTGCGCAACCTCTTCGCTGGCCAGGGTCACCTCGTTACAATCGAGCAGACGGCAGAGCTTGACATCGTTCAACTCTCGGTCGCCCCGCAGCAGCACCGCCACCGTCTGATTGTCATCGGTCTGCATAATCAGAGTTTTAACCAATTGCTGAGGCGTGACATCCAGAAAGTCCGTCACTTCCTCCACCGACTTCTGGCCGGGGGTTGACACCTGCTGCCGTTCAGCCGTTGGTTCCGGTGTCTTGACCGTCGTTGCGATCAGTTCGGCCTTCTCCACATTGGCAGCGTACTCGCAGCTGTCACAGGAAACGATAGCATCCTCGCCGGATTCCGCCAGGACCATGAATTCGTGGGAGGAAGAACCGCCGATGTTTCCGGTATCAGCTTCCACCGCCCGATACTTTAGGCCGCAGCGATCAAAGATCCGCCGATAGGCCTGGAACATCTTTTCGTAGGCGATATCCGCCCCGGCCTCGTCGAGGTCGAAGGAGTAGGCATCCTTCATAATGAATTCGCGACCGCGCATAAGGCCGAAACGGGGCCGTATCTCGTCACGAAACTTGGTCTGAATTTGATACAAATTGAGGGGTAACTGCCGGTAAGAACGCACGGTATTTCTCACCACATCGGTAACCACCTCTTCATGGGTGGGTCCCAAGCAGAATTCGCTGTCCTTGCGATCCTTGAGGCGCAACAGTTCCCTGCCATACTCTTCCCAGCGCTGCGATTCCTGCCACAGCTCGGCAGGAACAACCATCGGCATAAGCAGCTCCAAGGCTCCGGCTCGCTCCATTTCCTGACGGACGATCTCTTCTACCTTGCGTACAGCGCGCAGTCCGAAAGGCAGATAGCTATAGATACCGGCGGCCACCTTGCGGATCATGCCGGCCCGCAACATGAGCTGATGGCTGGCAATCTCGGCGTCGGCCGGGGTTTCCTTAAGGGTGGAGAGCAGATACTGAGAATAACGCATGGAGTACACCTCTAACTTGGCAGGTTTCAGAACGCAGGAGCAGCAAGGCGGCAGCGTCAGATACAAATAAAATAAGGCACAAAGTGCCTTTACGGTGCAGAAAGTAGCCTATTTTCGGCTAGAATGCAAGCAAACTCGCTCTCTTGTAGCCCTGTCAGAGCAGCTCCCATTGGGCGTTACAGGCATTCGTAGACAATTCACCCCCAATGAACTAACGTACTGATTATAAACACCGACTAGCTCTCTTTCCGGAGTCTTGCCATGGATCCATTGCTTAATTCCACGACCTTTATCCGCCTGGTGGCCGCCGGCACGCCCCTGCTTCTGATCGCCACCAGCAACGAACAGCGCAGCGAATCGTTGCTGGGCCGTTCCCTGCAACAGGGTTTTAAGGATATGCCAGAGCCCTGCACATGGACCTGCACCAACGGTTTCCCCGGTCAACAAGACACCAAGGATCCGCTCCAGGCCCTGTCCTGGGCTGTCTGCCAAGAAGGGCGCGGCATCTACATCTTCAAGGACCTGCATTGGTTCTGGCAGGACAACCCCTCTATTCAGCGTTTACTCAAAGATTTTGCAGGCCAACGCCGAGCCCCCGGTAAGATGTTGGTGCTGCTCTGCCCGAAAACAGACATTCCCGAAGAGCTGCAGCCCTGCTTCAGCATTTTGCGCCACCCCCTACCCGACCGTGCCGAAATCCGCGGTTATCTGCAAGCCCACCGCGACAAGGATCCGGCGCTGGGTCGCATGATCAGCAGCGACGACGATCTGAACCGTCTGACCCTAGCCGCCCAAGGCCTCGGCCTGCGCGATATCGATGGAGCCCTGCGCCTGGCACGGGTCACTCCTGATGCTGGCGCTGAAGCGATTCGCACCGCCCTGTTCCAGGATAAGAAACAACTGCTGGCCCGCACCGGGATCATGGAATTCGTTGACAACGAGCTCGATGCCGACCAGGTCGGCGGCATGGAAAACCTCAAACACTGGATGGATAAACGGGAGCAGGCCTTTGGCGCTGAAAAACTGGCCGCGGGCAACAATCTGCCCAAGGGTGTCCTGATGATGGGCATCAGCGGCTGCGGCAAGAGCCTGTTCGTCAAGGCCATCGCTGCCCGCTGGCAATTACCCCTAGTGCGCCTCGACATGGCTACCGTCTACGAAGGGACCTACGGCTCGCCGGAAAGCAGCCTACGTCAAGCCTGCACCTTAGCTGAAGCCCTCTCCCCCTGCGTACTGTGGATCGACGAAATAGAAGCTGGCATCTCCAACCAGGGCTTCAAGTCAGAAGGTGGCGCCGCGTCCCGAGTGCTCGGCTACTTTCTCACCTGGATGCAGGAGAAACGCACGCCGGTGTTTGTGGCCGCCACGGCCAACGCCATTGAATTACTGCCGGCCGAAATGCTGCGCAAAGGCCGCTTCGACGAGATCTTCTACATCGCTCTACCCAGCGTCGAAGAACGGGAAGAAATCTTCAACATCCACCTGCAGAAGCGTGATTTCCAGCCGGCAGACTTCTCGCCATCGATGCTGGCCCATTCAACCAAAGGTTTTTCCGGCGCCGAGATCGAACAAGCGGTGACCGGGGCCTCCTTTGAGGCCCTGGCTCAAGGGCGCCCCATGAGTCAGCAGGACCTCATGGAAGCCATCGGTCGCACGGTTCCCCTGTCCGTAACCATGGCCGAGCAGATCAAAAAAATCGAGGCCTGGGCCTTCAAGCGGGCGGTACCGGCCAGCAAGCACGGCAGACGCTAACTCCATCGGCAAAGGAAACGACCATGTCCTCGCATTGTTCCCATCGCGCCAGCAGCGTGACCCCCTTTCTGGCCATGGAGGTCATGGAACGAGCCCAAGCCCTGGAAGCGACCGGCCGCGACATTATCTACCTCTGCCTTGGCGAGCCTGACCTGCCAACCCCGGCCCCTATTGTCCGCAAAGCCGTTACAGCTATTGAGCAGGGACAAACCCGCTACACCCACTCCCTGGGTGATCGAGGGATCCGTCAAGCCATTGCCGACCACTACCAAGCACGCTACAGGATACCCGTCGACCTCGATTGCATCCTGGTTTCGGCCGGCACCAGCCCACTGATGCTGCTGTTGTTTTCCATGCTTCTCGACGAAGGTGATGAGGTGATCCTCAGCGATCCGGGCTACGCCTGCTACCCGGACTTCATTCGCTTTGCCGGTGGCGTGCCGAGACTACTGCGAACCCGTGAAGAAGATGGGTTTCAGCCGCGACCGACAGAGGTTCGCGCCATGATCAACGAGCGGACTCGAGCGGTGTTGATCAACTCGCCGTCCAATCCCACCGGCAGCCTGCTCTCGAAAGACTGGCTGAAACAACTGGCCCAACTTCCGGTGCCACTGGTATCGGATGAAATCTATCACGGCCTGACCTATGAGGGGGAAGAGCACAGCGCACTGGAATTCAGCAACCAGGCCTTTGTCCTCGGCGGGTTTTCCAAAGCCTATGCCATGACCGGTTGGCGACTGGGCTATCTGATCGCGCCGCCTGAAGCCATGCGCACCTTGCAGACCCTTCACCAGAATTTCATGATCTGCGCCAGCAGTTTTGTCCAGCAGGCCGGCATCAGTGCCCTGCAGGACTGCCAAGCCGACCTTGACCGCATGCGAGCCATTTACGATAAGCGCCGA
Source organism: Desulfuromonadales bacterium (assembly GCA_013619105.1). GTDB lineage: Bacteria > Desulfobacterota > Desulfuromonadia > Desulfuromonadales > Syntrophotaleaceae > Syntrophotalea_A. The sequence continues at coordinate 59,464 of JABXKU010000016.1, forward strand.
CGGTTTCTGTTGAAGGGGTTGCAGGAACTGGGACTGACCATCAAAAGCCAACCCGCCGGGGCCTTTTACATCCTGGCTGACACCCGCCACATCTGCGCTGACTCCCTGCAATTGGCTATGAAAATCCTTGAGCAGACCGGCGTCGCCCTGACCCCGGGCATCGATTTTGGTGCCGGAGCCGAGGGCTATCTACGTTTTTCCTATGCCAACTCCCTGGAACAGATCGCTGCCGCATTGCAGCGCCTGGGCCCCTTTCTAAAAAACTACAAACGCCATTCAGTATCTTAAAAGAAAAGGGCGGCCTCGATTCCACGAGGCCGCCCTTTTCTTTTTATCGTTCAGCAAATATCTGCACCACACCGGACACAGCGCAGTTTTCATATGGGAAACGAGCAATTTTCTCCAAGGTCAAGGAAATCAAGCGCTTGCACGGAGGCGTAGCTGTTTACGCCGCACCATTCCGCAGGACAGCGGAATGGGACAGCCTCTGGCTGCCCGAAGGGCGAGGGCCAGGGATGGTCCGAGTCACACGCAAGCGTGCGGATTGACGCTGAGATTGGGGGAAAGGGCCGTTTGCGGATGAAAACTGGAGCCTCAGCGTCAGTCGATCATAATAACATCGACCGGGCACACATCGTCACAGATGCCGCAGTCTGTGCATAGATCCTGATCAATCACATGAATATCACCTTTTTCGCTGATGGCATCCACCGGACAGATATCATCACAGGCCCCACAGTTAATGCAGTCTTGAGTGATGTAATGAGTTCCCATGTCGGCACCTCCTTGTATGGTTGGTTTTGCCTGAAGGACAGGATGGCTACCATCATAACGAGGCCCTTCGAAATGTCCAGCCCAGGCCTTAGTTTTTCGAATCCGCAGACAGCTGTTATAATGGACAAGCATAAAAGTCTTAGTCTATTGCGTAGGGAGGTCCGCATGTTCCCCATCATCAGCAACAACCTTATCGCCCCCAACCTTCATCGACTGGTGATTCAAGCCCCGCGCATCGCTCACGCCGCCCAGCCCGGTCAATTCGTTATTGTTCACGCCGACCAGCAAGCCGAACGCATTCCCTTGACCATTGCCGATGCCGATATCGACCAGGGAACCGTCACTCTCTATGTCCAGGCCGTTGGATATTCGACCTGCCGCC
>JABXKU010000174.1 GCA_013619105.1 Desulfuromonadales bacterium
TGTTCAAAAGGAGAGTTTTTATGAAACGTATTCTGGTCTGTTTGTCTATGGCTTGTTTTGTTCTGGCGGGTTGTGCCCAACCGATGACCCGTACACAGAAAGGGACTGCTGTGGGTGCCGGTGCCGGAGCGGTGGTCGGTGCAGGTCTTGGCCAGTTGATCGGCGGCGATACCGAAGCAACCTTGATCGGTGCTGGGATCGGTGCTGCACTGGGCGGTACCGCCGGCGGCTTCTACGCCAATTATATGGAAAAGCAGGAAATAGCCATGAATCAGGCCCTGGCTGGTGTTGAAGGGGCCAGTATTCAGCGTGATGTGGATGTTTTGGCGGTTACCTTCAAGTCGGAAATGCTCTTCGATGTCAATTCCTACGCTCTGAAGCCCGGTGGCTACGATGAACTGCAACGAGTATCTCAGGTGCTCAACAACTATCCGCAGACTAACATCCAAGTTGCCGGCCATACGGATAGTACCGGCAGCGAAGCCTATAACCAAAAGCTTTCTGAGCAGCGGGCAATGGCGGTTAAGAATATGTTGGCCGGATATGGGGTGTCGGCTATGCGCCTGACCACCATTGGTTTTGGCGAGACCAAGCCTATCGCCAGTAACGTCACCGAAAGCGGTCGGCAGTTGAACCGCCGAGTGGCTATCACCATTACCCCCCAGCAACAGCAGCAGTACCCCAATTAGTCGGCTATTTGCCGCAGCATTGCAGAGTTAAATCGAAAAGCCCGCTCCCGATTCAGGAGCGGGCTTTTTTTTGTTAGTGTCGCCACCCGCTTGACCTATTGGACGGAAGGTACTTTAATGTTTAAATAGATTGACTGAAAACCTGCCATGAGCCTTGGTCCCCCTCCAACGACAAGGAGTGGCAAAGTACTTACCACAGGTCGCAGAGAAAGGCAGATAACATGGACAACAGATTCGCCGGCCTTCTTGGTGCGCTCTGTGGTGTATTATCTCGTTGTTTTAGTTTTGTTTTCCCGACAGAATACCGGCTTGATCTGAGTTGCTGCCGGGTATTTGGGATCTTTTTACAACCTTTGAGAGAAGGATTTTTATGATGTTGGAAGCCTACCTGCAACACCAAACCGAGCGCAACCAACAGGGGATTCCTCCGCTGCCGCTGAATGCTGATCAGGTGTCCAGTTTGTGCGAGCTGTTCTGCAATCCGCCAGTAGGTCAAGATGAGTTATTATTGACCCTGCTGACGGATCGGGTGCCGCCGGGGGTGGATGAGGCCGCTCAGGTCAAGGCCGACTTTCTCGGCAGGATTCTGCAGCAGGAAGTCAGCTCGCCTCTGCTCGATGCCGAGGCTGCCATCGACCTGCTTGCGGCTATGATGGGAGGCTACAATATTCCCCCTCTGGTCGCCGCTCTCGATATCCCAAAATTAGGGGCCAGAGCTGCCGCTGCTCTGTCCGGCTTGACCCTAATTTACGAGGCTTTTGATCAGGTGCTGACCAAGGGTGACTCTAATCCCCTGGCCCGGCAGGTAGTTGAAGCGTGGGCCGCCGCCGACTGGTTTGTGCGCCGGCCATCCTTGCCGCAACAGTTGCGGGTTAAGATTTTCAAGGTTGAGGGTGAGATCAACACGGACGATTTTTCTCCTGCCAGCGATGCCTGGAGTCGACCAGACATTCCATTGCACGCTTTGGCCATGGGGCGTGCCCGTTTTGCCGGCGGCATTGAGACCATCGCCGCTTGGCGTGCCGCGGGTCATCAGGTGGCCTTTGCCGGTGATGTAGTCGGTACCGGCTCGTCCCGAAAGTCCGCCTGCAACAGTGTGCTGTGGCACATCGGCGAGGACATTCCCGGGGTACCTAATAAGCGGCGGGGCGGAGTGATCCTTGGCGGCGTCATTGCGCCGATCTTTTTTAATACCGCCCAAGATTCAGGGTCATTACCGCTGGAGCTGGACGTCAGTTCGCTGGAGCATGGCGCTGAGGTCGTCATCGACACCGTCGCTGGGGAGATTCGCGATGGGGCCGGTACAGTGCTGATTTCCTTTGCCTTGCGTCCCGATACTCTGGCCGATGAATACCGGGCCGGCGGTCGTATCCCGCTGATCATCGGTCGAGCCTTGACCGAGCGAGCCCGCCAGGCGCTGGGATTGAAGCCCAGCGATTTGTTTGCCGTGGCGCGGAATCCGCAGCCTAAAGACGGTCAAGGCTATACTCTGGCGCAGAAACTGGTCGGTAAAGCCTGCGATCTGCCGGGAGTGCTACCCGGTACGGCCTGTGAACCGCGCATGACCACCGTTGGTTCCCAGGACACCACCGGTCCCATGACTGCCGACGAACTCAAGGAGCTGGCCTGCCTCAAGTTTCAGGCACCTCTGTTCATGCAGTCTTTCTGTCATACCGCAGCCTATCCCAAGCCATCCGATGTGTTGATGCATAGCAAGTTGCCTGAGTTTATCAGCCAAAGGGGCGGAGTGGCTCTGCGCCCCGGTGACGGGGTCATCCATTGTTGGCTCAATCGTTTGCTGCTGCCCGACAC
>JABXKU010000175.1 GCA_013619105.1 Desulfuromonadales bacterium
CAGGACACCTGAATGGTAGGGATAACTTGCCGCATAAGTCGGACATTTTAATAAATATGTTTGGGTGACACAGAAAAATGTCGGCGCGGCCATGGTTGTGGCTGGGATGGCGGGAAGTAATTTTGGGGCGGCTGTGGTTGAACAAAGAGGCTTGAGCTTGAAAGGGCAGCCCCGTGGGCTGCCCTTTCAAGGAGGAGGAGAGCGGTTGATTTTAGGCGCGGGTCAGATGCCGGTATTTGATGCGGTGGGGCTGATCGGCGGCGGCGCCAAGGCGTTTTTTGCGGTCCTCTTCGTATTCGGACCAGTTGCCCTCGAACCAGACCGTCTGGCTGTCGCCCTCGAAGGCGAGAATGTGGGTGGCGATGCGATCGAGGAACCAGCGATCATGGCTGATGACTACCGCGCAGCCGGCGTAGTTTTCTAAGGCCTCTTCAAGGGCGCGCATGGTGTTGACGTCGAGATCATTGGTCGGTTCGTCAAGCAGCAGTACGTTGGACTCGCTGCGCAGCATTTTGGCCAGATGGACGCGGTTGCGCTCGCCACCGGAGAGGACGCCGACCTTTTTTTGCTGCTGTTCTCCGCCAAAGTTGAAGCGGGAAACATAGGCACGGCTGTTCATTGTGCGGTTGCCGAGTTCGATAATTTCCTGGCCGTCGGTAATCTCTTGCCAGATGCTCTTCTCTGGGTCGAGGGCGTCCCGACTCTGGTCGACGTAGGCCAGTTTGACTGTGTCGCCAACGCGGATAGTGCCACCATCGGGCTGCTCCTGACCGGTAACCATCCGGAACAGGGTGGTTTTACCGGCACCGTTGGGGCCGATAATGCCGACGATACCGCCGGGGGGCAGGCGGAAGGTCATATCTTCTACCAGCAAGCGGTCGCCATAGCCCTTGGCGACGCCTTCGGCCTCAATAACGATGTCGCCGAGACGCGGTCCGGGCGGAATGAACAGCTCCAGTTCCCGCTCCTTTTCCTCCCCTTGTTGGTTAAGCAGTTTCTCGTAGGAGTTGATGCGGGCCTGGCCTTTGGCGTGGCGGCCCTTGGGCGACATACGAATCCACTCCAACTCTCGTTGCAGGGTCTTCTGTCGGGCGCTCTGCTGCTTATCTTCTCGCTGCAGGCGATCCTGTTTTTGCTCCAACCAAGAGGAGTAGTTGCCCTGCCAGGGAATGCCCTGGCCGCGGTCGAGCTCCAGAATCCAGCCGGCCACATTGTCCAGAAAATAGCGATCATGAGTGACGGCGATAACGGTGCCGGCGTAGCGCTGCAGGTGCTGCTCAAGCCAGGCAACGGTTTCGGCGTCGAGGTGGTTGGTCGGCTCATCAAGGAGCAGGATGTCCGGTTTTTGCAAGAGCAATCGGCACAGGGCCACCCGGCGCTTTTCACCACCGGACAGGACATCGACTATTGTGTCGCCAGGGGGGCAGCGCAGGGCGTCCATGGCCTGCTCTAGGCGGCTGTCGAGGTCCCAGGCGTCGAGATGATCGAGTTGCTCTTGAACCTCGGCCTGGCGGGCGATAAGGGCGTTCATCTCATCGTCGGACATGGGCTCGGCGAATTTCATGTTGATGTCGTTGAATTCGGTGACCAGGTCGACAGTCGACTGGACTCCTTCTTCTACGACCTGACGTACAGTCTTGCCTTCACCAAGTTGTGGCTCCTGCTCGAGAAACCCGACTGTATGGCCTGGGGAAAGGATCGTTTCGCCCTGGAAGTCCGCATCGACCCCGGCCAGAATGCGCAGCAGGGAACTTTTACCCGAGCCGTTAAGGCCGAGAACGCCGATCTTGGCGCCGTAGAAGTAGGACAGGGAGATGTCCTTGAGAATCGGTTTCTTGTTGTGGTGCTTGCTGACGCGAATCATCGAATAGATGATCTTACGGCCTTCGTCGCTCATGGTTAAGCGTCTCCTCTGTTGGGTTGCTCGTCGTCTGGCGGTTGGCCAGCGAAAATATTAGTAAATTGGTTGAACTTGATTCAAGTCGGTCTTGTAGTTTGTGTCGCAGTCCTGAACATAACGACAAGACTAAATCTTACAGTCGGCCGGTCTTGCCCGGCCAGGCGCGTCACTTTTCTTGACGACCAAGAAAAGTAACCAAAAGAAGGTCGCCCCCCGTTGGCCCGCCTGCGGCGGGTTCCCTCTCTACGGGATTATAATCCGGGAAAGACGAGATTCGCTTCGCTCAGACGTCTTTCTGTTCCGGATTAGAATCCCTGCGTTCGGCGGCACTCTCAGGGGGTAAACACCTTAACACATGAGGCATAAACGTAAGACTTTCGCTTTTCCTCCCCTGTGACGCAGCCGGAGCGAAGTGGACGTTTTGCGATCAGGCGGGGAAATGTTTGAGCGTAGCGAGTTTTTGCCCGCCCGTAAAACGTCTGCGCAGTGTAGGGTACCCGAAGGGCCAGGAGTTGGGGCGCCTTTTTCTGCCTACTCTTTTTTGGCGTGTAAAAAGAGTCGGACGTCGGGCGGGGGCGTAACCCTGCGGTCTTGTAGTTT
>JABXKU010000017.1 GCA_013619105.1 Desulfuromonadales bacterium
TCTGTTGACGGCTGCCTGCAGGCTGATCCAATAATAGGGGAGCTGACAACGAAGCGGCTTGGCTGCAATATAGCGATATTGTGGAGTCAATTCGCCGACTTGCGCGACAGAAGTCCGGCGACAGCCAGGCCCTTTCTTTGGTTCCTTTCTTTGGGTCCAGCAAAGAAAGTAACTCGGCTGCCGGCCGAGACCGGCGAACTATAGATTGCAGATTTCATACAGTTTCGCAGAAGCAAGACCGACGGGTCGCGTCCCGTCAGACGCCTCCCTTTTTATCCAAGCGGCAACAAAAAGGAAGCAAAAAATGCCTTGCCACTGCGTGGAGCATGCCGTCACGCAGATACGGAAAAGGTTAACATCCTAATGCCATCCCACAGCGACAGAGATTTCTTTGCGCGGCCCCTCTTTCGCAAGTTAGTTGCTGAAACGCTCGCTCCGTTTTTCTTGCCTACAGTGATCGAAGGGGCTGTTGGGTTTTAAAACCAACAATGCATCTGCAACGTGGCGGCGCTACCCTCTGTTGACTTCGGCCCACCGGGAACAAAATCACCGTTGCCTTCTCCCGTCCCCTTGGGTAAGATGTCGCGGTTATCATAAATACACTAGGCCTTCACCAAGCCTCGAGGATAGACCCATGAAAATCATAAACAACAAGCACAGCCTGTGGTCCGCTATTGGCAATACCCCTTTAGTAGAACTGAGCCAGATGCACAGCAACCCCCGGGTGCGGATACTTGCCAAACTAGAAGGCAACAATCCCGGCGGCAGCGTTAAAGACCGTCCGGCTAGTTTTATGCTGCAAAAGGCCGAGGAATCGGGCGCCCTGCGTCCGGGTAAAATCATTCTCGAGCCGACCTCCGGCAACACCGGCATCGCCTTGGCTATGATCGGTGCCGCCAAGGGCTACCGGGTCAAGCTAGTCATGCCCGGTTGCGTCAGCAGCGAACGGCGGGCAGTACTTGAGGCCTACGGTGCAGAAGTCATCCTGTCACCGGCGGCCCAAGCGACAGACGGTGCCATTCGCCTGGCCCACCAGGTTCTTGCCGAAGAACCGGATAAATATTACATGCCGAATCAGTACGCCAACGAGAACAATCCTCTTTCTCACTATTACACCACTGGCCCGGAGATCTACGCCCAGACTGATGGTAAGATCGACATGTTTGTGGCCGGCATGGGCACCTCTGGTACCCTGATGGGCATGACCCGCTTCCTCAAGGAAAAAGATGCGCGCATTCAGGTGATCGGCGTCGAGCCGACCCTGGGTCACAAGGTACAGGGGCTGAAAAATATGAAGGAAGCCATCGTACCCGCTATCTACAATGAGGCGCAACTCGACGGCAAGATCGTCATCGACGACGACTTAGCTTTCGAGACGGCCCGTCAACTGGCTGTCAAAGAAGGCGTGTTCGCCGGCATGTCGAGTGGCGCGGCAGTCGCTGGGGCCCTACGCATGGCCGAGCAGATGAGTGAAGGAACCATCGTCACTCTGCTGCCCGACCGCGGGGACCGCTACCTGAGCACCACCCTATTCCGCTCTACCTGCGCCGGCTGCCCCCCTTAATACTACCTTTTGGAATCCACTACCGCCCTTCCTAGGCTCCACTCAGGGCGGTATATTTTCGAACCTTCCTTTGCTTTTCAGAGCACACCGCACCCACCAACCCAGATTACTTTCCCCACCAATCAAGATCCTCATTGACAAACCATGCGCTAAGCCAGATAATTCGTTAACCTAACTAATTAATTTGCAGGCAAGGTCTATGACTGAAAAAAAGAGAATGAGTGAGATCATCGAACGCGTCGGCCAGGCGCTGGTCAACGCCAAGGTGGACAAACTGAAAAAAATCGGCGCACCTGAAATCAACCTGACCCAGTTTCAGTACATCAGCGTGATCAATCAAAACCAAGATCTGACCTTTACCGACATGGCCCAGGTACTGAAGCTCAGCAAACCTGCCGTCACCTCGATTATCCACAAGTTGGTCGACCAGGGTTATGTCACCAAGAAACAGTCGGCGAATGACCGGCGGATGTTTCATATCTACCTGACGGAATCCGGTAAACAAATTGCCGAAGCCTACGAAGACTCGCGACGGGAGTACGTAAACGGCATCCATCGCCGGCTAAATGATGGCGAGTTCAAACAGCTGCTGGAATTGATGGAAAAGGCTCTACACTGATTCTTTTTATTATTTTTGTTAGTTCGCCAAACTAATTCATATCGGGTCCAGACGTCGGCAGGGCTTCTTCCTTCAGCCCCGCAAAGACCCCTTGAAAGGACAGCTCACTATGGCCAGCCTCCCGATGCGCAATACGGCCGCTCCGAACCTTTTGACTCATACGGGTCGCAGGATCTGCATGGCAGTCTGGCTACTGACCCTGCTGTTCATGGCCCAGCCGGCCGCTGCCGCTCCTCTGCGTATCGGTGTAATCATGGATGGCCCTTGGGCCGGAAACGCCCCGCTGCTTGAGCTGTTCAAGACAGAAGTCATCGCCCTGACCAGTGGCGAATTCCCGATCAGTTTTCCGGCCGACAAAACCATCACCAGCGACTGGACCATGGCGGGAGTTAAAGGTGCAGCCGACCAACTATTGCAAGACCCAGACGTTGACCTGCTGTTGGCTATCGGAGTTCTGACTTCCCACGATCTGGCCCACCGCGGCCCGCTACCCAAACCGACGGTGGCACCCTTCACCGTCGACCGCGCGATTCAAAACTATCCGTTGCTGCATGAAGCCAGCGGAGTATCCAATTTCTGCTACCTGGCCTCACCCTCACCGATCCGCCGGGACATCCAGGCTTTTAGTGAACTTCTTCCGTTTAAACGACTGGCGGTTCTGTCCAACCGCCCTTACCTTGAAGCCATTCCCGCCCTTACAGACGAGCTTTCTGCCAACCTGGCCAGCAAGGGCATCGCCATGACCTCCGTCGCTGTCGATAGTTCAGCCGAAGCAGCCCTTGCAAACCTGCCGCAAGATATCGATGCGGTTTATGTCACCCCTCTGTTGCGCCTGCCGCAAGCAGAACTTAAGCTTTTGATCGAAGGACTCAAGTTGCGGGGCTTGCCGAGTTTTTCCTATTTTGGGCACAGCGAAGTAGAACAGGGGATCTTGGCCGGGGCCGCACCAAAGTCGGATTTTCCGCGGCTGGCCCGTCGCACTGCCCTGACGATCCAGAGCATCCTGCTAGGCAAGAATGCCGGAGAACTGCCGGTTTTTTTCTCCCAGGAAGACCGACTCAGTATCAATATGCGCACCGCCCGAGCCATCGACTTTTCCCCCACCTGGGAACAACTTATTGAGGCGGAGTTGATCGCCGAAGACACCAATGGCCCGACCCGGGAAATGACCCTAGCCGGAACCGTCAAAGAGGCCCTAAGTATCAATCTCGACCTAGCAGCGGCCGATCGCCGCATCGCCGCCGGTGAAGCCAAGGTACGTAAAGCCCGGGCAACCCTGCTGCCTCAGCTGACCGTTATCGCCAATGGCTTGCTAATCGATAAAGACCGTGCCGAAGCCAGCTTCGGCAGTCAAGCCGAACGGTCTGTAACCGGAGCCTTGGTATTGGAACAATCCCTCTATTCCGAATCACGGCGCACCAACTATCACCTACAGGGGCAACAGCAGGAGGCTAGGCAGCAGGAACGTCGCCAACTGCGTCTCGACATCGCCCAGGCGGCGGCAGCTGGTTATCTCACTGTGCTGCGCGCCAAGACCCTGCAAACCATCCAGACCAATAATCTACTTGAGACCCGTTCCAACCTGAATTTGGCCCGCCGCCGCCAAGCCGTCGGCTTTAGTGGCCCTGCTGAAGTCTATCGTTGGGAGAGCCAATTAGCGCGGGACCGTAAAGCAGTTGTGCAAGCGGCCACCCAACGTTCTTTGGCCGAAATCGACCTCAACCGGCTTCTGCAGCGTCCCGCAGAAGAGGCCTTCACCACAGCAGAAGTCAAGCTGGGCGCTCCTGAGTTTCTTGTTTCTAATCAACGACTCGAACCCTATTTGGCCACCCCCGCTGCCTTTGCCCGTTATCGTGACTTCATGGTCCAGGAAGGCCTAGCCGAGATCCCGGAGCTGCAGCGTATCGACCGGGCTATCGACGCTCAAGAACGGATCCGGCTGGCGGCCCGCCGTTCTTTCTGGACCCCGGAAGTCTCCTTGCGCGCTGACATCAGTCAACATTTCTACGAAGGAGGTGCAGGGGTTGACTCTCCCTTCACGGGCAGCCTGCCCATCGAGATCCCCCAGTCCAACGACACGGATTGGAGCGTCGGCCTCAATCTGGCTCTACCCCTGTTCACCAGCGGTGCCCGCAGGGCCGAGCTAGAGCAAGCCAACGAAGAGTTGGCACAGCTGCACATCGAGCGCAAGGCATTGTCCGACCGATTTGAACAACGCATCCGCTCGGCCTTGCAGCGAGCCCGAGCTTCTCAGACCATCATCCGCCTGTCGGCTCAGGGAGCTACCGCCGCCCGTAAGAACCTGGACCTGGTAACGGATGCCTATTCCCGTGGTCTGGTATCGGTTGTCGAACTAATCGATGCCCAGAATGCGGCCCTGGTCGCCGATAGCGTGGCGGCTAGCTCTGTCTACGACTTTTTTATCGATCTGATGGAAACACAACGTGCTGTCGGTCGTTTCGACTTTTTTCTCGGCCCGCAACAACGGGAAGACTGGTTCGGCCGCCTGGAAGAATTCTGGCATCAAGACGCCACCTCCGCCCCCTGAGCTACCGAGCTTAACAAAGAAACTGGCAGATATATCGCAACCCGACTTAAACGCATTTGACCGATCTGAGTTTTCAGTTTTATTTTGGCAGCCAAGCCATAATGGCCATCAAGGAGAGATACCCCATGTTAAACCGCACCCTGCTGGTGTTACTGTTGCCTCTATGTCTGCTCGCCTGCGGAAGTGAACCCACTCCGCAACCGGAGCTGATTCGACCAATTCGTTACCAAAAGGTCAAGCCGGGCAGTAGCCAGCTGAAACGGACCTTTTCCGGCATGGCCCAGGCGGGTGTGGAGTCACGACTTAGCTTTCGTGTTCCCGGTGCGGTGGAAGAATTGGCGGTTCAGGTGGGGGATAAGGTCAAACAGGGGCAATTGATCGCCCGACTGGATGCTACCGACTATCGACTACAGACACAGGAAGCACAAGCGGCCTTGGCCAACGCACGAGCCCAGGCCCGTAACGCCGAAGCCAATTACGAGCGGGTGAGAGGACTGTACGAAAACCGTAACGCTTCGCGCAATGACCTGGACGCCGCTCGAGCGGCTAGCGAATCGACCGAAGCGCTGGTCCGGGCCAGCAACACCCGCCTGGAGCTGGCCCAGTCCCAGCGGGGCTACACCCGGCTCACCGCTCCCAGCGCCGGCGCCATCGCCAGCGTGCCCATTGAGGTCAACGAAAACGTTGCCGCCGGCCAGATGGTGGCACTGCTGACCTCTGGAAGGCTGACCGAAGTCGGCTGTACCGTTCCAGAGAGCCTCATCACCCAGATCACACAGAAGATGCCGGTCCGCGTTGTGTTTGACGCCCTATCGGAACGGACGTTTGCGGCCAAGGTCACCGAAGTCGGCGTCGCGGCTACCGGCCAAGGAACCACTTTTCCAGTCACCGTGCGCCTTGATCAAAGCTCCGGTCAGATTCGCCCCGGCATGGCAGCGGCTATTATTTTCCTCTTGCCTAAAACCGGTGACGACACTCCAGTTTTAGTAGCACCTGAGGCTATTGGAGAAGACCGTAAAGGGCGCTTTGCCTTTGTAGTCGAATCCGCCAAGGATGGGCTAGGGATTATCCATCGGCGGGCAGTTACCATCGGTGAACTGACTTCGGACGGCCTGGAAGTGTTCAGCGGCCTACAAGACAGTGACCTGGTCGTCACCGCCGGAATCAGCCGCATCCACGAAGGCCAGCAGGTACAGATTCTTGCCAGCAACGAGGTTCAGCCATGAATCTGACCCGGGCCGCTCTAGAAAAAAACCGGGTCACCCTGGTCGCCCTGCTAGTCATCACCCTGGCCGGGCTGTTCCACTTTTCTACCCTGCCCCGCGCGGAAGACCCCGGATTTGTGGTGCGGGTAGCCCAGGTACTGACCTACTTCCCCGGGGCCAGCCCCGAACGGGTGGAGCAGTTGGTCACCGACAAGCTGGAAAAGGTCATTCAGGAAATCCCCCAGATCGACTATATCGAGAGTGAGTCGAAGCCGGGCGTTTCGATCATCTGGGTCAACGTCCTTGAGCGCCACAAAGAGATGCGGCCCATCTGGGACGATTTGCGGCGCAAGGTTACTCGGGCCACTGGCGAACTGCCTGACGAAGTGGTCGGCCCCTTTGTCAACGATGAATTCGGTGATATCTTCGGCATCATCGTCGCCATCAGCGGCGAAGATTTCAGCTACGCGGAACTCAAAGAGGTTGCTGACGATTGCCGCAATGAGCTGCTGCTAAGTCCGCACATCGCCAAGGTTACTATTCAGGGTATTCAGCAGGAACGGATCTTCGTCGAGTATCAAAACGCCCGACTGGCGGAACTTGGGCTGTCGCCCTTTCAGCTCAAAGGCATTCTCGAAGCCCGCAATATTATCATTCCCGGTGGTGAAATCTTTACCGATCGCGAGCAGATCGTCCTTGAACCGACCGGCAACTTCGATTCGGTAGCCGATCTCAAGCGCACCGTTATCACCCTGCCCGGCCGCGACGACGTCGTCTATCTAGAAGATATTGTCAGCATTCGCCGCGACTACATCGACCCGCCGACCAAACGCGTACACTATAAAGGCAAGCCGTCCCTGACCCTGGCTCTTAACCTGCGCGAAGGAGGTGACATGCTGGCCCTCGGCGATGAGGTTAAGCAGTCCCTGGCACGCTTTCGCCAAGCCTACCCCATCGGCGTCGATTTCGACATTGTCGCTTTTCAGCCCGAGCACGTTAAACGCAAGGTCGATGAGTTCGTCACAAACCTGCTGCAGGCGATGGTCATCGTATTGGCTGTGATGCTGGTGTTTCTCGGCCTGCGCACTGGCTTGGCGGTTTCCAGCTTGATCCCTATGGCCATGATCATGGCCTTGCTGGTGATGGGCCTGCTCGGCATCGGCATCGACCAGATGTCTTTGGCGGCCATGATTATCGCCTTGGGCATGTTGGTCGACAATGCCATCGTCATGTCCGAATCGATCATGGTGCTGATGGGCGAAGGAAAATCAGCGGTCGAGGCGGCTATCGAGTCGGCACAGGAACTGAAGATTCCGCTGCTGACCTCCTCCCTGACCACTGCCGCCGCCTTTCTGCCCATCTACCTGGCCAAGTCGTCGACGGGCGAATACACCGCACCGCTATTCAAGGTGGTCACCATCACCTTGCTGTGCTCTTGGATTCTGTCGCTGACTATGACCCCGCTGTTTTGCGTCTATCTAATTCGCATCAAACCTTCTTCCAAAAAGAGCGGCTACAATACGGCCTTTTACCGCCGCTATCGTGGCTTCTTACTGTTGATGCTACGCAACCGATTCATGACTCTGGCCGCGATAATGCTGGTCTTTGTGGTCGCCATGGCCAGCTTCCGCTTTGTACCGAAGATGTTTTTTCCCCCTCACAACAAGCCGATCTTCAGTGCCGAACTGCGCCTGCCCGTTGGCACCCCGTTGAAACGCATGGAAGCGGTAGTACAGCAGATCGAAAACTTCATGCAAACGGAAATGATGGCTGACCCGAAACAGGACAAAGAAGGTCTGGTCAGCTGGGTCAGCTATATCGGCTCGGGAGCGCCCCGTTATATGCTGCCCTACTCCCCCGAGGCGCCTAGCCCCGAATACACCTATATGCTCATCAATGGCACCAGCCGCGACCATAATCTTGCAGAAATGATTCCGCGCCTGGAGGCCTACTGCCTGAATAACTTTCCCGACCTGACGCCGAAGATTCGGCCGCTGATTCTCGGCCCGCCCATCGATAACCCCGTCGAAGTGCGCCTTTCGGGCAAGGATACGGACCGTCTTTTCGAGCTGGTACAACAGACCAAGGATCAATTGGCCCAGATTCCCGGCACCCGCAACATCACCGATAACTGGGGCGCACGCACTAAAAAGCTGGTGGTTCAGATCAACCAGCCGAGAGCCCTGCGGGCCGGCCTTACCAGCCGCGATATCGCCGTATCTTTACAGACGATCCTGAGCGGCATTCAAACCACCGAATACCGCGAAGAGGACGAGCTGATTCCCGTCACGCTGCGCTCCGTGGCCGCCGACCGCAAAGATATCGGTAAACTAGAAAGCCACAACATCTTCGTACAACATACGGGGCAATCGGTGCCATTGAAACAGGTGGCCGACATCAACCTCGCCTGGCAGCCCGGTAAAATCATTCGTCGTGATCGAGTCCGGACCGTCACTGTACAATCCAACATCGACAGCGGTGCCAACGCCATCGCCATCGGCCAACAAATCGAAGGGTGGCTAAAAGAGCAGAGTCAAAGCTGGCCCTTTGGCGACAAATATCAACTCGGCGGGGAGATCGAAACCTCCGGTAAAGCCAACACCTCGATCGCTGCCAATCTGCCCTTGACCGCGCTTCTAATTCTGCTACTGCTCGTGGCCCAGTTCAACTCCCTGCGCCGTCCGCTGATTATTCTGCTGACCATCCCACTGGGAATGATTGGTGTAACTTTCGGCCTACTGGTGACCGGTTCTTATTTCGGTTTTATGACCCTGCTGGGCATCATCGCCCTGTGCGGGATCGTTATCAACAACGCCATCGTGCTGATCGACCGTATCAATATCGAGATCGACAAGAACGGTCAGGATCCGGCCATGGCGATCCTTGAATCGGCCCAGCGTAGACTACGGCCGATTCTACTCACCACAGCGACCACCATGGGCGGCCTGATGCCCCTGTGGTTAAGTGGGGGACCCATGTGGGAACCGATGGCCATCTCCATTATTTTTGGCCTGCTGTTTGCGACCATTCTGACCTTGGGTCTGGTGCCGGTCCTTTATAGTCTCTTCTTTCGCGTCAACTTTCGCGACTTCTCCTATCGGCCGCCCGGCGGCACGATCTGATTCTGACTTACTTCCCTTGTCATCCTCCCTTGAAGGGTATCCATAAAAGAGATCACCGACACAATAAGGCCCCGGCAATAGCCGGGGCCTTTTTCTTACAAGGAAGTTTCTCATTCTGAAAGTTAGTAACCCACTCAGCGGGAACGATAGAGGGTAACGGAGCGGTATTGCAGATGCGGCATTGATTTTAAACCCAACAGCCTCTTCGATCAATGTTGGGAAAAGAATCGAAACCAAGAATTTTAGCCACCAACTTTCGGAAGAGGGGCCGCGCAAAGAAATTGCTGCCGCTGTGGGATGGCACTAGCGTTGTTAGCCTTCTCCATATCTGCGTGACAGCATGCTCCACGCAGTGGCAGCCATTTTTTGCTTACTTTTTGTTGGCTTGGACAAAAAGTATGGCGTCTGGCGGGACGCGACCCGTCGGTCTTGTTTTTTGTTTGGTTTATAGGTCGCCTCTTACAAACCCAGCAAATTCAGAACTCTCTACCATTCTGCGCATCAACCAGAGCCTCAAAACCAGCAATCACATCAAACAGTTCTTCGGTCACACTGTTCTGGCGCAAAGTATGATAATCAGCGCGAAAAACAGCACACATCTCTTCGATATTTTTTTCGGCCCGCTGCATGGCGGCCAAGCGAGCGGCGTTCTCCGCAGCCAGGGACGCAGCAAAGGCCCGAAACAAAGAGACAAACAGATACTCGGCGATCAGAGCGGCAAACAGGGGCTGCCAGGGCGGGGAGTAAAGGGGTAGGCAGCGCCCCGGCCACGGTTGGCCACTCATAGTGGCCAGCCAATCATCGTCGGGAGGCAGCAGGTCCACCTGAAGTTGTTCATAATGGGTGGCCTTAGCGGGGGCATTATGAAACAGCAGCAGACGGGTTTCACCGTGCTGGCTTCGCCATCCCTCGAAACGGAGCAACACCTGTTGTACAGCTCCGGTGATCGCCTGGGCCGAAGAGGGCAACCGAAAGAATTCCCGCGCCTCCTCAAGCCGTTGAGCAAGCCCCGCAGCCACCTTTTCACCGACCGCCCAAACCAGGCAACAGCCACCCTCCTGGCACATCTGGCGATAAACCTCTTCGACCCCATCGAGCAACAATTCGTTAAAACGCCCGACCATACCCTGATCCGAGCCAAAGACCAGCAACACCGTCTGGCGGGGCCGTTTAATTGACCCAACCAGCGGCCGATCACGCAAAACAGCCTGCAAGCCCATTTCAACGGTCCGATAATAATCGTCCAGAGATCGTAGCGATCGTTCGTACTGATGGATATTGACCGCGGCCATGGTCTTCATGGTGCGCACCACGGTATACAGATCGTCGGCGCTGCGAATGCGTCGCTGCAGTTCCAGCAGAGCCTGGCTCATGGTGCTTCCTTCAGCGCCTCGGCGGCAGCTTGCTGGAGTACCCGCAAATCGTCGTCATCGAGTTTTTCGCCCCCCTCTATTCTGGATGTGATCTCCGGCAGCAACACCAGCGCTTCGCAAACCCGATTCTCGGCCCGGGCCATGTCCCCTTCGCCGATGTCGTCGAACAGACCACAATTGACTGCATGCAGAACCATCACCTGCTCGACGGCCGTACGGGGCGCACACTGACCCTGTTTGAGTACGGCCCGTACCCTCCGACCGCGATTCAGCAGCTGGCTAGTCGCATCGTCGAGGCGAGTTCCGAAACGAGCAAAGGCTTCCAGTTCGGTGAACTGGGCATAGGCCAGGCGCAGATCACCGACCACGGCGCGATAAGCAGGCAGTTGAGCCTTGCCGCCGACTCGGGAGACCGAACGGGTGATATCGACGGCCGGCAGTAGCCCCTTCTGGAAGAGACCGGGGGACAGATAGATCTGACCGTCGGTGATGGAAATCAGGTTGGTGGGAATATAGGCGGCCAGATTCTGCGCTTCGGTTTCAATGATCGGCAAAGCGGTGAGGGAGCCGCCACCGAATTGCTCCTTTAGCCGGGTGGCCCGTTCCAGAAGTCGCGAATGAATATAGAAGATATCGCCTGGAAAGGCTTCCCGACCGGGGGGCCGGCGTAACAACAGGGACAATTCACGGTAGGCCCGAGCATGGCGGGTCAGGTCGTCATAGACCACCAACACATCCCGCCCCTGTTCCATAAAATATTCACCAATGGTGGTAGCGGCATAGGGAGCAATGTACTGCTGGCCCGGCGGATCATCCCCTTCGGCGACTACCACCGTGGTGTAATCCATCGCCCCCCGTTCCCGTAACTGGGCCACCACCGAAGCGACACTGGATGCCCGCTGACCAATAGCACAATAAACACACAAGACCCCCTTGTCGTGCTGGTTAAGAATGGTGTCAACGGCCAGGGCCGTCTTACCGGTCTGCCGGTCACCGAGAATCAACTCGCGCTGACCACGACCAATGGGGACCAGAGCGTCGACCACCTTGATGCCGGTCATCAGCGGTTCAGTGACCGGCAGCCGCTCCATGATAGCCGGGGCCGGTCGCTCCACCGGCCGGCGCTCATGATAGGGAACCGGCCCACTTCCGTCCCGCGCCTGTCCCGTCGGATCAACCACCCGGCCAAGGAGCCCCTCGCCCACCGCCACATCCAGCACCCGGTCGGTGCTGATCACCTCATCACCGGCTTGCAAGGCGCTATAATCACCGAGCATGGCCACCCCGATCTCCCGAGAGTCGAGGTCTAAAGCCAGCCCCAGTACGCCTCCGGGAAAAGCCAGCAGCTCTTCGCTGCGAACCCTTTGCAGGCCTCGAACCCGGGCGATGCCCCGCCCGACATAGGAAAGCCGTCCGACCTGCTGAAGCAGCAGCTGCGGCTCCATGGTGGTTATGGTCCGGCGCAAAACTCCGAGGGTTTCGTCCAGCAAGCCACTGAAGCCGCTCATAAACTCCTCCGTCCCCCTTCCCCAGTCCCGTCAACCTCTTCTAGCTGCAGGTCGATCTGCCGCTCCAGTTCGGCAAAGTAGCTGTCCACCCCCCAAGACAGCTTCAGTCCGCCGAGGATTAATTCGATACCCAGGGGCATATCGTCTGCGATGCAATAGCTGATCGCCGCGTCGGGACCAAGTAGCGGTTGCAGGCCGGCTTCAAGACGGCTACGGATGGGATCCTCCAGAGTTACCGCGCTTCGCACCAGGACCCCGGAGGTTTCCGCCGCCGTGCGACAACTCGACTGCTGCTCCTGGTCCAAAGCGGCGAAACGGGCGACAAAACGCTCCGCTAACAGCGTAGCCAGATCGCAACCGGTTAGATCGTTGAGGGCTTTACGGGCGATCTGCAACACTTCGCTGCCGATGCGCTTTTTCAGGTCGGCCATGAACAGCTGACGGTCTCGACAGACTGCGGCCTTCCAGGCTTCGGTTAATGCGGAGGCTTCAGCTCGTCCCTGGTCGATCAATTGCTGACGGTGCTGACCAGCTTCTTCGGCTACCTGGTGCAGACTCTCCGTCCGCGTTTCTTCCAACTCCCGATTCAGGCGCTGATATTCGGCGGCCTCTTCTCTAGCGACCTCATGCTCCTGGCGAGCCTCCTGCAGCCGACCTTCGATGCGGGCCTCGCGCCGCTCCATAGCCTGCAGAATCGGCCCGTAAAGAAACCGCTTTAACAGCCAGATCAGCAACAGAAAGTTGACCGTCTGGGCTGCGACGGTAAACCAGTCGATAAGCATCGTCTAGCCTCCCGCCGACTGGCCGACAAAGTACTGCCAGAAGGGATTAGCAAAGATCAGGATCATGGCCACGACAAAACAGTAGATAGCCGTCGACTCGACCATTGCCAGCCCGACAAACAGGGTGCGGGTGATGGTATTGGCTTCATCGGGTTGCTGAGCTAGAGCGCTTAAAGCCTGAGCCAGAGCTCGCCCTTCACCGAGGGCCGGGCCGATGGCGCCGATAGCGATACACAGTCCAGCCGAGATAATTGAGGCAACGGCCACCCATCCGAGACTATCCATGTAAACCTCCTTGTCCGTCATCTTCCCGAACCCGTTGCACCTTGGCTGCGGCCGCGATATAGACCGCCGCTAGAATGGCAAAGATATAGGCTTGAATAACGCCGGTGATCAGTCCGAGAAGTTGCATGACCACCGGAAAAAACAGCGGCGTGACCGTCAGCAAAATGCCGGCAATCATACTACCGCTCATGATATTGCCGAACAGGCGCACCGCCAAAGCCAAGGTACGGGACAGTTCGCCGAGAATGTTAAAGGGCAGCATGAAGACAGAGGGTTTGATATACATCCCGAAAAAGCCACCCCAGCCCCGACGCCGAATCCCCCACCAGGGCACCGCGACAAAAACACTGATCGCCAGAGCCGCGGTGGTCGATAAGGAGCCGGTCGGCGGCCGATAGCCCGGAACCACCGCCAGCAAATTGGCAAACAGCACAAATATGAATAAGGTGCCGAGAAATGGCAGAAACTCCCGGGCTGGAGACAGCCCCATATCGGCAATCTGCTGCTCGATTCCAGAGACCAACACTTCGAGCAAATTTTGCCAGCGGCTGAGTTTGCCGTCGTCTCGCAAACGCCGGGTCACCAGGGCCGAACCGACTGTCAGCAGCAGAATATTCAGCCAAGTTAGAACAATGGTGAGGTTGAGCTTAGCGAAGCCTGCCTGCCAGAGGATAATACTATCGGGGCTGAGTTCCATCACGCATCCTGCTTATCGTCACGAACCGGTTGCACTCTTGGAGATCGCTTGGCCATCAGCCATAGTTGACGGGACACCAGGAAGCCGACACCGGCAGCCAGTAAATTCTCATAGCCTCTGGATGCCAGCAGATAGAAGCCGGCCAACACCAGCATCAACCGCAACAGTAAACTCAAGCTGTAGAAACGGTAGGGCGTCCGAGTGTTGGCTAATCGACAAACGGTCAGCCACAGCCCGGCAAAGTAACCGGCCCCTAATGCCGCACCGGCAGCCAGCGCCATGCCTAACCCTGTCAGGTCAGTCCCGGTCATCTTGATCCTCCTCGTAAGGTTCACCACGATCCTTGGTAATTTCGCGGCGCTCTCGGCTGACCCAGAACCAGGCATTGAGACAGCCAAGAGCCATTCCGATCACCAGCAACATCAGGGTCCAGGAATGGGGACCGGGCCAGCGCCGGTCGACCCAGACGCCTAGGGCCGTCAGACTCACCGTCGGAATAGCCACCGACCAGCCGACCAGGCCGAACATACCGAGCCCGAACCAGGCCGGACGCTCTCCCTGCTGTCTAGCCCGCAGAAACCGGCTGCGTCGGGCTACCAAACGGCGGCGAAATTGTTCCTCTGCAAGAGACTTGCCCCGGTCGGCGGGCTGCTTATCGGGATTCATTTCAACTCCATAAAGCGCCGCAAGAAATCGGCTTCCAGCCGGGTCATGGCCGAACGGACCATGCGCTGCTGGTAGTCCATGACGCCGAAACGCTCATCGACAATGTTCAGCAGATCTTCCAGCCGTGGGCCGAACACGGCGTTGCGCACCGAAACGGTCACCTGCGAGCCGTATTTGACCAGCACTCCCTGATCGATGGCGACAAAACCTTCGGCGCCGTCCTGTTCCTCAACAAAATAGAGCAAGCCCGACACCAGGGGGGCAACATAATCGATATGCCTGGGGCGCAAGCAGAAGGACCCGTTTTGTCCCTCGGCGGTCAGACTGGCAACCTGCCGTTCCAACAATACCTCGGTGGGAACTAACACCTTGAGCATCATGAGCTGGCCTGTTGCGCCGACTCAGCCTCCTGCAAGCGCCGATCGGCCTCATCCAACCCCCCGATCATGAACAACAGTTGTTCCGGAGCTTCGTTAAATTCATCGTTGAGAATCCGTTCGCAGCCCGTCAAAGCCTCTTCCAGGGCGACACTCCGCCCGTCCAGACCGGTGAACTGTTCGGTCGTATAGAAGGGTTGAGTAAAAAACCGCTCCAGGCGCCGAGCCCGCATCACCGTGCGACGATCATCCCAGGCAAGTTCTTCGAAGCCAAGCATGGCGATGATATCCTTCAACTCTTCGTAGCCGGCCAGGGTCTGTCGGACGGCTCGGGCAAGGCCATAGTGACGTTCACCTACCACGGTTGGGGCCAGCATTTTGGAGCCAGAATTCAGCAGATCCACGGCGGGATAGAGACCTTCCCCGGCCCGTTTACGGGACAGGACGATGGAAGCCGACAGGTGGGAAAAGGTATGCACAGCGGCTGGGTCGGTGAAATCGTCGGCCGGTACATAAACCGCCTGAATCGAGGTGATGGCGCCCCGCTGAGTGTTACCGATGCGCTCCTCCAGTTCGGCCAACTCAGTGGCCATGGTCGGCTGGTAGCCGAGCCGCGAAGGCATCATGCCAAGCATCCCCGACAATTCCATCCCGGCCTGAATAAAACGGAAGATGTTGTCGACCAACAGCAGTACGTCCTGGCCGAGATCGTCGCGAAAGTATTCGGCCATGGTCACGGCCGCCAGACCGACCCGAAAGCGGGCACCGGGCGGTTCGTTCATCTGGCCGAAGACCATCACCGTATTGTCCAGAACACCCGATTCCTGCATCTGCCGATACAGTTCTTCGCCTTCCCGGCAACGCTCTCCGATGCCACAAAAAATCGACACGCCTTCGTGGCGACCAACCATGTTGTGAATCAGTTCGGTGATGAGCACGGTTTTGCCGACCCCGGCCCCGCCGAACAGGCCGGCCTTACCACCCCGCTCCAGAGGAGCCAGCACATCGATGGCCTTGATGCCGGTAACAAAAATTTCCGCCTTAGTGGCCCGTTCGGCCAGTTCGAGAGGCCGACCATGGACCGAACGGAGCTGAGTATTGGCGACCGGGCCCTGCTGGTCGATCGGCTGGCCGAAAACATTAAACACCCGCCCCAGAATTCCTTTTCCCACCGGCGCGGTCAAAGGCTGATCCGTGGCTCGAACCGGCGCTGCCAGGGCCAGACCATGGGTCGGCGTAAGCGCCGTGCAGCGGACCAGGTGCTCTCCCAGATGCAGAGCTACCTCGACAACAACATCCTGTTCCTCTCCGGCCAACAACAGCGACCTGAGGGGAGGCAGCTTGTCGCTGAAGCGTACATCCACCACGCCGCCGCGAATTGCAACGACCTGGCCGCGGCAGACTTGATTCCCGGTCATGGCCCGTTCTCTCTCTGCTACAGGTGGTTTTCTGATAAAATATCGGCAAAAACGGTTACAGACGTTACATAGATCCAACTAAACCGGCTAACTGTTCAATAATCTTAATTCTATCAGGTCAGGACAAAAAGCAAGCCCGTGACGCCTGACTGCCGATAATGACCCTGATCGGCGCCAACAGGCGACCGGACCAGACTCAGGGGCCCGAATATTTTGTGCCATGTCGCCCCCTTGACGGTAAAATAGATAAAAAGAGTTCTGGTCACGAACCAAGAGCTGAACCAACCTTTGTCGTTTTTGTCTGGAGATCACTGATGAAGATACTGTCCGGCAAGTCCTGGGGCATGATTCTGTTGCTTTTGCTAATACCCTCGCTGCTTTTTTCTGCCGAAACGGTCGTACCACAAGAGCCGCTACCTCTGCCCGGGACGATAGAAATCATTCCGCGGCTGGGGCTTTTGAACGAGCAGGCATCCGCCCTGCAAGGCCGACTTGTCGGGTTAAGTGAAACAGAGTCCTTTGAAAAACCCCTGGAGACGCTCAGCGAGACACAACAGAAGTTGAGCGAAGGGATCACCCAGTTCGAAGCCGACGGCTGGAGCTTCGACCGCTTGCTCGCAGGGCGGGAACATGGAGTGGAGCAGAAAAACAATCTCGCCAAATTGCTAAACACCATCTCCGGCAAGCTGCTCGAACTGGACGGCCTGCGTCAAGGCTGGCAGGAGCAGCAGGATTTTTGGAAAAAATGGCATCGGGCCGGCCTACCCGACCTGCCCAAAGATCAGCAGGAGACTTTCAACAAAGCCACCGGCACTATTGAAAGTGCGCTCAATCAGATCAACGCAGCCAGTAAACCCCTGGTGGCGCTACAGAACGAGGTGTTTCAACTACAGGAGCAGAACCAGCTGTCCCTTGGAAAAATCGAAGAAATGCTGCAGGTCATGCGCGGCAAAGCCTTTGAGAAAACCGATAGATCCTTCACCAACCCGTCCTTTTATCGCCAGTTCAACCGGGACCTGATCAAAGAAGCACTCAAGAACCTGCGTCAGGTGACAAAATTCGACCAGGGATTTTTTCGCCAAAAGGGCTGGGTTGTTGCTTTGCAATTTCTCCTCGCCACCGGTCTGGCCAGTTTCATTATGTTCAGGCAAGACAAAGGGCGAGTCTCCGAAGAATGGCAATTTCTTATTCAGCACCCCCTGGCCACCGGGGTCTTTGTCGCCGTGGCTGCCCTTAGCTTCCTGTATGGGGCCATTCCCGAACTTTGGCGATTATTGATGATTTTCCTGGCAGCTTTTTCCTCTGCCACTCTGGTTTCGGGCCTGCTGAAAAGCCGCTGTAAGATCCTGATGGCCTACCTGATGGCCACTCTGCTGGTCGTATCCACCGCCATGCAGATTATCGCCCTGCCGACGCCCCTCTACCGGCTCTACCTGACCCTACTCTCTTTAAGCGGAATCCCCTTTCTGCTGCTGCTGGCTACCCGTTGCCGCAAAACCCTCCATGGTAGAATTGACGGTTTCGTTCTGGCCCTGCGCCTCGGGGCGGCTATCCTGAGCTTGGCTTTTCTGGCTCAGTTCGGCGGTTTCATTAACCTTTCGGCACGGCTTTTCGAATCCTCCAACAAAACCGTCTTTCTCGGCCTGTTTGCAGCTATGACCATACGTCTCTGCCGGGGGGGCCTCGACTATCTGTTCGGGCAGCCATTTTTTCGTCGCCAGCATTTTTTCAGTCATTTTGGTGATGAACTTCGTGGCCACCTGAAAAAGGCCTTGCAGGTCTTCATTCTCGGCAATTCGTTCCTCTATCTGTTAGTCATCTGGGGGCTCTTCGATGCACCCGGCGAAGCCTGGTCACTGTTCATGCAGTTTGGTATCACCCTGGGGCAAACCAGAGTAACCCTGCACATGGTTCTGATCGCTATGCTTGCCATGTATGCCGCAGTACAGATCTCCTGGCTGCTGCGCGCCCTGCTAGAATCCGAATTTTTTCCCCGCAGTGCCATCGACCGGGGCATTCGCGACTCGATTAAAAAGCTGCTGCATTACAGCCTGGTTCTTGTCGGCTTTATTTTTGCCCTGAGCCTGCTGGGGGTAACCCCGCAAAACTTTGTGGTCTTAGCCGGCGCCTTCGGCATCGGCATCGGTTTCGGACTACAGAATATTGTCAATAACTTCGTCAGCGGTTTGATTTTGCTCTTTGAGCGGCCCATCAAACTTGGCGACATGATCATGGTCGATAATGAATGGGCCTATGTCAGAAATATCGGCCTACGCTCAACGACCATTGAGACCTTTGATCTGTCGGAAATCATTGTCCCCAACTCAGACCTGATATCGCAAAAGGTCACCAACTGGACCCTGTCCAGCGAACAGAGTCGGGTCACGTTGCCAATCGGGGTTGCATACGGTAGCGATATACAGCTAGTCCTTAAAATTCTAAAAAATTGCGCCGAACGGCACCCAAAAGTCCTCAAATCCCCAGAACCTTCTGTCCTCTTTACTGAATTTGGCGAAAGCTCCCTCGACTTTCAACTGCGGACCTGGATTGCCAATGCGAACGGCCGACTGGAGGTAAAAAGTGATCTGCTGCAAGCTATAGACGATCAGTTCCGCCTGTCTGGGGTAGAAATTCCCTTTCCACAACGGGATCTACACCTGCGGTCCATTGATGAAGCCCTGCTGGATCGACTTTCCGGCGGTCACAAGGATCCGCAAACCTGAGCTTTGGCAAAGCGCTTAACCGAGGCCAAGTTTGTTCACATCAAACAAGCGACCGTGCAGGCTTAAAAAAGCTGCCGCCCCCTTGAGGGAACGATCTAAACATGTTAAGTTGGCAGCGTTTTTTAACGTCTTTGCCAGGAGAGCAAGATGACTAATACACCTCAGACCATGATTCTCGGTACCGGCCGTGCCGTACCGGAAAAAATTCTTACCAATGCCGATCTGGAAAAAATAGTCGACACCAACGACCAGTGGATTGTCGAACGGTCCGGTATTCGTGAGCGGCATGTTGCCGAAAAGGGTGCCCCCCTTTCCGAATTGGCAGCTGAAGCAGCCCGCAAGGCTATTGAAGACGCCGGTCTTGAAGCGAAAGATATCGATCTCATCATTCTCGCCACCGTTACCGGCGACATGAAGTTTCCGGCTACCGCTTGCTTTATTCAAGAACTGCTCGGTGCCAAAAATGCTGCGGCCTTCGACATCGCCGCCGCCTGCTCCGGTTTTATCTATGGACTGCAGATTGCGGAAAGCATGATGCGCAACCAGACCTATCGCCACGCCCTAGTTATTGGAGGCGACATACTGACCTCCATAGTTGACTGGGAGGACCGTAATACCTGCGTGCTCTTCGGAGACGGAGCCGGAGCCGTAGTTCTCGGACCCAGCCAAGACGAGCGCGGCATTATATCTACCTATATCGGTAGTGACGGCGGTTACAGCAACTTGCTGTACAATGCCGGTTGCGGCTGCATCAATATGCCGACAGAGGAAAACATCAAGGAAAAAATCCACACCGTTCGCATGGAAGGTAAAGAGGTTTTCCGCCATGCTGTTGTTGCCATGAGCAAAGCCATGAAAAAAGTCCTCAAGCAGGCCGACATGACCAGCGACCAGCTCGATCTGGTTATCTCTCACCAGGCCAACCTGCGCATCATTGAGGCCTTGGCCAAACGACTAAAGCTCAACAGCGAACAGACCTATGTCAACGTTGACCGTTTCGGCAACACATCAGCGGCTTCCATACCTATCGCCCTCGACGAAGCCAGACGAAACGGTGTCATTAAGCCGGGCTCTCTGATTGGCCTGGTCGCCTTCGGCGGCGGTTTCACCTGGGCGTCCGGTATTATTCGGCTCTGATTTAATACCGCTTTTAATCTAGATACTCAAAAAGAAAGCCCTTTGCCAACCAGGCAAAGGGCTTTCTTTTTGTTCAAATGAAGCTTTCTGACCAGACCCGACTCAGCCTACAAAAAAAGAGAGCCGGCGCAAGCGCCGGCTCTCTAAAGGTAAACCACGGGGACAAGTCCCCGCTATTCAACTTGTCTTAGAAAGGCATGGGCCACAGACCCAGAACGGCGAAAGCAGGAATCATCAAGCCAACAAATGCCCAGATGATCAGCGAGTAAGCCAGCAGTTTGGCGCTGAGCTTGCCGTAGCAAACCAAGAATACTTCCAGGGTCAGCACCACGTAGCCTGCCGAGCAAAGGGAGAAGTAGGTGAACTGACCTTCGGGTGTCTTAAACACGAAGATAAAGAAGAAGGAGATGATCATGGCGACCAAGCTGACGTTACCAACGGCCTTCAGGTCTTCCAGGCCAGCCAGCAGGGCATAAGCTACGGTGCAGTACAACAGTCCATGAGCAAACAACAGTGCGCTAACCGCGCCATTACCATCGACACCGTGCAGGAATGCACTGATAAGAACGCAGGCACCTACAAATGCAGTAACGGCTCCGGTGCCTTTGGCGTCTCCGTGGCCCAGATACAGAAATGCTACGGGAATCCACATGGACATAATAAGGATAAGTGTTGGTGCTGTTAAGTTCATTTCGGCTTTCCTCCCATACAGTTGTTAAATAAATACAGCGCTCCTAATCCAATACAACGGCAGACCCTGACCAATATCGACTATCCAACCGCTTCATGCCATCGTCTGTACCCTGACCGACCGCCCTCCCAAGCGGTAACCGATCAATGGAACTATAAAACCATAGCAACGGTTTTGAAAAATCGATGCCGGCCAAAAGCAGCGATACATCCGTCCAATCGTAAAAACGATCAATGAACAACATAGCAAGGGGCTTGTTCTCTAACAACGAACCTGCAGATTTCTATCCCGTACCCGGCAAGGATTTCGCCTGCACCCCGACAATAGGATGTCTCTGCTTTTAATACTGCTGGCCTGCTTTGAACATTTCGATCGACCGAGTCCTCAAGCACCATACCAGATTGCACCCCACGTGACGTAACACCCAACATTAAACCCCTTAACGGGACCAACCTAGACGTTACGCTTTTCCACTGGCAAATTCTTGTTGGCTCCGATCCCCCGAAAATAAACCATTGTTTTAAGTGTCCGCAGTATCGATGCCACAACTACCCCAAAAATGCAAGCTGTTAATTTACATCTCTGCCTATTCTTGCCGAAGAAATAAACCACAAATTCGCAAAATTGCAAGTACTCAATGTCGGCCCAAACCGTCTAAACATTGCGCGTAATGCAACGCCCAACAAACCATTCCCTGGCTGAGCACCTTTCTCAAAAAAATCGCCCGTACCATAAACATATCAATACAATAGGTGTTTTTTCTTCTTCTCTGCCTCCCTACTTTTCCCAGAAACGGGCCTGCATATCCCTTAGACAATTCATTGCAACCCTTAACACCGCCTATCCGTCCGTACCTCCCATGAAAAAACATGCCCAAATGATTGATAAGACATTGTTCCATTGCTCACTATAAAAACCAAATCATGAGACGTCTTCCAGCCATCCTTTGCCTCTCGGCCAGGCAATAAATAAAACAATCTTGGTATTAATTTAAAGATCGCCGTTTCTCCAACGACAATCCATTTTTCTTAACAGTGCAGGATTTTTTCTCTGCGACTTTGCCATTTGCCCAACATGCCCGCTATGTTATAGTTTCAAAACGAATTCATCATTTTCTTCGGAGGTTTTGGTCCCTATGAAAAAGTTAGGTTTTGCCGTACTCGCGGCAATCGCTCTCTGCGGATGCGCCATGTTCACCGCCTGGAAGGCCATTCCACCTCCGGGGGGCTGCGATCAGTGCCATACGTTGCCGATCAATGCCAACTGGACCGTCGCCTACACACCTGCAACCTTAAGCGATGAAAGCGGCAGGTATTCCTGGCAGACGGAAGCGGCGGTCCTGCCGGAGCAAGAGTCGCCCATGCAGCAACAAAAAGTTTCCGAAGAGCCCTGCTTTCGCTGCCACCGCGGACCGAGCAAAGCTCACACGGAACGCGTGGGACGTTACCACCACTAGGCCAGACCATTTAACTTCTTAAAAAGGACCCTCCCTCACCGGCAGGGTCCTTTTTGCTTTCTCTTTAATGAGCAGGTCTTCTTATCGCAGGATACATTGATGCCTATTGTCCGTCACACCAAGATCGTCGCCACCGTTGGACCCGCCTGCGAGTCGGAAGCACAACTGCAGAGGCTGATGGAAGCAGGGGCCGACATCTTTCGCCTCAACTTTTCTCACGGTGATCACGCCAGCAAAACAAAGGTCATCGCACGCATTCGCCAACTTTCGCAGCGGCGGCGGCGGGCCGTGGCCATTATCGGCGACCTGCAGGGTCCAAAAATACGTATCGGAGACTTGGAAAACAATGAGGTAACGCTTTCCGACGGCCAGGATCTGTTACTTTCGACGAAAGAACTGATCGGCAATCGACAGCGCATTCCGGTGCGCTTTGCCAAACTGGCCAACGAGGTCCAGGCGGGCCAGCGCATCCTCCTCGACGACGGCCTGATAGAGCTGGAAGTCCGTGCCATCACCGACGGCGAGGTTCGCTGCACGGTTCGCAGCGGCGGCTTACTGAAGAGCCGCAAGGGGGTCAATCTGCCTGAAACCCGCCTGTCGCTACCGGCCTTCACCGAACAGGACCGAAAAGACATCGACTTTGCCATTGCCGCCGACCTCGACTACCTGGCCCTGTCCTTTGTACGCACCGCAATCGATATACAGGCCCTAAAAGAGCATCTTTGCACCCTTCAATCGGACATGCCGATTATCGCCAAGATCGAAAAGCCCCAGGCCGTCGCTGACTTTGCGGCGATTCTTAAAGCCGCCGATGGGATCATGGTGGCCCGAGGCGATCTGGGGGTTGAGATCGGCCCGGAGCAGGTACCGCTGATCCAGAAGCAGATCATTCGCCAATGCCGCGAAGCAGGCAAACCGGTTATCACCGCCACCCAGATGCTCGAGAGCATGGTCAGTCAGCCGCGACCGACCCGGGCCGAAGCCTCCGATGTGGCCAATGCCATCCTCGACGGCAGCGACGCAATCATGCTTTCAGCGGAGACGGCTGTAGGGAAATATCCTGCGGAAGCCGTCGCTTTCATGGACCGCATGGCACAACGGGTTGAAAACGACCCTACATTGCATAGCTCAATTTTCAATTTCTATCCGGCCGACAGCGGCTCACGCAGCCTGTCCGATGCGATCGGCGAGGCGGCCTGCCGAACCGCGACCAGTATCGAGGCTGCCGCCATTCTGGCCTTCACTCAAACCGGTGCCACCGCCGCCCGAGTGGCCCGCTACCGCCCAGCCAACCCCGTCTACGCCATCACCCCTTCGCGCAGCGTGCGCCGCAGACTGACTCTCTACGCAGGCGTCCGTTCCCTGCAAGTCGATTTTCAGGGGGACACCGAGGCCCAGATTCGCTCTTTGGAAAAAGTAGTCCTTGAGGCGGGCGCCCTGAACCGAGGGGACCTGGTCATCATCACTATGGGCAGCCCTTTAGCCGCCCAGGGAACCACCAATCTGATGAAGGCCCACCGACTCGGTGACAGCTTTGATGATCCGGTCGACTGAGGACGTCTTGACCCCACACCCCCTGCTGGCTTATGCTCCAGCTTCAATCGACCGTGAAAGGCTTAAACTATGAACAAAAAAGCGATAATACTCTACAGCGGTGGGCTCGACTCAACCACCTGTCTGGCCATTGCCCGGGCCGAAGGCTTTGATCCCTACACCATGAGCTTCGATTACGGTCAGCGCCATACCGTGGAACTGACCAAGGCGGCCCACTACGCCCCCCAACTCGGCGCCATTGACCATCAACTGGTCAAAATCGACCTGCGTCGAATCGGCGGCAGCGCCTTGACTTCCGACCTGGCGGTACCCAAAAACAGTGTCGACGAAGGCATTCCGATTACCTATGTACCGGCCCGCAACACCATCTTTCTCTCCTTTGCCTTGGCCTGGGCCGAGGTTCTCGGCGCTTTTGATATCTTTATCGGCGTCAACGCCCTCGACTATTCGGGCTACCCCGACTGCCGACCGGAATATATCGCCGCCTACGAGACCATGGCCAACCTGGCCACCAAGGCTTGCGTCGAAGGCCAGGGGCGCTATCGCATTCACACCCCGCTGATTGATCTCACCAAGGCCGAGATTATTCGACGCGGCTTGGACCTGGGTGTCGACTATGCCCTGACCCATTCCTGCTACGACCCGACGGCCGACGGCCAGGCCTGCGGCGCCTGCGATTCCTGCCGCCTGCGGCTCAAAGGCTTTCGCGAAGCCGGCATCGAAGACCCCGTACCCTACATTCAGAAAGAGCAGTAGACCATGAACACCATGCGCGACATACAGATGGAACGGGACACCCGCAACATTCCCATCGACAAAGTGGGGGTCAAAGACATCCGCTATCCCATCGTGGTGATGGACAAGAACAAGGACCAGCAACACACCGTGGCCCGCATCAATATGTATGTGGATCTGCCCCACCACTTCAAGGGCACCCACATGAGCCGCTTCATCGAGATACTTAATCAGTACCGCGGCGAAATCACCATGCGTAACATGGGCAGCATCCTGCAGGAGATGAAGGACCGCCTGGAAGCGACCTGCGCCCATCTAGAGATGGAATTCCCCTATTTCATTGAAAAGGAAGCTCCGGTCTCCAAAGCCCGCAGCCTGATGGAATACCAATGCCGACTAAGCGGCACCTTGGACGAGCACAAAGATTTCGTGCTCGGCGTGGAAGTACCGATGACCTCACTCTGCCCCTGTTCCAAGGAGATCAGTCAGCGTGGTGCGCACAACCAACGCAGCGCGGTGCGGGTCGAGGTCCGCTCGGAGAAATTCGTCTGGATCGAGGACCTGATCAGCTGGGTGGAAGACTGTGGCAGTTCCCCGGTCTACTCCCTGCTCAAGCGTGAGGACGAAAAAGCGGTCACCGAGCAGGCCTATGACAACCCCATGTTCGTCGAGGATATCGTACGTGCGGTGACTGAAAAGTTAAAAAGCGTAGAGGGCATTCAATGGTTCCGGGTCGAATGCGAAAACTTCGAGTCGATCCACAACCATTCCGCCTATGCCCTAGTGGAACACCCCTCGGCCTTTTCCGGCCCGCACAACGCCCCTGGCCAAAGCTGAACAGCCGATGGCGAATCACATTCTGGGGATTTTTGCCAAACAACCGGTAGCCGGTCGGGTCAAGACCCGCCTCTGCCCACCTCTGAGCCCGCAACAGGCGGCACGACTCTACTGCACCTGCCTGCAGGAGACGGTCGCTGCCATGGCCAAAGCACCGGCGGAACGGGTACTCTTTTTCGCTGGCGAGCGGACCTATTTTGCAGAGACCTTTCCCGGCCTGCGCCTGATTCCACAAAGCGACGGCGATCTGGGCCGCCGCCTCGACCGAGCGTTCGCGCAACTCTTTGAAGAAGGCTGCCAAGCGGCAGCTCTGATTGGCTCTGACAGCCCGGACCTGCCGATCCCTCTAGTCGCCAACGCCTTTGCCGTTCTGAACAAGGTCGATTTGGCCGTCGCGCCGGCCCGGGACGGCGGCTATGTGCTCATCGGCCAAAGCAACCATAGCCCCGAACTGTTTCGAGATATGCCCTGGAGCAGCGCGGACCTCTGGCCGGCCACCCGCCAGCGAGCCGAACAGCTCAGCCTGAGCTGCCGTGAACTGGATACATGGGAAGACCTCGACGACCTGGCCAGCCTGCAGCACCTCTGCCAGCGCTGCCCCGCATCGCCCACCGCTCAACTGGCCCGCCAGATTCTGGCGCCCGACCCTTTTTAGAGGCATCCAGTCTTTCGAACTCGAACCGTAAACCGGCCCATTCCATGCAGTATATGCAGTTGACTTGCCCCGACCGAATAGCCGATAATCGTCTCCGGTTCTAACCCATCCTTTAAAGGAGGCAACCCCTTGGATCTGATTCTCAATGCCGGACCGGTAGTCAAACTTGTCATACTGGTACTGGCCTACTTTTCCGTGGTTTCCTGGGCTATCATTTTCTTCAAATTTCGGGTAATCCATCGGGCCACCCGAGATTCAGCTCAATTTCAAAACTTTTTTTGGGCTAAAAAGCGTTTCGACACCATCAATCAGGGACTCAAAAACTACCAGCATTCGCCCCTGACCGTATTGTTCCGCGAAGGCTACCAAGAGCTGCTCCGCAACCAGAGCGATCGTAATGTCGACGACGAAAACCTCTTTACCGCCGACCTGGGCCAGAGCGAAAATGTCGGCCGCGCCCTGCGCCGGGCCACCACCCTTGAGCGCCAGCGCCTGGAAAAGTTTCTGACTTTTCTGGCCACCACCGGCTCCACCGCTCCCTTTATTGGCCTCTTCGGCACTGTCTGGGGCATCATGGATTCCTTTCAGGGCATCGGCCAGACCGGCAGCGCTTCGTTGGCAGTCGTCGCTCCCGGTATCTCCGAGGCGTTAATCGCTACCGCCATCGGCCTGGTTGCCGCAATTCCAGCGGTAGTTGGCTACAACCACTTCGTCAACAAAGTCAACCTGCTGACCGGCGAAATGGATAACTTCAGCCAGGAATTCCTTAACATCGTAGAACGCATGCTGCGGAGGGGATAGATGGAAGTCGGTCAGCGCGACGGCAACAGCCGCAGCACCCTGTCTCAAATCAACGTCACCCCCTTTGTCGACGTCATGCTGGTGCTGCTGATCATCTTTATGGTCACTGCGCCGATGATGGAACAGGGGATCGAAGTCAACCTGCCGGAGGTGGCTGATTCTCCAGGCCTTGAAGCCAGCAAGGAACCACTCATCGTTACGGTCACCCGCAGCGGTGCCATCTCCATCGGTCAAACCAAAGTGGAGAGCGTGGCCAAATTGATGCCGGTCCTGCAGCAAATCCTCAAAAACCGTAAAGAGAAGGAGGTCTTTCTGGAAGCTGACCGTGACGTTCCCTATGGCAAGGTGGTGCAGGTCATGGCCGCCATCAAGGGCGCCGGTATCAACAAGCTCGGCATGGTTTCACAACCGCCCGAGCCGCCGGCTAAACGATAGCTTTGCAGAATAACCATGGCTGACAACCACTTCCAACGCAGGGGCGCAGACTTTCATTCCGATCCGAAAATCGGCTGGATAGTCCTGCTGTCGCTAATTTTGCACCTGGTCCTAGTGCTGGTTTTCTCCGGCAGCTTCGGCCATCACAACCCACCGCCCAAGCGCCCGGTCTATTACGTCGATCTCACCCAACTGCCGGTGGCCAACCCCCGTGCCGGTCGTCCCGATGGTCAGAGCGGCGCTCCCAAGGCCGTTAAAAAAAGTACACCGGCACCCATTAAAAAGACACCGCCAACGGTTAAGAGGGCGGCTCCGCCGACACCAGCCAAGAAGGCTGTCCAACCAAGCCGCCCAACAACCAAAGCGGTAAAAAAGACCGCTACCAAAGCCGTCAGAAAAGCCCAGCCCGCCGCAAAAACAACCGCCACCTCCAGCCAAGCGTCCGCTAATAACGACACAAACTATCAAACGGCCATGAGCGCCGTGGAAAAGATGCGGCGGAACCAGAAGAGGGCAGCCCTCAAAGAGAAACTTGCCGCTTTGGCCAGCAGCGACAGCCGGACCGGTACGGTGGCTGGCGGTGGTTCCAACGCCCCCCTGGGCATGCCCGATGGAACCGGAGATCAGGCCGGGGTCAGTCAGGAACGCTGGTTGCAAGCAAGGCTAACCAAGAACTGGAGCCTGTCCAAATATCAGGTCGTGCGCCGCGACCTGGAATGCCGCGTGCGCATAACCTACAACTCCGCTGGAGTTCTCACCGGAAAAGAGTTCATTAAAACCTCCGGTGACAGTACCTTCGACGACTCGGTCACCCGAGCCATTCTCAAGAGCCGGCAACTGGAGTTCAACCCGGGCCGGCAACTGCAAGTGACCGTTACCTTCAACCTTAAAGACCTAATGGATTGAATCGATGCGCCTTTTAGCCCTGCTCAGCCTGGTTTTTCTGTTGCTTACCGCACCGGCGGCGGCCGATATTGAGATTAGCGCCCCCGGTCAACAGACCATTCCCCTGGCTTCGACCAAGCTGCTAGCCCAGGGCATGGTTCCGGCGCAAATCGTCAATGACTTTGACCAGACTCTGAACGATGACTTACTACTATCCGGGCTGTTCAGCCTTGTGGAGCCCAACTCCTTTCTGTCCGATGCTCGCCGAATCGGCCTCAACAGCAGCAAGGTCGATTTCGGCCAGTGGCGACTGCTCGGGGCCGAGGGGGTGATTAAAGGCGTCTGCCGCCTGGAAAAGGGTAAGTTGGTGGTCGAAGTCCGCCTGTTCGATGTCACCCACCGGCGACTATTGACCGGGCGTCGCTATGTCGGCGCTCAAACCGATGTCCGACGCATGGCCCATCGCTTTGCAGATCAAATTTTAAAAAGCCTGACCGGAGAAGAAGGCCCCTTCAACAGTCGCATCGCCTATATCAGCAATACCAGCGGACATAAAGAGCTCTACCTGATAGATGTCGATGGCCGCAATGGCGTACGCCTTACCAACCACCGCTCTATCGTACTCAACCCCGACTTTTCCCCGACCAGCAAAGAGCTGCTGTTCACCTCTTACCGGGCCGGCAATCCTGACCTGTATCGCAAAGCGATCTATTCGGGCCAGGAAGCCCGCGTTTCCGCTCGCCCAGGTCTCAATATCGCCGGTCGCTTTCGGCCCGATGGCCGGGAAATTGCTTTAACTCTATCGAAGGAAGGTAACTCGGACCTGCACCTGCTCGGCACCGACGGCAGTCACCATCGGCAGGTGACCAAGCATTGGAGTATCGATGTCGATCCAAGCTGGAGTCCGGCAGGTGACAAACTAGCCTTTGTCTCCGACCGCCAAGGCAATCCGCAGATCTTTATCTTCGATATCTTTACCAAACAAGTTAAGCGACTTCCCACTGCCGGCAAGTACAACGCCACTCCGGCCTGGAGTCCTAAAGGGGACCGTATCGCTTTCAGCCGTTTGGAGAAGGGACGCTTTGATATTTTTACCGTCGCAGTGGATGGTAGCGATGAGCGCCGCCTGACCTTTGGGCCAGGCAACAATGAGCATCCACGCTGGAGTCCTGATGGCCGCTTCATCGTCTATTCATCGGACCAGAGCGGAGCCAAGGCTATTTACATCATGCGCGCCGATGGCAGTGGAGTCACTCGTATTTCACCGGCTGGTGGCGACTGCAACCATCCGGCCTGGTCCGGACGCTGGTAAAGATAGGTGCATCCGCAATATCTCATAGGATGGCTAAGCTAAAATTACGTCCTGCAAGACATGGTGTTTTTTCAGGGACGAAAGCATACATCCCGTATGTCGAGGTCCTGAAAAAAGGCCACAACGCCGTAGGCAGATTTTTTGCGACGCCATCAAAGATTGTCTTTAAAGTTTGTTCCTGTATAATGAAGCCGTTTAAAGGATGCCAACAGAGGTCATTCCTTACGCCAACATTCAAATCATAAAGGAGCGGATCAAAATGAAATCTTTTTCTAAGAAAGCCCTGTTACAATTGGCCCTGCTGCTCACCGCCACACTTCTGCTTGCCTCTGGCTGTGCCAAAAAACCGGCAGCTACAACAACCGCAATCCCAGAGACCACCGTCAGCGAAGACATGGGCCAAGACATGATACAAACCGAGGGCCTGGATGAAATGGACCTTAGCGAAACCGCCATCGATGAGAGCGCTTCAGAATATGGCGTCACCACGGCCGCGGTTTCGGCTCTGCAGAATATCTCTTTCGAATTTGACCAGTATACCCTGAGTGCCGAAGCTCAGGATCTGCTGGTTAGCAACGCGGCCTACATGCAAGCCAACCCCGAGCTGAAGATCCGCATTGAAGGCTATTGCGACGAGCGGGGCTCCGATGAATACAACCTGGCCCTAGGCCAACGCCGGGCCCTGGCAGCCAAGAGCTTCATGGTCTCCCTGGGCACCGATCCGCAGCTCCTTTCGGTCATCTCCTACGGCGAGGAACTGCCACTCGACCCGACCAGCAGCGAAGAAGCCTATGCCCTCAACCGCCGCGCCGAGTTTAAAGCCGAACGCTGAGTGGCCTGTCTGAAATCGGCCGCAAGGCAGATTGCCTGCGGCCGATTTTTTATTAATTGAAGGAGAAGTAACCGTGATCATTTGGAAAAGACTGTTGCCGATACTGGCATTGGTCGCGCTGTTGGCCGGCTGCATTCCCACCCAACGCCAGCTGACCATGGAGCGAGACCTGGAAGAAATGAAGCGGCGACTGGCAGCATCGGAGCGGGCCACGGCCAGCCAGCAGAACCAGCGCGGCGACGAAACCAGCAACCGCCTTGAAGCCCTCAGCCGCCGCCAGGCCGAATTTCAGGCCACCCTCGACGCCTTGCGTCTTGAACAGCAGGCCCTTAATGGTCGACTGGCCGATCTTTCCCAAGCCGACAACGAATTGCGCGACGAGCTATCCTTAGTGCGGGACGATCTCGGCCTCAAGATTTCTGCCATCGAAGACCAACTGGCCAAGCCGGCAGCCAGACCGCAGACCACCCAAGCCCCGGTAGCCGAATCCCCCGAAGATCTCTACCGCCGCGCCGTAACCATGATTCGCACCGATGAGCGCTACGCCGACGGACGGGACCTGTTGCAGCGTTTTTTAAAACAGCACCCGCAGCACTCCTTGAGCGTCAATGCCAGCTACTGGGTCGGCGAAGCCTATTACGGCGAAGAAAAATATGAAAATGCTATCCTGCAATTTCAAGATGTTATCGACAAACACAGTGACCACCCCAAGGCCGCGTCGGCTCAGTTGAAACAGGGCATCACCTTTCAGACCCTGGGAGACAACCAGAGCGCCAAAGCCATCTTTAACAACCTGATCGACACCTTTCCCCTTTCGGCTGAAGCCAAAGAGGCCAAGAGGCGTCTTGCTTCAATGTCATAAGAACCGAGTTTCTGCTCAAGGTAGGCAATCAAATTTCAAACACAAAAAGGGCGGTCACTTGACCGCCCTTTTTCGTCTAGATGATTCTTTGTCCAGGATTCTCAGGCAGTTGTTTCGTACCAACCGGAGTGAGCCGGGGTAAAAACATTATCTACAATGTGGATCAGGCCATTGCTGCACTCAATATCCCCCTGCACAATATGGGCATTATCGATCATAATCTCGTTTTCATCGAGATAGACCGATAAACTTTTTCCGCATTCGGTGATCAGCGCGTCGATGGTTCTGACATCGAGGGTCGCCTGCAAATTGCTGCCACTGACCAGATGGTACTCAAGCTTGGTTTTGAGCTTATCAATATCCTTAAGCATTTCGTCCATGTTCCGCTTGGAGAAGGCCTCTTCGTTGGGGGCGAAGAAGGTAAAGGGGCCGGCCGCTTTGAGGCGTTCGGCAAAACCGGCCACCTCGATGGCCTTTGCCAGGGTCTTCAACGAGTCATTCGCCGCGATGGTTTCCATGATATCCGACATTCCAGGCTCCTTTTTGCAAAAGTTCCTTCCAAGATGATCTACTCACCGCCCTCTATTGCATTAATGATATCTATCAACAATAAACCCACCGAGAAAAAAATCCAGTCAAAAGTGAGTTCCATCATCTCAGGCCTCTAGTTTTTTAGCCAGAGACCTAACGGCCCACCTGAATCAAGAGATGGGCGGCCCCTTTACCGTCTTCTCGATCGTTAAGCAGTAAAATAACCGCGGGCTGCTTTCCCGGTCGCTCCAGTAAAGCAAAATCAAGGATATAGGCATCAACCCCGGCAAAAGGCTCCGCCAACAAAAGGCGATGGTCTCGCGGCAGCACGCGCACGATCCGATCCTGGCCAGAAGGCTTGCCCAACAGAGGCAAGCCGGCGCTGCGACCTCGCCGTACCGTATAGGCTGATCCGTCCGCCGCAATAGCCATACGCGGAGGCAGGGCATGATATGTCTCCCGCACCAGGTCTTCTTTTGCAAACCCGGAACGGTACTGGGGGCTCTCCAGTGAAACCGCCAGTTGAGGGCCGCTAAAATCACCCAAATCGTGCAGCAGCAGGCCCCCGGGAAGTGGCTGTCCCTGCTTTCTGCCCACCAGTTGCAGGCGACCCTGGCCATCATAACCAAGAGCCAACCGTTCATTGAGAGGAGTACTGGCAAAGATAGCCCCACCCCAATCCAGAGGCTGGTCATCGACAGACCAGGCTCCATCCTTCTGACTGAGACTCAACACCGGCCCCTTAAAGGGCACGTAAGGGCCGCGCCTCTGCAACACTGCCTGCTGACCGTGCAGACGAAGATAACCGGCCAGGTCGGCGAGCAGAGGCTTTAAATCAGCAGCAAGTAGCCAGGCATGGGGTTTGGAATCAGTGCCCTGATAAATTCCCTGT
Organism: Desulfuromonadales bacterium; assembly: GCA_013619105.1. Lineage (GTDB taxonomy): Bacteria > Desulfobacterota > Desulfuromonadia > Desulfuromonadales > Syntrophotaleaceae > Syntrophotalea_A. The sequence continues at coordinate 32,503 of JABXKU010000017.1, forward strand.
ACATCTTCAGCCCACAAAACCGCCAGCTCCCTGATGCCATCGGAATCCAGGTCGGCGGCATCGAGATGCAATCCCCTTTGGGTTCCTAGCTCCGGACTGAATTCTCCAACCGACTCCAGGCCGAACTCCCCTAGCCGATTGAGCACCAGCTTGTCATCGTAGAGCAGGCCCAGTTGCAGATCGTTGATATCACTGCCGGCCAGCAGAGCCAAACTGCGAGGCTGACCGGAAACAGCCAGCGGGCCATATAGTGGACCGGCCATGATTTCCGCCCGAACAACAGTAGCTGCGGCCGAAGGTACTGCGGCTACGGGCAAAGAGGGCAATGTTGTCGGCAAAGCTGCGGCTACCGGTTGAACCTTTACCGATGGGGCCACTTGTGGATCAACCGGCTCTCTTCTTGCCACAACCGATGGTAAAGCCTGAGCGCCTCGGCGCTCAAAGGCGATGATCGCCCCATCTTCGGCCCGTCGCAGAGCCAGAATTTCGCTGTCATCAGTGACTCGCAGATCAAGCATCAAACCTGACTTGGCTATGGCCTGCGCCCCTGCCGGCAAAACAATATAACCCGCGCCCAATAAATCCTCTAGCAGGTCCTGCACCACTGGTGACAAAAGCGGATCAGTAAGGGTGCTGCGCAACAGGATCTGCTTTTCACCTTGCCAACTCTGTAAAGACCGCTCAATATTCGGCCAACTGCCGGCCACAACCGTCACCGGGATCAACAAAATGACCACTAAACAGCAGACCGCTTTTCTGAATCGCTTCATGGTAAGTCCTCTTTTAACAACCCATGGACAGGCTGACAAATAAGCCCGACTTAAAACTACGGGGCGCCCCTAGGGACGCCCCGCATATGACAACTGACGATGGTTAATTAATAAGACCAGGCCAGAGTTAAAGCATTGACGAACGCGGTATCGTCACCAAATTGATCTTCAATCCCCTCGCCTGGGATAAAGGCCGAGAAGATATAGTCGATGCTGAAGTTTTTGGAGAATGCGTAGAGCAACTGCAGATCGAAGGTCGTGCCGGCATAGTCGTCAACCTTGTCACCCGGGTTGGCCACATTGTCCAGGTTGCCCGTTTCGTCATACCAAATAAAGAAAGCCTGGGTCTTGTAGAGCAAATTCGGCACCAAAGCCGAAAGGTCGCCGCGGGCACCGATCGCGATCAGTTTCTGGCCGGGGTTGTCGCCACTGCCGCCGTTGCCGATACCACCATAGCGATTGCCTCCAGTGGCCCGCTCCGGCGAATATGAATAGAGCGTAGCGCCATAACTCTGCCCCAGATCCTCACTGAGAACATTGCCATCCATACCCATCAGGCCAGTAAAGCGACCGATGTCGGTGATGCCGACCCAGCCATCAACATCGTTATCGTCTGCATCGTCATCACCCTGCGTATAACGGAAGGCAACGTAAGGGTTGAAGGCTTTATTAACAGCCACCTCCAGGCCGGCAAACATGGCCCAAGCGGAGATATCCTTACCATCGTCAAACTCACCATTAGCGGCCAGGACCTCAAAGTAGGGCTTGAACCAACCGACTTGACCGGTGGCCTCCAGTCCAAAGTAATGGATCTGGGCTTCTTTGGAATCGTTGTCGCTGTAAGCGTAGATTGGATTCAAGCTAAACTGGAGCGTGCCGTTCTTCCCGTCGGAATTGCCAAAAAAGGAACTTTGCGGCAGCACGGCGTTCTTGCCACCAAAACCCTGGGTCAGCTTGAGAGTATAGACCCGCCAGTCATCCGCATCGGAACTGCGAAGATATTTGCCATCGTCATTCGCCGTCGGCAGACTAGTGCGATTCTGAATCGGCATATAAAGCAGTTCGTAGCGCAACGAATCGGTCAAGTCGCCGCGAAAACCGAGAAAGGGATGATCATCGCCGTATAGCAATCCGCCGGTTTTGATATCCAAAGCACGAATATCCCAACCGGTCTGTAACTCCAGCCAAGGGTAAAAACGATACAGCAGTTCGGCCCGCTCAATGCCAAACTCGCCGCCGGAGTTGGGCTTGCCTTCCGCATTAGTCGCGCCACCATAATAGGACCGGTCAGCACTGTCCTTCTCCATGATGACATCGGCTTCAGCGATCATTTTGACCGACCAGCGTTCGCCGGTAGCCTTCCAGCCAAGGCGCAACTCGGCACGCACGTGCTGTTCACCGGTCAGACCGCCTTCGTTGATAATAAAAGCGTCATTCTCGCTGTCGTTGAAATCGAAATTGCTGTAAAAGGTCGGTTTGACTTTAGCCGTACCAAAAAAATCGATTTGCGCCCATGCTGGCGAAACCAGTAGCATTAAAGCGGCTAGCCCCAATAATATTCTATTCCCCTGTCGCTTCATCCCCATCTCCTTCAATTGAATGTTTTACCAGTTTCACCAGACCTACAGACTCTTCTAGTAGAGAGAAATTTTTTATTTTGTAGCAGGATTCAACTACCAGGTCAACACAACAAAACGTTGTTTTATGTACCCACATGATGTTTGCGGCAACAAAAAAGGCTCCGGAAAACCGGAGCCTTTTTGATCATTCATCCGCTTTTAATCAGGGAGCCAAAGGAAAGACCAACACCTGACTGTCGCCACCTCCACCGAAAACCGAACCGGTTTCGGTAGCCACGAACAGCGCTCGATCACCAGCCACGGTCAAGCCTTGCAGGGGTACGTCCAACTGCTCACCAAGGGTGCCCTTGACGATCATGCCGTCACGCACCTTCAACACCGCCAGCCAGCTCTTTTTAACTCCGGACCCGATGCCAGGCGCCGATAGCAGGGAGCTGTCGGAGGCCACCGCCAGCAATTCCAACTGACCGTCACCATCTAGGTCGGCGGCCACCGGCGGCACCTCGAAGGCGGCGTAGTTGGTCTCAGTCTCACGGGCGTTCGGATCTTTTTCGAACAGAAAGCGCGACAGGGTGCCACCCATGACCTTGGGCGACTTGTAGAGCTGCTTGGTGCCGGCAAAGATATAAAGCAGCCCGCCGCGAACAAAGACCGTCTCAGGTTTGCCGTCGCCGGTTAGATCGGCCATCATGCTGCCGCCGACAGTAAAGCGCCTCGGCAACTTAAAGGATAGTTCCTCTTGGGAAAATTTCCGGCCGGTCAGACGGCCTTCCCGGATCAGCGTGCCCCAGACCATATCCCGGTCAAAGCGCTGGGTGAGAAGCAGCTCCCGCTGGCCATCGCCGTTGCGGTCAAAGCTACCGAAAAAGCAAGGCAGAAATTCATCTACCAAGGTCAGGCGACCGTCGGCGAATAGGTAGAGGGAAGAGCTTAGCTTGTTATCCTTCCAACCGCTCACCGCCAGGCAAAGCTGATCGGCAGAGGGCTGCCACCAAGACAGGGCCAGGATCTGGGCCAGGTCGGAAGACATAACTTCGGCCAGCGGGGTAGTGGCCTCACCAACCTCGAGGAGTTTGATGGTCTTGCCGTCGGTGGCGGCAAGAAGCAATCGTCCATCGGCATCGACAAAATCAGCCATCACCGCAGGAAAGCCGAGGGTGCCGAGGGATTTAAAGCCGGGGAACGTCACATCATAGAGTACCCCCGACCCGGACAGGGCCTGAGGAGCCGCCTCGAGCCTGTAGGGCGCAGTTGGCTGCAAGGGGGCGGAGACGGCGGGCTTGAGCCCAGCTGGGGGCGGATAGGCATGCAGGATACCGAAAGAGCCGTCCCTTACGGTCAGATTGTTGCCATCGAGAATCAGCAGCAGGTCGAGGCCCGCCGCCGCGGATGCGGCCGGCGTAGCTGGTTTAGCGGCCTGGGCGGCGGCATAGTCCTGCCAACTGAGGGCGGGCAGAGCTTCCTTGACCTGGGCGAAGAAGGCTTCGCCCTTGCCGGTGTAGTCCCAGAAGCTGGCCCGAAGATTTTCAAAGCGACGGATCTGATCGCCCCGGGCGATTTTTCCGGCCGAACCGATGGCCCGAGCCTGAGAGTAACCGGCCTTGACCTGAGTCACCTGCAGCAAGCCCTTGCGCACATCGAGGGTGCCGAGCACCGCGCCGGTCACTGGGTGGACGATCTTCTCGCCAGGTTGGACCACGGTAAACAGGTCACCGACCGCAACGCCGTGGCTGGCATCGAGATCGATGAGAAATTCATTTTGCGACGGCAGCACAACATAGCCGGAGACCGGCTGAAAGTCCTTGACCAAATTCTCCAGAGTGCCGGCCAACAGCGGGCCAGCGGTTAACAGCAGCATACCGGCTGCGAGCAGCGTCAATCGTTTGATAAACAAGGCGAACCTCCCTTTTACACATAAAGAGCTTTATTGCCAACAAGCGTTAGCAGGCTAAAAAAAGTACCATAAACCAACTGCTATTCTCGAACCATCTCTTCTCTGATGGTCAAAAGGTCCTGTTTTTGTGGCGACCAGTGTACCAAACAAACATCAAAAAACGTCCTGGTAATCCATGGCAAACCGCACCAGCAGCTGACATTCAAACCACACCGACAGCCACGATCTGCCATCAATTACCAAAAAAAAGGGCCGGGCAAAAGCCCGGCCCAAAAGTATCACAAACCAACTAATTCAGGCAATCTTAGAAGGAGAATTTCAGACGGGCATCGGTACGGAAGATGTCGTCAGCATCGCCGTCGGTAGCGAGTGCATCAAGAGCATCGCCAGCCACCAGGTAACCGGCGTTGATTTCGGCTTTGAGGCCCTTCATGATCTGGTAGCTAGTACCAACCACGAACTCGTGACCGACTGCATCGTCGCCGAGCAGTTCGTCTTCAGCGGTATTGTGCCAGAAGTACTTAGCCCAGACATTGGTCTTGGCGTTGACAGCATACTTGACGCCGGCATAGATGATCTTGTAGCCCTGGTCGAAAAGGTAAAAGGCCTGGCTTGGGGAGTTGTCGTCAGCATAGTTGTCGAAGATAACCACGGAGCCGAGGACTGCGGTGGACATGTCGATGTGGTCGAAGTTCTCCAGCTTGTCATCGTTGGCATCATCATCGCCGGAAGCGTAGAGACCGCCGAGGGTGAAGGTGTACTTGTCCATCTTGTAGTCGCCCTGGACGTGCATCAAGTAAGCTTGGCGATCGAGCTCGTCAGTGGTGACAGAGTCGGTCTTGACGGTGCCGCCCAGGTAGATGCCGGTGGCCATAACGGACAGATCGCCCCAAGCGTTGCTGCCGGACAGGCCGAGCCAGTAGGAGTTGTCGCGGGTAACGTCAACAGACCCTACAGCCGCATCAACACCCTTGTCACGGAAGATAGCAAAACCATTGATTGCACCGGTGTCGAACTTGTAGGTGGCATCGGCGGCGTAGAGGTCGCCGTTTTCACTGCTGTCGGCAGTGGTACCGGTTTTGCCTGCAGCATCCCAGTCGGAACGCCACCAGCCGAGGGAGTATTTCATGTTGCCTTCAGCGCGGGTCCATTTAACACCGGCGGCATTGTCGGACCAGAGCAGCATATTGTAACCCACGGGCTGCAGGCCGATGCTGACGCGGGAAGCGGCGTCGAAGGGCAGCTCGATGTCGGTGTAAGCCCAACGCAGTTCGAGTTGACTGGTCTTATCTCCGCCATTAACAGCGGCACCGGTACCGAACTTGTGGCTACCGATCTCCAGACCGATTACACCCTTGACCTTGTTCTCGTCGTCGGATACCACCAGGTGGGTGCGGTACTTGATCTCGGCGAAGAAGTCAGCGTCGCCGCTCTTCTTGTCGGTAGTGACGCCAGCGGGGAGGCCGCTCACGATATTGTTTTGGCCATCGATCTGATAGTAGCTTTTGCTGTCACTGGACAGGCGGGTGGACATGTCGCCCTGGGTGCTGAAAGAAGCGCGGTTGTTCAGGTCTCCGTGCCATTCAACGTTGAGGGCCAGGGCAGGGGCTGCCATGGCCAGGGCGATAAAGATCGCCAAAACAATTTTAATCTGTTTCACAGGTCTTTCTCCTTCCATCTCGGAAAAAATAAAAAGTGAACATGCCGCCAAGGCGGCCGGGGCCAGACCCCAGTGGCCTGCAATACCCCGTGTTTCTTACGACGCTTGTTGCTGCGCCTAAACCTGCAGCAGCGCGTCATCTTCATATTTACATTTCACACATCGTGAGCTTGGCACAGAGCTTAACTGTGCAAAACCACACAACCGCCGGAATTCTATTCAACAACAGTGCCAAAAGTCAAACATCTTTTGAAGGCCCTGTTTAGCGCTATCCATTTTTTATACAGCCAAGCAACTGTATGCTTTGCGACACAGGGCTGTGGTGCATGGGCCACAAAAGTGTTTGTGCACATGCACACTGTAAGGATCGAGGGGCACTATAGACCACAATTGTTAGAATGGGGTTAAAAAATTTGAACTTTTAGTATGAGGGGGAGGGTTTGGAATGGTGGGCGCTACATAGAATGTATGTACGGCTGCCGGTCGGGACCGGCGAAGTAAGAATTTGGTTTTTAACAGGTTTTGATGAGCATTAACACCGGCGGGGCGCGTCCCGCCAGACGCCTTCCTTTTTATCCAAGCGGCAACAAAAAGGAAGCAAAAAGTGCCTTGCCACTGCG
>JABXKU010000081.1 GCA_013619105.1 Desulfuromonadales bacterium
ACACCCTTCTCGACGACATCGAGCGTATCGAGATCGTTCGTGGGCCTGGTGCTGCGCTGTGGGGGGCCAACGCCGTCAATGGCGTTATCAATGTCATCACCAAAAATGCCAGAGACACCCAAGGTTTGCTGGTCAAGGCCGGTTATGGTACCGAGGAGGCGGGCTTCGCTGCCTTGCGCTATGGGGCCAGGGCGGGTGACCGGACCTATTTTCGGGCTTTCCTCAAGTATTTCAATCGGGACCAGTTTCAGGATTATGGAAACGGCACCGCCAGTGACGACTGGCGTGCCTTTCGCGGCGGTTTCCGTATCGACAGCACTCTGACCTCAATGGACGAATTTACCCTTGTAGGTGAGGTCTACAACGGTACCGAGGGGCAGCAGGACCGGGTTAGCCTCCTCGATCCGACTATGAGTTACAGATACTATCCGATTTCCGATACCCGTTTTTCCGGGGGGCATCTGTTGGCCCGTTGGCAGCGTCAACTGGCCAACAGGGGCGATTTTGCCCTTCAGTTCTATTTTGATCATACCTTCCGTGACGAACAGACCCTGCTAAAAGAGAAGCGGGATACCTTTGATGTCGATTTTCAGCACCGGTTTTTTATAGGAGAACGCCACGATTTGCTGTGGGGCCTCGGTTACCGTCTGAACAGCGACGAGTTGGAGGATGGAGCGCTACTTTCCTTCGAGGATGATTCCCGTTCCGATCAGTTGCTGAGTGTCTTTGTACAGGATGAGATCTGTCTTGTTCCCGAGCGCCTGCGGCTGCTGCTGGGTTCCAAGTTTGAGTACAACGATTATACCGGCTTCGAATACCAGCCCAATCTTCGTCTGATATGGACCCCTAATGATCGCCATATCCTGTGGGGGGCCGTGTCCCGCGCAGTGCGTACGCCTTCGCGTTTGGAAGATAGTGGGGAAACGGTATCGGTCGTCGGTCCGACTGCGGCATACGGCAATCAGTTGCCCCTCGACGTGGTCCTCGCAGGGTCGCAGGATTATGAAACGGAAAAGAGCCTGTCCTACGAACTCGGCTACCGCTATCTGCCGAGTAGGGACTTCAGTGTCGATGCCGCTCTATTCTTGACCCGCTACCGGGACCTTCGCTCTGGTGAAACTATCTCCGTAACCCACTTGCCCGGGGTGACTCCCTTCGGATACTTCGGTGTAACCCAAATACAGGACAACAAGTTGCGGGGCAAGACCTACGGCCTGGAGGTACTCGCCGACTGGCGGGTGCGAGACTGGTGGCGTCTGCAGGGCAGCTACAGCCTGGCTAAGGTCGATATCCATCCAGAAAGCGACAGTAACGACGACTACAATACTCTGGTCTACAAGGAATCCACTCCTCAGCAGCAGTGTTCGCTGCGCTCTTCATTTAATATCGGTCGTAGCTGGGAACTCGATTTATGGCTGCGCTACGTCGATAAAATTACCGTTTTGTTCGAGGAAGTTCCGGACTATTTCGGCTTCGATGTAAGGATAGCCTGGCAGCCGTCGGATAACCTGGAACTGGCCCTGGTCGGTCAGAATCTGCTCGATGGCAGCCACGTGGAATTCTCGCCTGAACTGGGGGGAAAAGAGACCGCTGTGCCGCGCGGTTTCTACGCCCAGTTGAAGTGGCTGTATTGATGGGTGCCATGGTGAATATGATGAGATATTTAAGCTCTATTCATAGATGGCTGATTCCTTTCGGACTGGCTTTGCTGCTGGTTATGGTCAATGTCTCGCACACCGCGGCTATGCGGCCGACTATGGAGGATGCGGTCAAGGCGGCCATGCTGCACAACTTCGTGAAGTTTGTCCGCTGGCCAGCAACAGTTTCTGCCCCGGAGAAAGGCAACAGCCTGGTTCTGGGAGTTCTGGGGCATGACCCTCTGCAGGAAAAGCTGTTCAAATTGGCTGCTGAGGGTGGACAGGCTCCGCTGGTCAGAACCTTGCAAATCAATTCTGTGCAGGAGTTGGCCAATCGCAAGCATGAGCTGCAGGTGCTCTATGTCAGCCGCTCGGCACGAGCCGATATCGATGCGATTCTCAGGGTGCTGCAAGGCGCACCGATATTGACCGTTTGCGACGATGAGCTCTTTGCCGAGCAGGGCGGGATCATGAATTTCGTGCGTCACAATAGCCGTATACGTTTTGATATCAATCTCGATGCTGCAAAAGAAAGCCATCTGCAATTAAGCTCCAATCTCCATGATTTGGCTCGGGTAATCGTCGTTGACGGCGTCTCCCGGAGGCGACGATGAAGGGCTTACGTCGGTTTCTCGATAACCTTTCGATTCGCAGCAAGCTGATTCTTATCATCACCGTCATCAGTTTGATTGTATTGATGGGGCTGTTTGGGGTGTTCGTCATGACCCAGCGCAGCTTGCTGCGCGAGGCTTTGTTGCAGGAGGTGCAGGTCCTGACCCAGGATTTGTCGCGCAACTGTTCAGCCGCCCTGATTTTTGATGACCGACTAGCCGCCGACGATATTCTCGATAATCTCAAAAGCAAGTCCCAGGTTGTTTCCGGTGCCATCGTGACCGCTGATGGCCAGCTTTTTGCCAGCTACCGCCAGCAGGTTGTAGCCGAATTGCCCCATGCTGTTCTTCCCTCAAGCAGTCGTGAGGCCGCGGCCAGCTTTTTCGGTTCCTATCTGGAGGTTTCCCAACCGATCAGCTTCAATGAGGAACAGATCGGTACCTTGCATATTCGTGCCAGTCTCGAAAAAATTCACCAAGTTCTGCTGCGCTATGTGCTGTTCGGTCTGGTCGGTTTGGCCGGTGCGGGACTTTTGGCCTGGTTGCTGGCCTGGCGAATGCAACGCTTGATCTCTGGACCCATCGAAAGCCTGGCGCAGACTATGTTGACTGTTTCCTCCGAGCAGGATTACTCTCGGCGGGTGGTTATGGAACGCAGCGACGAACTCGGTACCCTGGTAGAGAACTTTAACGAAATGCTCAACCAAATTCAGGTGCGGGATGCGGACCTGCAGGAAAAGCAGCAGCGTCTCAACTATCTGGCCTATCACGACGCCCTTACCGGGCTGGCCAACCGCCTTCTGTTCGATGACCGTTTGCAGCACGCTCTGGAGAACGCCCGGCGTTTGGGAAATCGGGTTGCCCTGTTTTTTATCGATCTTGACCGCTTCAAGAACATCAACGATTCCTTGGGCCACAAAACTGGCGATATGGTCCTCAAGGAGGTATCGGCTCGCCTGTCGGCGGTGATACGCGCAGGCGACACCCTAGCCCGGCTCGGTGGTGACGAATTTGTAATTATTTGTGAGCAGGCCACCGATCGGCAGGGGATCGCCATCCTGGCTACAAAGGTGCAACGAGTGCTGAATCAGCCGTTGCAGTGCGGTCACCAGGACCTGTTCGTGTCTGGCAGTATCGGGGTCAGCGTCTTTCCCGATGATGGAGAATGCGTCGAAAGCCTTATGCAGTGCGCCGACGTGGCCATGTACCAGGCCAAGGAACTGGGTCGCAATAACTACCAATTCTTTACCCCGGGGATGACCGAGTTGGCCCAGGAAGCCTTGCTGATGGAGAGCAAGTTGCGTAAGGCTCTGGAAAACGGGGAATTGTTGCTGCACTACCAGCCGCAAGTCGACATGAGCAGCGGCTGTATCATCGGCATGGAAGCCCTGCTGCGCTGGCAGCATCCGGTCATGGGCCTGGTGTCTCCGGCCAAGTTTATTCCCCTGGCCGAAGAGACCGGGCTGATTATCTCTATCGGCAAATGGGTTCTTCAGCAGGCCTGCAGGCAGGCAATGCTCTGGCAGCAGGCCGGTTATCCGGCTTGGACCATGGCGGTTAATATTTCCCCCAAACAGTTCTGGCAGACCGATCTCATCGATGCCGTTGAAAAGGCGCTGGAAGAGACGGGCCTCGACCCGACACTGCTTGAGCTGGAGATCACCGAGAGCGCCATCATGCAGGATGCTGACAAGGCCATCGATACCATGCACCGGGTTCGTGAGCGGGGCATTAAGTTGGCCATCGACGATTTCGGCACAGGCTATTCGTCCCTGAGCTGCCTGCGGCGTTTTCCCCTGTCTAAGCTCAAGATCGACCAGTCCTTTACCCGCGATATTCTCATCGAAGAAGACGGCGGCGCCATCGCCGAGGGGATCATGGCCTTGGCCCGCACCCTTAAGCTTGACGTTATCGCTGAAGGGGTGGAGGAAGCGGGTCAGGTTGAGTTTCTGCTGGCCAAGGGCTGCACCGAGGGGCAGGGGTATCATCTGGGGCGGCCCATGCCTGCCGAAGGGTTGGTCGACTACTACCTGCACAAAGTGGCGGGCAAAGCTGAAGTCCCTGCCGACAGCTACTCGGTCTTGATCGGTAGCGGCGGTTAGCCCTAGGAGCCTGTCGGACTTGACGAGCCGAAACGAAAAATTGGCTGTTTGAGACCACATTTCCGAGAATTTGACAGCGAATAGCAGGGCTATTAGGCGAGAATATGGGCCGATCAGGCGATTTTGCAGTCGGTTCACGGTAAGCCCGACAGCCTCCTCGCCATCGGCAAGGCTTTCCATCTTTGGAGAGTACCTGCTGAGGCAGGTACTCTCCGTTGAATATATATATGACCTTTTTGATTATTGAGGCATGGATGAAGGGGAAGGTTGTGGTTGTTTGTCAAAAAGCCCTGCAGCTGGTGTTGGTAACCTGCTTGCTATTGGTGCCGGCTTTTAGCTGGGCTTATTCGGAATATGACCTCATGGCCCTGAGCTTGGAGGAGCTGACCAGCCTGGAAGTCACCTCCGTCAGTCGCAAGTCGCAGAAGGTCAGCGAAGCTGCGGCCGCGGTATTCGTCATTACCCAGCACGACATTCGCCGCTCGGGAGCGACCAGCATCCCTGAGGCCCTTCGCCTGGCGCCGGGTCTCAGCGTCGCCCGCATTGACGGCAGCAAGTGGGCCATCTCCAGTCGCGGTTTCAACGGCCGCTATGCCAACAAACTGCTGGTGCTCATCGACGGCCGAAGCGTCTATTCACCCCTCTTCTCCGGGGTCTATTGGGATGTACAGGATACTCTGCTCGACGACGTGGAACGCATAGAGGTCATCCGCGGTCCCGGCGCGACCCTGTGGGGGGCCAATGCGGTCAACGGTGTGATAAACGTCATCACCAAAAAGGCGCGGGACACCCAAGGTGCCCTGGTCAAGGCGGGATACGGCACCGAAGAAGCGGGTTTCGCAGCTTTGCGTTACGGCGGCAGGGCCGGCGACCGGACCTATTATCGGGCCTTCGTCAAGTATTTCAATCGCGATCGCCTGGACAGTGTGGGTTCCGGCACCGCCAGTGACGACTGGAACGCCTTTCGCGGCGGCTTTCGTCTCGATGCCACTCCAACTTGCAGGGACGAGTTCACTCTGCAAGGTGAGGCCTACAGCGGTACCGAGGGACAGCAGGATCTAGTCTATCGGTGGACTCCATTGACCAACTACCAGGCCACCCCCATTTCCGATAGCAAGTTTGTCGGCGGCCACCTGCTAGCCCGCTGGCAGCGGCAGTTGAATGATATCGACGACTTCGTGCTTCAGGCTTATTATGATCGTAGCTATCGGGATCAAAAGGCCCTGCTTAAAGAAACGCGCGATGTTTTCGATGTGGATTTTCAACACCGTTTTGTGCTGGGTAAAGGCCATGAACTGTTGTGGGGCCTGGGGTACCGTCTGACCAGCGACGATCTGGAGCCGGCAGAAATTGTCACAGTCGAGGACGAGGTGCGCTCCGACCAACTGTTTAGTTTTTTTGTGCAGGACGAGATCAGCCTGCTGCCCGACAAACTGCGGCTGCTGATCGGCTCCAAGTTCGAGCACAACGACTACACCGGCTTCGAGTACCAGCCGAACGCGCGGCTGATCTGGACGCCGAATACCCACCATTCTTTATGGGGGGCGGTCTCCCGGGCGGTGCGCACTCCATCACGGCTCGAGGACAGCGGAGACATCTTTTATCGGTTGATGCCTCCCCTGGGCGGCAATCCCCTCCCCAGAAAACTGGCGATTTTCGGTTCCAAAGATTACGAGGCGGAAAAGAGTCTCTCCTACGAGCTTGGCTACAGATATCTGCCTGGTGGCGGTTTTAGTATCGATACTGCGCTGTTCTACACCGATTACTGGGACCACCGCTCTGGAGAAATGGTTTTGCCGAGTATGGGTGTTGCACCGGTTCCCCATGCATTGGCAGGTTATGTGCACGATAACAAGCTGAAGGCCGAAACCTGGGGTTTGGAAGTGGTGGTCGACTGGCATGTGCGCAAGTGGTGGCAGCTGCAGGGGAACTATACGCTGCTCAAGGTGGACCTCAGTCGGGAAAGCGACAGCAGTGACAACTTCAGCCACTTGGTCTACGAGAACTCAAGCCCCCAGCAGCAGTGGGCTTTGCGTTCCTCTTTCGATCTGGGGCGCGATTGGGAACTCGACCTTTGGCTGCGCTATGTTGATCGCATCACCGTCACTTACACGGATATTGACGACTATTATGGTCTTGATATGCGCTTGGCCTGGCAGCCTGTTGAAGGTTTGGAGTTGGCCTTTGTCGGGCAGAACCTGCTTGAACCAAGTCACCAGGAGTTCCAGACCGAAATGGGCACAATCCCGACGGCAGTACCCCGTGGTTTCTATGGCCAAATCAAGTGGCAGTTTTGACCGAATTGGTATCTAGGTGATGAAAAGACAGTATTCCATAACTGGCGCTCTGACAGCGCTGCTCTTGACGCTCTTGCTGCTGACGGCGGGTATGATGCCGGCCCTGGCCCGCGAGCCGGCGCCGGAGGACGCGGTCAAGGCGGCGATGCTCTACCACTTTGTGCAGTTCGTGCGCTGGCCGGACGAGGTCGGGTCGCCGGAGCAGGGGCTGGTGCTGGGTATCTTGGGCCGGGATTCGCTGCAGGAGTGGCTGCACGAGCTGGCGGCGGCGGGCAGCCGCGGCGCTTCACTCAAAACCGTGCAGCTCGACTCTCTACCGGAACTTCGCGCTCAGCGTCACAAGCTGCAGGTGCTCTACATAGGGCGCACGGCGCAGGGGGACCTGGAGGCCATCTTACGCGCCCTCGACGGCGCCCCGGTACTCACAGTGAGTGACGACGAGCTGTTCGTCAAGCAGGGTGGGATGATGAATTTCGTGCGCCAGAACAGCCGCATCCGCTTCGACCTCAACCTTGACGCCGCTGCAAGCAGCCAGTTGAAGCTCAGCTCCAGGCTGTATGGCTTGGCGCGGCTGATCGTCAAGGATGGCCAGCCCCAGGAGGGACGATGAAGAGCTCCAACGCGCTTTTTGAGCGGCTACCGATTCTGGGTAATTGTAGGCTTCGGCCGGCGGTCTGCCTGATGCTTGTGTTCTGTTGTTGGGTGGTGTTGCTGCCAGGCTGCTGCTGGGCCTTTTCCTCCAGCGAGCTGATGGATCTCAGCCTGGAAGAGCTGATGGAAGTGGAGGTCACTTCCGTTGGCCGCAAGTTGCAGAAGGTCAGCGAGACCCCGGCGGCGGTGTTTGTCATTCACCAGGAGGATATTCGCCGCTCGGGCGTCACCAGCATCCCCGAGGCTCTGCGTCTGGCACCGGGGCTCAACGTGGTGCGCATCGACGGCAGCACCTGGGCGGTGGCCAGCCGGGGCTTTACCGGCCGTTACCTCAACAAGATGCAGGTTCTGATCGACGGTCGCAGCGTCTATTCTCCGCCTTTTTCCAATGTCCATTGGGACATGCAAGATACCCTGTTGGAGGACATAGAGCGCATTGAAGTGGTGCGCGGTCCCGGTGGCACCCTGTGGGGGGCCAACGCGGTCAACGGGGTGGTCAACATCATCACTAAGAAAGCCAGGGATACCCAAGGGGTCCTGATCACCACCGGTTACGGTACCGAGGAGCAGGGCTTCGCCGCCCTGCGTTACGGCGGTAAGCTGAGCGACCGAACCGATTACCGGGCCTTTGTGAAATATTTCAATCGCGGCCGGCAGCATGAACGGGATTTCGTCTATGCTAAGGATGTCGAGGCCCACGACGATTGGAAGGCCTTTCGCGGCGGTTTTCGCATCGACGTCTCGCCGAGCGGACGGGACGATTTCACCCTGCAAGGAGAGGCCTACAGCGGCAGTGAAGGACAGCAGGATCTGGTTTACCCCTTGTCGGCCGATTACTTCTCAACGCGGGTCACCTCCGACACCCCGTTTGCCGGCGGCTTTCTCCTCGCCCGTTGGCAGCATCTACTGGCGGACGGCGGCGATATGGCCCTGCAGACCTACTACGATCGCAGCTATCGGGATGAGCAGGTACTGGGGAAAGCGGTTTGGGATGTTTTCGATGTGGATTTTCAACACCGCTTCTTTTTCGGTGAGCGCCAGGAAGTGCTCTGGGGCCTGGGTTACCGCCTGACCAGGGATGAACTTGAGGACGGCGAATTGGTAAGCTTCGACGATGACTCCGCCAGTGATCGACTGTTCAGCTTGTTCCTGCAGGACGAAATCAGCCTGGTCCCCGACAAACTGCGCCTGCTGATCGGTTCCAAGTTCGAGCGCAACGACTATACCGGCTTCGAATACCAGCCCAACGTCCGGCTGATCTGGACCCCTAACCAACGCCATACCCTGTGGGGTGCGGTCTCCCGGGCGGTGCGCACCCCGTCGCGGATGGAGGATGCCGGCAATATCTTCTATGCGGTGGTGCCTCCCAACTTCTTTTTGCCCACTCCTTTCCCCACCAAGGTGGTGGTTAAAGGCTCCGACGAGTTTGAGGCGGAAAAGAGTCTCTCCTATGAGCTGGGCTACCGGTTCATGCCCCACAGCGGTTTCAGTGTCGATGCGGCCCTTTTCTATTCCCGCTACCGGGATCATCGTTCCGCCGAGAGCGAGTCCTTTGCCCTGGTGGATGGGGGGGCATTCGACTACATTGAGGCCGTTTCGGTGGAGGGTAACAAGCTACGCGCCGAAACCTATGGTCTTGAGGTTGCCGTCGACTGGCGGGTACAGAACTGGTGGCGGCTGCAGGGCCACTACAGCCTCTTGAAGCTTGATACCTGGCCGGAAGATGGCAGTACCGACGTCTACAGTTCCTTAGTATTCGATAATTCTAGCCCTCAGCAGCAGGCTTCTCTGCGTTCTTCCTTTGACCTGGCAAGAGGCTGGGACTTCGACCTGTGGCTGCGCTATGTCGACAGATCATCCGTTTATATCACCGAAATCGACGAGTATTTCGGTTTAGATATGCGCCTGGCCTGGCGACCATCCCCGGGCCTGGAGCTGTCCCTTGTGGGACAGAACCTTCTCGATGCCAGCCATGTGGAATTCCAAACCGAATTTGGCCGGTCGGCGACCGGCGTCCCTCGCGGCTTTTACGGCCAGATCAAGTGCCAGTTCTGAGTGGTGCGGCGGGGGATTAGTCAGCGTAAAACAGGAAGTCGATGGCCCTTGATCTGTTTCTATGGTTCTTTGCCAGTGAGGTCGAGAGAGCTTTCGTTTCGAGTTTCGGGGGCGGTGGAAGATGAGGCCCAAAAGACCTTTGGGGATAATGAGCAACGCCGACCTTCCAAGCAAGAAGGTCGGCGTTTTTTCGTTTAATGACGGGATGGAACAAGCAAAAATCAGCTATCGCTGCCAAGAAACAGCCAGCAACCGAACAGGAAGAATAGCAGGTTGGCTGCCCAAGCGGCCAGAACGGGTGGCAGGGCGGAAGAGTAGCCGAAGGCGAGCAACATCGCCTGCAAGATGAAATAGACAACGCCGATCATCACACTCATGGCGATGCCTAGGGCCAGGCCGCTGTCCCGCCCCTTGCGCAGGGCGAAGGGGATACCGAGAAAGGCCATGATTAAGCTAGCGAAGGGAGTGGCAAGACGGGCGTGCATATCGACCTGGAAACGGGTCGGGTCGTATCCTTCGGCCTTGAGTTTGGCCGCCAGTGCACGAAGTTCCCGATAGCCGAGGTCTTCATTGCGCTTGCTGCCGGAAACGCGAAAGTCTTCGGGAGTGAGGCTCAGATCGATGGTCTGGTCGTTGGCGGTATGGCTGGCGGTCAGATTACCGTTGTCAAAGCGGCGCTCGATCAACGATTCTGCGCTCCATTGACCATTAATGTAGCTGGCTTGGGGAATGTCGCTGCGGTCGGTTAATTGGAAGTGCTGGTCGAAGTCGAATAGGGTCACGCCTTGCAGTTGTCCCTTTTCAGCTTCGGCCAGGCGAATATTCACGATTTTGCGGCCATCGCGTAACCAGATGCGGTTCCGTTTGAAGACCGCAACGGGACGTCCCCGCACCTTATCGCTGTAAATAAGGTTGGCCCGTTTAACGCAGATGGGTACCAGATATTCGTAGGTTAGCAGAGTCAGAAGGGAAATTAACAGGCCGGTGGCGAGTAGCGGCAGAGTAACACGCAGCAGGCTGATTCCGGCGCTGTGCATGGCTGTCAGTTCGTTGCTTCGGGAAAATCCTCCCAGGGTCATGAAAACGGCCAGCAGGCAGGCCAAGGGAACGACCTGGACCGCGATGAGAGGGGTTTTGAGGGCAAAGTAGATCAGATAGAGATGCGCTGCTGCACTGTATTCGATAAAAGTATCGACTCGTTCGAAAAAATCGACCAGCAGATAAAGACCGATAAAGGCGGCCAGGGCCAATCCGAAAATACGACCAAAGGTGCTGAGTATGTAGCGGCTGATGAGAGTCAAGACGGGTCTCCGCTACGGAAAAGGCCGCGCAGCATGCGCCAAAAAGCGGGAAGCGTGCGCTCAAACAGGGTGACCGGGCGTTCAATGGCGGCACGGTGTAGCAGATAAAGGCCCGTGAATAGAAAACAGACGTTCGGCAACCAGAGTGTCATCGCTGGCCAACCGGCATCTGCCACCAGGGTGCCAGCAAAAGACAGCAGCAGGTAATAACAGAGAAAGGTCCCCAACGCCAAGGCAAAATTGCCTCCGCGGCCACTGCGATGAGGCTGAATGCCGAGGGGGATGCCGAGCAGGGCAAAGAGAAATGGTGCCGCGGGAAGGACCATGCGGGTGTGGAGCTCAGCCAGGAGATCCTGACGTTTTTCCGCTGGAGCGGTGTCAATGGCCATTTGCAATTCGGTCACGTTAAGCTCTTTGCTTTTGCGTCGCCGCTGCTTGGCAGCTGTTATTTGCTGCCCCAGATCGAGGTTAACG
>JABXKU010000176.1 GCA_013619105.1 Desulfuromonadales bacterium
ACTACGGATAGAGGCAGATAACTTCTTAAGGCGATGCAACCTGCAGGATGACCGAATTTCAATTTTGATTTAATCTGCACCATCCGCCTTTATCTGCCTTTGATTTGCCCTTTTGTTTTCTCAGCGCCCTCTGCGTTCTCTGCGGTAAAATTGCCTTTGACCTAAAACAGGAACCCAACCCATGGGCTATCGAAACCTTAGCGAATGCGTGCATGATCTTGAACGAAGTGGCCAACTACTGCGTATCGATATTGAACTCAACGCCGAGCTGGAGATTGCTGCCGTACAGCGCCGGGTCTATCAGGCCGGCGGACCGGCCCTGCTCTTTACTCGGGTAAAAGACTGCTCTTTTCCGATGCTCGGCAACCTGTTTGGCACCTTGGAACGCACCCGTTTTCTGTTTCGAGACACACTGCAAACCGTTCAGCACCTTCTATCCCTCAAAACCGACCCCACGCGCCTGATGAAGTCTCCGGCAGCCTGGCCGAGCACCCTACGTGGCGCTCTGCAACTACTGCCTCGCAAGGTAGGCACTGGCCCGGCCCTCGACTGCCAGACCCGCATTGAACACCTGCCACAACTTAAATCATGGGCCAAAGACGGTGGACCTTTTATCACCTTGCCTCAAGTCTATTCGGAAAGCGTCAACCGCCCCGGCTGGCGCCATTCCAATCTAGGCATGTATCGAGTGCAACTGACCGGCAACCGCTACCGCCTGAACCATGAGATCGGCTTGCACTACCAGCTCCATCGCGGCATCGGCTGCCACCATAGCGAGGCCTTGGAGAAAGGCGAGCCTTTTCGTGTCAACATCTTCATCGGAGGCCCACCAGCCCTGACCATGGCGGCGGTCATGCCGTTGCCGGAAGGCATGCCAGAGCTCTGCTTTGCCGGACTTCTCGGTGGGCGGCGCGTACCCCTGATCTGTCAACCCGGCCAGCTACCGGTGCCAGCCGAGGTCGATTTTTGCATTAGTGGCACGGTGATCCCGAATAAAACTCTGCCGGAAGGTCCCTTTGGCGACCACCTCGGCTACTACAGTTTGCAGCACGATTTTCCGGTACTGGCAGTGGATCGGGTCAGTCATCGACGCGATGCCATCTGGCCCTTTACCAGCGTGGGTCGTCCGCCCCAAGAGGACAGTACCTTTGGTGCCTTTATTCATGAGCTGACCGGGCCGTTGATCCCCGAACTGGTGCCCGGCGTGCAGGCGGTGCATGCCGTCGATGCCGCCGGCGTCCACCCGCTACTGCTGGCCATCGGTAGCGAGCGTTATGCTCCCTTTGCCGAACAGCAGGCTCCGCAGGAACTGTTGACCCAGGCCAGTGCCCTGCTCGGCACCGGCCAGCTCTCCCTGGCCAAATACCTGTTTATCGTCGCCCGTCAAGACAACCCGCAACTCGACATCCACGATATCCCAGCCTTTTTCCGCCATCTGTTGGAGCGGGTCGACTGGCAACGGGACCTGCACTTTCACACCCGCACCACCATCGATACTCTCGACTATTCTGGCAGCGGCTTTCAACAGGGCTCCAAGCTGGTGATCGCAGCGACCGGCCCGGTGCGTCGGCAATTGCCCGCCGAACTGCCTGGGGATCTCTGTCTACCGGCTGGATTCAGAAATCCGCGCATCGCCCTGCCTGGGGTACTGGTTATCGAGAGTCCGGCCCACTGTGCCGTTCGCGGTGAAACCGATGCCACAGCACAGTCGTTCTGCGCTTCGATTAATCCCGGGCAGAGCATTAATCGGTTTCCACTGATCGTATTGGCAGACGACAGCTCCTGGGCTGCCATGAATCTGAATAACTTTCTCTGGACCACCTTTACTCGTTCTGATCCGGCTGTCGACAGTTACGGTATTGGTGCGCAAACGGTCTCTAAACATTGGGGTTGTAGCGGTGCGCTGGTGATCGATGCTCGGCGCAAGGATCACCATGCGCCGGGTTTGGAAGATGATCCTGCTATTGAAAAGAGAGTGGATGCTCTTGGTGTGGCGGGTGGACCGCTGCATGGCATTATCTGAAGTGGCCGGCTGTGCTCGGCGTCTCCTAAACTATAAACGGTGAAGGCTTCGATGGCCTAACTTCAGTATGCTGATTTTGTGATCTCTTGTTGCAGCATAATTCAGCGAGAGTCAAGACCGACGGGTCGCGTCCCGTCAGACGCCTTCCTTTTTATCCAAGCGGCAACAAAAAGGAAGCAAAAAGTGCCTTGCCACTGCGTGGAGCATGCTGTCACGCAGATACGGTGAAGGTTAACATCCTAGTGCCATCCCACAGCGACAGCGATTTCTTTGCGCGGCCCGTCTTTCGTAAGTTAGTTGCTGAAACGCTCGGGTCGTTTCTCTTGCGCAACATTGATCGAAGGGGCTGTTGGGTTTAAAACCAACAACGCATCTGCAACGTTGTTGCGTTTCCCTCTGTTGACGGCTGCCTGCAGGCTGATCCAATAATAGGGGAGCTGACAACGAAGCGGC
>JABXKU010000082.1 GCA_013619105.1 Desulfuromonadales bacterium
CGCGATGATGGAACTGACACCTGTAGTTCGACGGGCTGGCTGGATGATGCTGCCCTTGCTCGAGCGGATACACTATTTGATCTGCAGTTTGAGACGGATGATACTCAGAGCCTGGATATTGTTAACGGTGAACTATATCCCCATGTCATTGTCGGTGCCCCCGATGACAAGCCTAACGAATGGATTCTTGGGTGGGAAGACTGGAATAACGGTGGTGATACAGACCACAACGACATGGTCTTCCAGATCGAACGGCGTACCGGTGGTGTCGCCGAGCTGCAAACCAGCCAAGCTATCGAACCGGTCGAGGCTGACGCCTATTACACGGCGGTGTTGTTCGAGGTCTATGACAACATCCCCTGTGGCAGCCAGACCGACATCAATTACTATGTATCGATTGACAATGGCACCAACTGGGTGGAAATCACCGCCTGGGACACTGTTAAGGAATACACTCTGGACGAAGAGGGGAATATAACTCTTGGAGATGATGTTGCTTATTGGTTTGCGGGAAGCCCGCAATACACTTTCCGTAGCCGGCGCATCGATTTTTCCGGTTTGGGACTTAGCGGTCGGCAACTGATCTGGAAGACGGTCCTGAGCAGCGAAGAGGAGACCTGCATTGCGGAGATCATCGACGTCAAGCTAACCGGTACCGTGGCCACCCATGCCGATATTTCCCGTGCTTCACCGGTGGTTCAGACCAATGTGCTCTATACCGGTAGCTTTGAGACTCCTACCGCTACTACCGATTTGCGCGGCCACTTGCGGGCTGTACGCATTTACGATCCGCTCAATCCCAACATCACGAATAATGTCGAACTGTGGGATGCGGGTGAGGTACTGACAGCGGCTACTCCGAGCGCCCGCAATATCTATTTCCCTTCGATCACCTTTGCTACGGTAACCGGAGAAGAACTTGCCACGGCCGATGGCACGGCGGAGGATTTCAGTGGCACCCTGGCGCATTCCCCGGTACTGGCCGAAAGTGTCACGATTACCGTCGGCAGTGAATCCTTTGCCGATAAACATACCGATGTGCTTGAGGGTAACCTTGGTGGCACAGGAACCATCAATCGTTTTACCGGAGAATGGGAAATCACCCCCTATGAAGTGCCGACTGATGGAATGCCGGTAATCGCGAATTATTCCTGGTATATCCCCTTACCAGATCTGCAGGCATTTACCGCGGGCAATGTGACCAACGTAATGCTTGGTCTTGACGACACTTACGTCCACGGTGCTGGCTATCGCCATGACTTCAACAACGACAATGTCTACCCTAACTACAGTGACGCTGATTTAGAAGCTGACGCCGACTGGCTGGTCAACTGGGTGCGGGGTTATAGTGATGGAAGTGGCACTAAAAAAGACTGGGTACTTGATCCCATTGATCATTCGGTGCCGGCGGTGGTGACCCCACCTGGGAAGCCTCTCTGGTATTTCGGTACCGATATCACCGAGTCGGAAAGATCGGTCTATTCGGATTTTGTCACCGCCAATCAGGATCGCGATACCATACTGTTGGTCGGCTCACGCAGCGGTATGTTGCATGCCTTTAACGCCGGCCAGTTCCGTTGGGGCGACAATCCGAAGACCGCTGATATTACTGAGCAGCGCGGTTATTTTTTGATGGATGACGATCTAAATCCCGACTACGGGGACGGTTCGGAAAAGTGGGCCTTTATCCCAGCCAACTTGTTGCCGCGTCTCAAGAATAATTACCTTAAAGGCGAAGACCGCGCCTTTGTCGATGCATCCCCGGCGGTTTCTGATGTTTTCATAGACTTGCAAGATGGAGAAGGCATGCGCTGGAGGACGGTGGCGCTCTGTGCTGAAGGCAACGGTGGAGACACTGTTTTTGCCTTGGATATTACCGATACTGACAACCCCACCTTTATGTGGGAATTCGCCGACCCCGACCTGTTTCGCAGTCGTTCATCGCCGGCAGTAGCGGTACTTGGCCGCATTGTTGACGCAGGTACGACCAAGTGGGCGGCTTTCTTTGTCAGCGGTGAGACCTATAGTGACACCCTGTTTCCCTCCATCTATGTGATCGACATTGCAGATGGTAGTGTCATCCAACGGATTTTTCTTGATTGCGAGCCTGCCGGTGCCGGCGGTGTTCCATCGGGGCAACCCGCCATAGTTGATACCGATGGTAACGGTTATATCGATCGTATGTATATCGGCACCGATAAAGGTTATTTGTATAAGGTTAATTTGCCCGACAGTCCCGACGAGGTCGTCTACCCGATTTCTCAATGTGTCGTCAATGCCGATTTTGACTATGTCAAGGTCGATGATAAGGGGACCGACGATGAGTCAGACGATGAGTCTACGGACGAGTCGGTGCCGGAATCGCAAAGGAATCATTCTATCTATGCGTCACCTACGGTGGTGGTTGACAACAGCCTGACCAGCAGCGGCGAACTGGAATACAACGTACGGGTCTTCTTCGGTACTGGTGATAGTCCTTATGCTGATGAGGACGTCGATACGGGTAACACTACCTATCATTTCTTTGCTTATACCGATCATGCCCAAAAAGGTTCGATCGTGTCCTCCGATATTGAATTGGATTGGTTTGAGGCGTTGCCCGCTGGGCATCGGGTTTTTGCTTCGGCCTTTGCCGCTGCCGGTAATGTCTATTTTGGTACGGCGACCTCCGATACTGAAGATCCCTGTGAAGGTCCCAATGAAGGCCGGATCTATGCGTTTAGCTATTCGGGTAAGTCGAAGCTCACGGATGGAGACGGTAATAATGGTTTCGAAGTCGGTGACATTATCACTACCCCGCTGGTTGATGACGAACATCTGTATATCAAAACCCCAGATGGTTTAAAATCTTTCGGGGATGGAGAATACAACAACGCCACGAAGGCTGGCGGCTTGCCCTACACTCGCATGAGATTCTGGCGGGAGATATTTTAGAACCTCAGATTGATTATGCTTGATTGTAGCAAAAGCGCAGCGGTTAACTCCGTTGCGCTTTTGCTTTTTTACTAGAAGAAATATTGTTCTTCAAGCAGTGTTCGCTTCTGGATAGACCGGTTTTCTCTTGCGCCCTCCGCTAGCCATTGCGTATAGTAACCTCTTTAGATTTGTCTGTTTATCTGGTTTTTATAGGAGTCTCTCCGATGGCTAAAATAGCCCCATTTCGTGCAGTTCGCTACAACCTGAAAAAGGTCGCGGAACCGGTCAGTGTGATGGCGCCGCCTTACGATGTTATTTCACCGGAACTGCAGGAAGATCTCTATCGGCGCAGCCCCTATAACTTGATACGCTTGATTCTCGGCAAGATCGAGGAAACGGATGATGAAACCGACAACCGCTACAAGCGGTCCGCCGATTTTTTCAAGGCCTGGCAGGAAGAGGGCGTTCTGGTCCGTGATGAAGAACCGGCTATTTATCTGTATGATGAAGAATATTTTGCCGAGGGTATCGGTCCGGTGGTGCGGCGTGGTTTTCTGGCCCTGACCCGTATCGAGGATTTTGCCTCAGGCGTGGTCAAACCCCATGAAAAGACCCTGTCCGGACCCAAGACCGACCGGTTGCATTTAACCAAGGCTTGCGGGGCCAACTTCAGCCCGATCTTCGGCCTTTACTCTGATCCATGCTGTGTATTAGAGGCATTAACTCGCGACGTCTGCAGCGGCCAGCCCGATCTGAATGTCACTGACGATGACGGTGTGCAGCACCGACTGTGGCGGGTGACCGATCTTGACATTATTGATAAGGCAAAAGGGTTGCTGGATAAAAAACCGCTCTTTATTGCCGATGGTCATCATCGCTACGAAACGGCTTTGAACTATCGCAATTTTAGGCGTGAGCAGGTGGGGGAATATACCGGCAAGGAACTTTTCAACTATGTGCTGATGTATTTCGCCAATATGGAAGATCAGGGTATGCTGATTTTCCCGACCCATCGTTTGGTCCACAGTCTAAAAGGTTTTCATCTGCCCGGTTTTCTGTCGGCGCTTAATGAATTCTTTGAAGTTGAGGTTCGCGATATGAATCTGTTGGACCCCGATGCCCGTCGCGAAGCCCGTACGATTCTGCAGCAAAAAGGTACGGACGCTCATACCCTGGCACTGTATGCCGGGGGGCAATCTCTTTATTATCTGACTTTACGTGATCCGGCTACAATGGACCGCTTTTTTGATGACAAGGCGTCCAAGGCCCTGCGTATCCTTGATGTGTCGATTCTGCATCGCTTGATCCTTGAGCATTTGCTGCAGATCAGCCCCGAGGCGCAGGAGCGGCAACTCAATCTCAAGTATGTGAAAAACTTTGACGAGCCTTTTGAGTCTGTACAGTCCGGCAATTTTCAGCTGGCATTTTTGATGAACTGTACTCGCATGGGCGAAGTACGGGATGTCGCCAATGCGGGGGAAAAGATGCCGCAAAAATCGACTTACTTCTATCCCAAGTTGTTGACCGGTCTGGTCATCAACAAGATTGTTGATGGGGAATCGGTTATAGATTAGGGGTTCTTGGGGTAGCTGAGGGCGGTTCTCGCCGCCAGATGTTACCCCTTGTCAGTCTCTGAAGTCTTATCCCGATAAATTGATTGTTTCTGTTTTTCTTAACGCGGCTAACCAATAGGCCACAGGGTAATGATCACTGATACTATGATGGCGTCGCAAAAAGTCCGCCCTACAGCGTTGCAGCGCTTTTTCAGGACTTCGACATACTATCTGTATGCCTTCACCCCCTGAAAAATCACTACGCCTTGTTGGTCGAAATTTTTGCTTAGCCATCATTATGCCTTTTTGCGAAAGCAACATATCTATGGATACTATCTTTACAGATCAATCATTCCAATCCGTATCCAGTCAGGGACGCTAGTTATGTCCTTATCGCCGGACGAACTTCTGGCCCATCTCAAGAAACATCCTGGTCGGAGTCTCTCTGTTCGAGAGATTCTGGCTGCCTTTCCTTTGCCGCGCCATGAACGTCAGGCCGCGCGGCTTCTTATCGATAATTTGGCCGACGATGGTCTTCTACAGCGGGTCAAGGGCAATCGTTACCGGTTGGTCCGCAACGCTGTGCTTCTTCAGGGTAAGGTGACGGTACATCGAGCCGGATACGGTTTTGTGGTGCTGGACGATAAGGGCAAAGAGGATATTTTTGTCCCGGCACGGCATCTTGGATCGGTGATGGATGGAGACCGGGTTTCCGTGCGGATCGTTCGCTCGGAGCGCCATGGTCGCGCCGGGCGTTCGGAGGGTCGGATCGTTCAGGTATTGGAACGGGGCCACCAAGAGTTGCTTGGTCGCTACGAATTACACCACCGAAATGCTTTTGTCGTCCCTGCCGATCCTCGTCTGTCTCACCCCGTTCAGTTAGCGGCACCTTCTACGATTCCGGTTAAGTCCGGGCAAATCGTTGTGTTGCGCATCGACAGCTATCCTACCGCGACCCGCCCACCTTTTGGAACCATCCTCAGAGTGCTGGGTGATGCCGATGATCCTGCGGTGGAAATTGCAGCGGCGGTCTATAAATACGGCCTGCCCGCCGATTTCGAACCGGATGTACTCGCCGCCGCCAGCGCTCTACCCACGGTGGTGCGACCGGAAGACCGGCTGGGCCGAGAGGATCTTCGGGAACTTCCGCTGGTGACAATTGACGGCGAAACGGCTATGGATTTTGATGATGCCGTTGCCGTGCGCCGCGAAGAGCAGGGCAGGATTCGACTGTGGGTGGCCATTGCCGATGTCGGTTTCTATGTTGCCCCCGGCTCGCCCATCGACCAGCAAGCTCTGGAGCGTTCGACCAGCGTCTATTTCCCCGGCCATTGCATACCGATGTTGCCGGAATCGTTGAGCAACGAAATATGTTCCTTAAAGCCTCAGCAGGACCGCCTGGCGATGGTCGCAGAAATGCTGTTCGATGCCGACGGTCAGCGGGTGGATAGCCGCTTTTATTCGGCAGTCATTTGTAGCCACGCGCGTCTGACCTACACGGAAGTGCGGGACCACCTCGAAGCCGGACAGAGCCAAGAGGTTGCTGGCCAGGACCAACTGCTTGGCCATTTGCAGGTTATGGAAGAACTGGCCGAGCACCTTACAGTGATGCGCCGGCGTCGGGGCAGTCTCGATTTCGATTTGCCGGAAGCGGAAGTAGTATTGGGTCTGCAAGGTCGGCCTGAAAATATCGTTCGCGCAGAGCGTAACATGGCCCATCGAATCATTGAAGAGTTCATGTTGGCGGCCAACGAGGCCGTCGCGACCTTCTTGCATGAGCAGCAGGTGTCGCTGCTGTTTCGTATCCATGAATCGCCCAATTTGGAAAAATTACAGGCGTTTCAGGAATTCGTCGCCTATCTGAACTACGGTCTGGTGATCGATGGCAAGAGCGACACGGCTCATCAGCTACAAACACTGTTGTCTCAGGTTGCTGGAAGGCCCGAGGAGCGCATGGTTAATCAGGTGCTGTTGCGTAGCATGAAGCAGGCGCGTTATGATGCAGAAAATGTTGGTCACTTCGGTCTGGCCGCGGAGCTGTACTGCCATTTTACGTCACCGATTCGCCGCTATCCCGACCTGGTGGTCCATCGCATACTGCGCGAAGTGTTGACCAAAGAAAAACAATCTCCTCAACGTGATTCCTGGTGGCAGCGCCAATTGCCGGCCATTGCCGAGCAGTGTTCGGTCAATGAACGCCGAGCGATGGAGGCAGAGAGGGATATCATCGACCTGAAAAAGTGTCAGTTCATGGCGGACCGGGTGGGCGAAGAGTTTCAGGGGAATATCTCTGGTGTCCAGGCCTTTGGCTTTTTTGTCGAATTGCAGCAGGTTTTTGTCGAGGGGTTGGTGTCCGTTGCTAGCTTGGACGACGATTATTATCAATACGAAGAGCATCTGCACCGTCTGCTAGGTGAGCGCCGGCGTAAGATTTATCAGATCGGCATGGAGGTTTCAGTCCGCCTTCGCCACGTCGATCTAGATCGCCGGCAGATCGATTTTGAATTGCTTTAAAAACCTTAATATGTGAGTAGTTCATCAATTAGTGTACGATTCACAGATCGCGAATTACGGGCCTTGCCTCATGCGTATCATCAGCAATTTAAGTGAATTGAACGAACCCTTACAGGATGCCGTGGTCACCATCGGTAATTTTGATGGGGTGCATCTCGGTCATCGTGAGATATTCCGGCGCGTGGTTGGTCGTAGTCGTGAGGTTGGTGGTCCGGCAGTTGTCTATACCTTTGAGCCGCACCCTTTGAAGTTTTTGGCGCCTGACCGGGCCCCCTTGTTGCTCAACACCTATCAGGAAAAAAAGGTGTTAATCGAAGCCTCTTGCATTGATGTGCTTATCTGTGCCCCCTTTGATCAGGCCATGGCTAATTTGCCGGCCCACCGCTTCGTGCGGGAAGTATTGGTAGAAAAGGTCGGCATGCGACACCTGGTGGTCGGTTACGACTATCTATTCGGTAAAGGCCGCGAGGGCAACGCCGAATTGCTGCAGCGCATGGGGGAATACCTCGGTTTTGCCGTGGAAGTTCTCGAGCCAATCAGCGATGCCGGCCAAGTTTATAGCTCTACTCGCATTCGTCAGTTGATCCAAGAAGGGCAGGTGCGGCAGGTGACGGAACTGCTGGGGCGCAACTTTACTCTGCTAGGTCGAGTGGTGCACGGTTTCAAGAGGGGGCAGAAGCTCGGCTTTCCTACGGCTAATCTGCAGACAGAAAAAGAGTTGTTACCCAGCCCCGGCGTCTATGCGGTGAAGGTTAAGCGAGGCACCGAGGTCGTTGATGGGGTCCTCAATATTGGCCATAACCCCACCTTTGAGGCTGCTGGATTGAGCATCGAAGTGCATCTGCTAGACTTTGACGGTCAGCTTTATGGCGAAGATTTGCGGGTCTACTTTGTCGAGCGATTGCGAGACGAGAGACGTTTCGCCGACTCAAACCAGTTGGTGCAGGCTATCGGCGAGGATATCAAAAATGCGCGTCAGATTCTTTCTGAAGCCTCGATCATTCAATATCATGATTATCTCGATTGTGGTCAGTAGCCCAAGCGAAATGATTGGAAAGAGAAAGGGACATTCGTGCAGTTGACGGGCAAAACCAAAGTATTGGGAATCTTCGGCGATCCGGTGGCCCATTCCATGTCTCCTGCGATGCAGAACCAGGCTCTGCAGCAGGCTGGAATCGATGCGGTTTATGTGCCGTTTCATGTGCCGGCCGAACAGTTGCCGCAGGCTGTTGACGCAATCCGTTCACTGGGCCTATGGGGGGTTAATGTTACCGTTCCCCACAAAGAGGCGGTCTGTTCCCTGCTGGATGATATCGATCCGGCGGCTCGCTTGATTGGTGCGGTCAATACCATCGTAAATCGCCAGAGCCGGCTGATTGGTTATAACACCGACGGTCTTGGGTTTCTACATTCGCTGGCCGATGATTTGCAGTTTGGGCCAGAGGGCAAACGGATACTGCTCATGGGGGCCGGCGGGGCCTGTCGGGCGGCGCTGGTTTCATTGTGTCAGGCGGGCGCTTCCTGGCTCGGCATTGCCAACCGGACCCGCAGTCGCGCCGAGGCCTTGGTTAACGAGTTCAAGGACATCTTCCCTGCGGTTAGTTTTGAGCCTTTCGGTATTGAGAAAGAAGAGCTTCGACGGGCAACGCAAAACATCGATCTTCTGGCCAATACCTCGGCTGTCGGCTTGAAAGGCGAAGTCTTTGGAGACCTGCCTTGGGAGGATTTGCGGGAAGAGGTTGCCATCTATGACATGGTCTATAGCCAGGCCGGTACTCCACTGGTGCTGGAAGCTTTGCGCCGGGGGCATCGGGCCAGCGATGGTCTCGGTATGTTGGCCGGACAGGGGGAAGAGGCCTTTGCCCTGTGGACCGAAGAAAAGCCTTCCGTCGGCCTGATGAAGCGCTGTCTGCTCAGTGAATTGACTGACTGAAGGTCATTTTCTTGACAGTATAGCGAGCTTTTCTATAGGATGCGCAAGATAAGTTTTTATATATGGGCCCTTTTAAAGCGAATTTTCAAAACTACTGGTTTTATATATGACAAGTAATAGACTCGGTGAATTGCTGGTTCGCAATGAACTGATCAATGATCAACAGTTGAATGACGCTCTGGCAGACCAGAAGGCTCAAGGGGGGCGTCTGGGCTCTAGCTTGATAAAGCTCGGCTTTGTCAAAGAAGAGCAATTGTCTGCATTTCTCTCGAAACAGTACGGTGTTCCCTCTATTAATCTGTCGGAATTTGAAATCGCTGTCGATGTGATTCGACAGATACCGCCCGAAGTTGCACAAAAATACCAAATTGTGCCGGTTAACCGTGCGGGCTCCACTTTAATCGTCGCCATGAACGATCCGTCGAACATCTTTGCCATCGACGATATTAAATTCATGACCGGCTTCAATGTCGAAGTCGTGGTAGCGACGGAATCATCGATCAAGACGGCGATCGACCAGTATTACGACCAGAGCGCTTCCCTCGCCGATGTCATGGGTGATCTAGAAGATATCGACCTCGAACTGGTCGATGAGGACGATGATGTCGATGTTCGGGAGCTGGAAAAAGCCACCGAAGACGCGCCGGTCGTCAAGCTGGTCAACCTGATTCTGACCGATGCCATCAAAAAGAAGGCTTCGGATATTCATGTCGAGCCTTACGAGAAATCGTTCCGCGTGCGGTATCGGATCGATGGCGTGTTATACGAATCCATGAAGCCGCCGATGAAGTTGCGGGCCGCCATCATTTCCCGTCTCAAGATCATGGCCGAGATGGACATCGCCGAACGGCGCCTGCCTCAAGACGGTCGTATCAAGATCAAGTTGCCTGGTGGCAAAGACATGGACTACCGGGTTAGTTGTCTGCCGACTCTGTTTGGCGAAAAGATGGTTCTGCGTCTGCTCGATAAGTCGAACCTGCAGCTCGATATGACCAAACTGGGTTACGAGGAAGGACCTCTTAAATGGTTCAAGGAGGCGATCCACAAACCCTTCGGCATGGTGCTGGTCACCGGGCCGACCGGTTCCGGCAAGACCGTTTCTCTCTATTCGGCACTCGCTGAGCTCAACGACAGCAGCCTGAATATCTCCACTGCAGAAGATCCCGTTGAATTTAACTTTGCCGGTATCAACCAGGTGCAAATGCACGAGGAGATCGGCCTCAACTTCGCCAATGCTTTACGTTCTTTTCTGCGCCAGGATCCCGATATTATTATGATCGGCGAAATCCGCGATTTCGAGACGGCAGAAATTGGCGTCAAGGCCTCACTCACCGGGCACCTGGTGTTGTCGACCCTGCACACCAACGATGCACCGAGTACTATTAGTCGTATGCTCAATATGGGCATCGAGCCATTTTTGGTAGCCTCGGCCGTCAATCTGATTACCGCTCAGCGACTGGGACGGCGGGTCTGCTCAGAATGCAAGGTCGTGGAAGATGTCTCCAAGCAGGCCCTGCTCGATGCCGGTGTCTCGCCGGAAGAGGTCGATGACTACGTCTGCTATAGGGGGCAAGGCTGTTCGACCTGCAACAAGACCGGTTACAAAGGTCGCGTTGGCATCTATCAGGTCATGCCGATGTTTGAGGAAATTCGTGAACTGGTCCTGGCCGGTGCCAATACGGCCGAAATCAAACGTGAATCGAAGCGGTTGGGGGTTAAGACCATGCGTCAGTCGGCCCTGAGCAAGCTTAAGGAAGGAATGACTTCCTTTGAAGAAGTGTTGCGTAGCACCGTTGCGGATGATTGATGGCGTCGCAAAAAGTCCGCCCTACGGCGTTAGGTTGTTTTTTCAGGACCTCGACATGCTAGATGGTGTCCATCCGGAAACTTTGGATGGACACAGTGCAGTTTTCATATGGGAAACGAGCAATTTTTTCCAAGGTCAAGGAAATCAAGCGCTTGCACGGAGGCGTAGCTGTTTACGCCGCACACGCAAGGGCGCGGATTGACGCCGAGATTGGGGAAAAGAGCCGTTTGAGTAAGCGGTTTAAACTTTTTGCTAATTTTTTATTCGTTACGTTAGCTTGCTTGGTGCACAATTTGCAGTATTTTTTGCTTTGTTCAGGCGGTGTTCAGGCCTGTGATCTGAAAGGAAAAAATTCCAATGGTGGGAATTCGCGAACTGCTCAAAGCTATGGTCGAAATGGGGGCCTCTGACCTGCATATCACCTCGGGGGCGCCGCCGCAGGTGCGTATCGATGGGGAGGTCAAGGCCTTACAGCATCCAGCCTTTCAGTCTCAGGATACTAAACAGCTCTGTTACAGCCTTCTTACCGATGCGCAGAAGCGTAAGTTCGAAGAAGAGAACGAGCTAGATCTTTCCTTTGGAGTCAAGGGCCTGGCGCGTTTTCGCGGTAATATTTATTTGCAGCGTGGCGCCGTAGCCGGCGCCTTCCGCATGATTCCCTACAAATTCATGTCTTTCGAAGAGCTGGGCCTGCCGACCGTGGTGCGGGAGATCTCCCGCAAGCCGCGGGGGCTGGTTCTGGTTACGGGTCCGACGGGCAGTGGCAAGTCGACCACTCTGGCGTCGATCATCGATGCTATCAACATGGAGCGGCATGAACATATCATCACCATCGAAGACCCTATCGAATATATTCACCCTCATAAAAAATGCCTGGTTAATCAGCGTGAGGTAGGTTCCGATACTCACTCCTTTAAAAAGGCCCTGAAATATATTCTGCGACAGGACCCCGATGTGGTGCTTTTGGGGGAACTGCGAGACCTGGAAACCATCGAGGCCGCTCTGACTATCGCCGAGACCGGGCATCTGTGTTTTGCGACCCTGCACACCAATTCCTGTGTGCAGACCATTAACCGTATCGTCGATGTCTTTCCCACCAACCAGCAGACCCAGGTGCGTACTCAACTTTCCTTTGTTCTGGAGGGGGTGTTGTCTCAGACCTTGATACCCAAGGCCCAGGGCAAGGGACGGGTGCTGGCCCTGGAGGTCATGGTGCCCAACGTGGCCATAAGAGCCCTTATTCGGGACGATAAGGTACACCAGATCTATTCTCAGATGCAGATGGGGCAGGAAAAGTACGGAATGCAGACCCTGAACCAGTCATTATTTATGCTCTATCACAAAAAACTTATTTCCCTGGAAGACGCTCTGTTGCGTTCCTCAGAGCCCGATGAGTTGAAGCAGATGATAGCCAACCCTGCTGCCGTGTTGCGTCGGCAGGTCAAGGTGCAGAAGTAAGGTTCGTAATGGGTAATCAGTAATGAGGGATTGGTTTAAATCGATTGCTGCTTACGGATCGCTCGTGAGTGCCCAACCGGGAACTCTGGATGGGCACAGTACCGTTTTCATATAAAAACGGGTTGCTGAATACTGATTACTTATTTTAAAAATGAGGTGACAGATGGCCAAGTTCGCTTGGGAAGGGAAAACTCGCAGCGGTCAAGCCCAGAAGGGTGAGATGGATGCGCCAAATGAAGCGGCGGTTATGGCTGCTCTGCGGCGTCAGGGGGTGATGCCCGGCAAGGTCAAGGTGGCGGGCAAAGGCTTAAATTTAGAGATAAAAATCCCTGGCTTTGGTGGCAAGATAACCACCAAGGACCTGGTTATTTTCACTCGACAGTTTGCCACCATGATCGATGCTGGCCTTCCGTTGGTGCAATGCCTCGATATTCTCAGCCGGCAGCAGGAAAAAAAGATATTTAAAGACATGTTGCTGCAAGTCAAAGAGAGCGTCGAGTCAGGCTCAACCTTTGCCGATGCTCTGAAAAAGCACCCCAAGGCCTTTGATAATCTGTTTGTCAACCTGGTTGCAGCCGGTGAGGTCGGCGGTATTCTGGATACGATTCTTAATCGTTTGGCGGCCTATCTGGAAAAAGCCCAAAAGTTGAAGAAGAAGGTCAAGAGTGCCATGACCTATCCGGCCACCATAGTCGGAATCGCCTTGATCGTTATCTCAGTAATTCTGATATTTGTTATTCCGGCATTCGAGGCGATGTTCGCCGACTTTGGCAGTGCTCTGCCGCTGCCGACCCAGGTTGTCATTGCTATCAGTGATTTTGTGCAGAATTATTTCATCGCCATTATCTTGGCGATTATCGTTTTGAGCTTTGCTGTTAAAAAGATCTATGCGACCCAAAAGGGCCAGGATTTTATCGACGATAAACTCCTCAAACTGCCGATATTCGGCATACTGCTACGCAAGGTGGCGGTGGCCAAGTTTACCCGCACCCTGGGGACCATGATCTCTAGCGGGGTTCCGATCCTTGATGGTCTTGAGATTGTGGCCAAGACCGCTGGCAACCGGACCATTGAAAAAGCGATTTATCGTGTCAAGCAGAGTATCAGTGAGGGCAAGACCATCGCCGAGCCCCTGGAAAAATCAGGGGTATTCCCGCCCATGGTCTGTCAGATGATCGCCGTTGGCGAACAGTCCGGTTCCATCGATACCATGCTCAACAAAATCGCTGATTTTTACGATGACGAGGTCGATGACGCGGTGGGTAATCTGACGGCCATGATGGAGCCGATGCTCATGCTGTTTCTCGGTACCACCGTGGGCGGGATTGTTATCGCCATGTATCTGCCGATCTTCCAGATTGCCGGTACGGTAGGCGGTTGACCCGAAAGCTTATGGACCATAGCGCCTCTTTGGCCCCTGGGGATAAGACTGACCCCCGTTTTCTGCACTGGTATCTGCTGGTTCGCCCGCTGGTTATCGCCCTGTTTCTCGGTGGCGGCATCGTTAATCAGGTGCGCTCTGCTGGCTCAGATTTCCAGGTTCTGGGATGGCTCTATCTGCTGGCCGCACTCTGTTTGGTACAGTCGCTGTCCTTTCTATTCCTGTTCCGCCGCAGTCAACAGCCAAGCTCTCTGTTTCGCTGGCAAGCCTGCTGGGATTTACTGTTTGTTACCGCTCTAATTTTTCTTACCGGCGGTATCGGCAGCCATCTTTCCTTTCTCTATATCTTCATTATTTTCAGCGTCAGTATTTTTTTGTCGCGCCGCGAAGTCTTTGTAGCAGCATCGGCAGCCGCCATTTTGTACGGGGGGCTACTCGACCTGCAGTACTATTCTGTGTTGCCGGTCGTATCGTTTTCCCCCTCCATCTCCGTCAACAGCCAAGAAATTTTCTACGATATTTTTATCAATGTCATCGTTTTTTATCTCATCGCTTTTTTGAGCAGCCTGCTGGCCGAGCGGCTTCGTTATAGCGAATTGGCACTGAAAAAAAGGGAGATTGATTTTGAGGAACTGGAGAACCTTAATCAAATAATATTAGAAAATATCCCCAGTGGCCTAGTCATTATTAATAACGCTGGCCGTATTCGATCTTTTAATGCTGGTGCGACCAAGATTACCGGTTATGCTCTGGAGACGATTTACAATCGGCCCATCGCCGATCTATTCCCCGATATAGTCGTGCTTGACGGGGACCGATTCAAAACGGTCTCTCGGGGAGAAACACCTCTGGTCGATCAACAAGGTGGCCAGCGCCCCGTTGGTTTTAGCTCATCCACGGTCAGGGACGTATCGGGAGAAATCTTGGGGTTGCTGATCACCTTTCAGGATCTTACCCGGCTCAAAGAGATGGAAGATCAACTCAAGCGAGCAGATCGTCTTGCGGCTGTTGGTCAGTTAGCGGCAGGGATGGCCCATGAAATCCGAAATCCGCTGGCATCCATCAGTGGCTCTGTTCAGTTGCTTATGGAGGGGGAAAAACTAGAGCGATTTTCTGGTCTTTGCTCGGCCTTCCCCGCCTTGCTTAGAACTGGTGGATGTGGCGGAGCTGCTCGATGAACTGGTCTCCATGGTGGCTGCCGATGATCGGTTTAAAGATATTGAGTTGCACAGGGAGTACAAAGCTGTCCTGACGTTGCGTTGTGATAGGGGACAGCTTCGCCAGGCACTATGGAACCTGCTGGTCAACGGTGCCGAAGCCATGGAACAGGGAGGGCGATTAACCTGTGGTCTCGATCCAGAAGTCCCCGCGATATTTATTGAAGACACCGGCCCGGGGATTCCTGACGTCATTCGGGATAAAGTGTTTGATCCTTTCTTTACCACCAAGGACAGCGGAACCGGATTAGGCTTGGCTACAGTCCATTCTATTGTTGAGGCTCATCATGGCCGGTTGGATCTCATTAAAGCCGAAAACGGTGGAGAGCGTTTTGTTATACGTATGCCGGCTACCGCTGTGATGGAATTAGAGCGGGCAGTATAGTAAGAAGACTAAGGGCTTTATTTTTGTTGAAGGGGTAATTTTGAAGGAAGAAAAATACGAAATATTGGTCGTCGATGATGAAGAGAGCATGCGGGAGTTTCTCACTATCATGCTCCACCGAGAAGGGTATGCGGTCGATGCGGCGTTCGATGGTGCCCAGGCCGTGGCTCGATTGAAAGAGCACCAATATGATTTGGTCATCAGCGACATCAAGATGCCGCGCCTTGATGGTTTTGGCGTGCTCGATTATATTACCGAGTCTTGCCCCGATACCGCTATCATCATGGTTACCGCCTTTTCAACCGCACAGCAGGCGGTGGATGCCATGAAAAAGGGCGCTTACGACTATATTACCAAGCCCTTCAATAACGAAGAAATCCGTCTGATCGTCAAAAATGCCCTGGAACGCAAGGAGCTCCGCCGGGAGAACCTCGAGCTAAAAAAGGAGCTCGGCCAGCGCTACTCTTTTGCCAATCTGATTGGCAAGAGCCGGGCCATGCAGCAGGTCTACCATTTCATCGAAAAGGTGGCCGATAGCAAAGCCAATGTGTTAATCACCGGGGAGAGCGGTACCGGTAAAGAGTTGGTTGCCAAAGCTATTCACTATAACAGCCGACGCAAAGACCAGCCTTTCGTGCCCATCAACTGCGGTGCAATTCCGGAAAATCTGCTGGAAAGTGAGCTGTTCGGCCATGAAAAGGGCTCATTTACCGGTGCCATCCAACAAAAACTCGGGCTGTTTGAAGTCGCTGATGGCGGTACGGTGTTCCTTGACGAAATCGCTGAGTTGCCGACCATGATGCAGGTCAAGCTGCTGCGGGTACTGCAGGAACACGAATTTCGCCGGGTCGGTGGCACCAAGGACATTAAGGTCGATGTGCGCCTGGTGGCGGCCACCAACAAGAACCTCGAGAACAAAGTCGCGGAAGAATCCTTTCGCGAGGACCTCTACTATCGCCTTAACGTCATCCATGTCGATCTACCGGCCCTTAAAAAGCGCCGAGAGGATATCCCCCTGCTGGTCGAACACTTCTTATATAAACTGACCGGTGATGATCAGCTCAAGGCTTCTGAATCGGTCATGCGTCGCCTGCTCGACTATCACTGGCCTGGCAATATTCGCGAGCTCGAAAACACCATCGAACGTTGTGTGGTGCTGGGTAATGACGGGGAACTGGCCGAGGACAGTCTGCCCCAACATATCGGTGATATTGCGCCCAAGGGCGCTCTGGGCATGGAAGAGCTACCGGAAGAGGGCCTTGACCTTGACGCCTATCTCGGTACCATCGAACAGGATATTCTGCTTAAGGCTTTGGAGCGCTGCGGTGGGGTGCGCAAAAAAGCTGCAGAACTGCTCTGTATCTCCTTTCGTTCGATTCGGTATCGTTTGGCAAAATACGGTATGGCCAGCGAAGGCGAAGAAGATTAGGTTTGAGTGAGAAAAATGATTTATAAAACGTGTTTTTCTGTCCTTGCTATTTGTGCAAAGAGAAATTATAATTTTCAGCGTTTAATGCATTTTTAAAGAGCAATGGCTGACCTGTCATGGTTATGGATCTATAGCATTTTTTGAGACAAAAATTGACCGAAGAGAATGACGTTTATTGTCGTCGACAGTGCCCCAGAAATGCATGGCTGTTGGTAAGTACATGAAAGAAAAGGGCTCTTGTTTTTGGCATTGTCGTTGCAATCGTATAGGGTAGTTCGCTCCGGAGATTATTAAATATTGGCTTTTCGGGGCCGTTACCTTCAACTCAGAAAGGAGATCAATAACATGTTGAACAAGTTGAGAAAGTCCCAAAAGGGTTTTACCCTGATCGAGCTGTTGATCGTTGTTGCCATCATCGGTATCCTGGCGGCCATCGCCATCCCTCAGTTTGCTTCCTATCGGCAGAAGGCTTTTAATTCTGCAGCCCAGAGTGACCTTAAGACCATCAAGACCTCACTTGAAGGTTACTACACCGATTCTTATCACTACCCCTTCTAATTGGTCATCTCTTCTAATTGATCATTAAAACCTAAACGAGGAGTGTATATAATGAAAACGATAGTTTTAACAATGTTTGCAGTTTTTTGTCTGAGCACCAGCGCATTTGCGGTGGCTGATCTTACCGATAGTGGTGCACTGCTTATCGGTGGTGCAGCGGATTCCAATGCTGTGGTTACCCAAGAACTGACTATTGGTCTTTCTCCAAGAGTCTCCGCCCGGTATTTCACCGATGGTGATTCTGAAACCTCTGCCCAGTGGTATGCAATTGCCACAGTTCATCCTGGTGGTAATGTTGGTTACGGTACTGCTCAGGATGTCAATAATGTCTTTATGATTGGTTACACTACTGGTTCTGCTGTCACTACGGTCACGGATGTCATTCCGGTTGAAGCAGATCCTGAAGCTACTGAAGTTGTAACTGACGGAGTCACAACGACTGTAGCTGCTCAGACCTGGACTGCGCTGGAATGGAGTTTGACTGCTCCTACCAACTAAATTGGTTTTCTTTTATTGTCTAATAAATATGGCCCTACTAGTGTGGGGCCATATTTTGTTTACCCAAAGACTACCCTGCTCTTAAATGGTTATATTTGTATGGACCTGATATGTTTTAATAGCGTATGTAAGACCTATAATCCTGGTCTGTTTAAAAAAAATATTCAGGCGGTTAACGATCTATCCTTTGATTTGCAGCAAGGTGAAGTTTTTGGACTGATCGGCCCGAACGGCGCAGGAAAGAGCACCGCCATTCGTATGCTGTTGGGCCTGATTCGCCCTGATTCCGGCACTATTTTGTATAAGGGGAGGTCGCTGGGCGAAGCGGCCATTCAGCAGGATATCGGTTATCTCCCTGAGAATCCTTATCTGTATGATCATCTGAATCTTATTGAACTGCTGACATTTTGTGGAAGGAGTTCTGGCCTTAACGCGGATGTCATCTCCGAGCGCGGAACTGCGCTGATGACCAAGCTCAATCTGCTGGAGGCGCAAAAACGCCCCTTGCGTACCTTTTCCAAAGGCATGCTGCAACGTGCCGGCATCTGCTTTGCCCTGCTTCACG
This sequence comes from Desulfuromonadales bacterium, assembly GCA_013619105.1. Taxonomy (GTDB): domain Bacteria; phylum Desulfobacterota; class Desulfuromonadia; order Desulfuromonadales; family Syntrophotaleaceae; genus Syntrophotalea_A. The sequence goes on from JABXKU010000082.1 coordinate 18,215, forward strand.
ATCCTTCCATTGTGGTTCTCGACGAACCCATGTCGGGCCTCGATCCGATTGGGCGGAAGATGGTGTTTGATCTGGTGATGGAGCTGAAAGGGCAGGGCAAGACGATCTTCTTCTGTTCGCATATCCTCAATGATGTGGAGAGGCTGTGCGATCGCATCGGCCTAATGAACCGGGGGGGCCTAGTGCGCCTGTTCACGAGGGCGGATTTTCCACAGAACGATTGCAATACGGTGATTTTACGCGTTGCTCCACTCGACGGGCCGCAGCGGCATGACCTCCAAGCGCTAGGGGGGCGTCTGCGCCAGGAGGAGGGGGAGATGTTGCTGGCTGTTGATGAAGATTGTTATCACCCGGTGAATAGATATTTGGAGCAACGGGGGGTGGCGG
>JABXKU010000177.1 GCA_013619105.1 Desulfuromonadales bacterium
GGCCAATTCCGTGCAAACGTTCCCGTCAAGTCAGGCGGCTCATGGATTGTCCGATAGACTCCTTGGAGGAACTCTGATTTTTATGGGTTGCCGCTGGTGGGAGCTGTTTGTTTAAGTGATGCACATTATCTTATTTTATGCTTTAATGGCTGGCGCGTTTTAACTGATAGTTGATTTTAATTTTTAAAGGTTGGGAATTACTCTTTTATGATTCGTCTTCGGTCTTTTGTCGTGCTGATCGGCTTAGCTCTTCTTATATCCGTGCCCGTATCTGCTTTCGCGGCCGTTTCCAACACCATCCCCCTCGACAGCTGGGTCTATCCGGCTCTGGAGAAACTGCAAGGGGTGGGTTTGGTCGATTCAGCCATGCAGGGCGCTCGGCCCTTTACCCGTCTTGAGGTTGCTCGCCAGGTCCTGGAAGCTAAGGCAAAGATCAGCACTGCCTCTCCCCCACTTGTGGTTTTCGAACTGCTCGGCCGGCTGGAATCGTTTCTTGGTGACGAACTAAGCGACGGTGCCGACGGTGGCAGTTATTTCAAGCCGCTGCGCGAGTTGCGATTCGACTACATTTTACAAAACGGCGAAGATACTTATATCGCTGGTACTAATGCTCGGCAGTACAGCCTTAATACCAATAATAATGGCATCAACTACGGTGAGCACCACAACGGGCAATTGATTTTTGAATCGGAAGCCCGCCTGGCAAAATATTTCTTGCTGAGTGCTCGGCCACTGATCGAATTTCAAGAAGGTGGCGCCGGGGCCTCGGTTCATTTACTCCAGGGCAAGGCTGCCCTGGGTCTGGGGGCTTTCGAAATCTCCGCTGGTCGCCAGTCCCTATGGTGGGGGCAGGGGCGACATGGTTCCCTAGTGTTGACCAACAACGCCAAGCCCCTCGATATGGTACGCATCACCAACCCTTCGCCCCTAATATTGCCCTGGATTTTTAAGTACCTCGGTCCCTTCCGTTTTGATGTTTTTTGGAGCGAACTTGAGAGTGACCGAGTGGTACCGGAGCCCTACCTAGGGGGGCTGCGGCTACAGTTCAAGCCTTTGCCTTGGCTCGAAATCGGTGCTTCCCGAGTGGTGATGTTCGGCGGCGAAGGTCGACCGAGCATCGACTGGGACGAGTTTGTTACGGTCCTGGGCGGTAAGAACCTGGCAGGGGACGAGGATAGCAGCAATTCTGTCGCTGCACTCGACGCTCGCCTGCGATTGCCCTTTCTCTGGGGGGCCGAGGTTTACGGTGAGTATGGTGGGGAGGACGAGGCAGGGTATTTTTTCTCTAAAACTGCCTGGTTGGCCGGCTTGTATCTGCCATACCTTGAACCCTCCGGCAGGCTGAGCTTGCGGTTAGAATATACTGACCTATCGAACAACGTCTGGTACCGGCATAGCGCTTACCGCTCCGGCTACACCTATGAAGGCAAGCTTCTCGGTCACCATGCCGGCGGCGCAGCCAAGGATGCCTTTGCGGAACTGCAACTGCTGCTGCCAAGGGGACTAACCCTGGGGTTTGGCGCAGACTATGAGCAACGAGGGATCGGGCAGGCGGTTGAGGAAAAACATTTGCAGGGGTTTCTCAAGGCTGAATTGGAGTTGAAACATAATCTACAACTCAGTATGCGTTACGGCTTTGATGTGATCGACAACTTTGAGTATGTGGCCGACAGAGATAAAACCTGCCATATGGGTTCATTTGGTTTAAGTGGCTCATGGTAACGTGTGTTTAGGATTGTGATTTTGTCATTCGATTGTAGATGGGGGATTTAAGAAATATGAGTAATTTTAATTTTTTATATGTATTTTTGATGGCCCTGTGTTGCTCTTTGTTTATGGTCCCCCTGTTAAGGCGTTGGGCTATAGAGCGACAAGTGTTAGATATCCCCGACCATCGCAAGGTTCATGTCGACCCCGTGCCCCGGCTTGGCGGTGTGGCGGTCTTTCTCTCTGTTCTTTTCTCCCTGTTGGTCTTTACCGATATTAATGCCCAGGTTCAGGGTATTCTTTCTGGTGGGTTGGTGATTTTTGTAACCGGCCTTATCGATGACCTTTACGGCCTTTCGCCCAAAAAGAAGTTTCTTGGGCAAATCGCGGCTTGTATCATCACCATGTCGGTGGGAAACTTGTATATTGCCCACCTCGGCAATTTGTTTGGCCAGGGGGATATTGTCCTGCCCATTTGGTTGGCATTTCCCTTTACCTTGTTTGCCGTTGTTGGTGTTATTAACGCCCTGAATCTGCTGGATGGACTTGACGGCCTGGCCGGTGGGTTTTCGGTTATTGCCCTGGGGGCGTTTTTGCTGCTTGGTTTCCATCAGGGCAATTTCGTCACTATTTCCCTTTGCGTTGCTCTGCTTGGGGGGCTGCTTGGATTTCTGAAATTTAACGCCCATCCCGCCAGTATTTTTATGGGAGATTCCGGAAGTTTGACGGTCGGCTTTTTTCTTGGTTTTCTCG
>JABXKU010000178.1 GCA_013619105.1 Desulfuromonadales bacterium
GTGGTGGAGCTCGGCCAGACCGCCATCACAGATGTGGACAACTGCATCGAATGCATGCGGGTCTGTCCCGTGGGCCATGCCTGGAAAAACATCCGTCCCCGGACCGCTCTTTCCCAGCGATCCTCCGGCACCGTTCCCGCCTCCTGAAGAAATTCTCCACATAAGCTGCGATTTCCTCTTTTTCAATCAACTTTTATGTTGACCTTCCCCATAGGGGTAAGGCTATACTTCCGCCCGACAAGACAATAAGATAGCAATGTTCATAAGGGTCCAAGGTTGAGTAATAACGATTGATCCCGGGCTATGAAAGGCGGAGACGCTGACACCTGTATGCTACAGATGTCGGTTCCCCTTACTGGAACCCAGGCGAAAACGAACGGATAGTTCACCATGCCGGCTGTTGTGGTACGAGGCAATTGCCGGCTGTAATTGTAATACCAAAACAATGGAGAAAAGAATGACTCTGTGTCAACGTGGTAAAAAAATGGTACGCACCGTGGCATTGTCCGCCAGTGTGCTGCTGATCGCTTCCGCTGCCTTTGCAGCCGGTACCCCCAAGTATGTGTTCTACTTTATCGGAGATGGTATGGGCCCGGCCCAGCGCCAGTCCGCCCAGTATTTCTACAAGATCGAAACTAAAAATCCCGAAGCAAAATTGCTGATGAACAGCTTTCCTACTTCGGCATTGATCACCACCTACTCCGACAACACCATGATTACCGACTCCGCAGCCGGTGGTACCGCCTTGGCTACAGGGTTCAAAACCACCAATGGTGCGGTTTCAAAATTGCCTGACGGCACAAACATCAAAACCATTGCTGAAGCAGCCCGGGACGACTTCCGGGCGTATCATCCGAAAAAAGGGGACAAAGTTCTCGCACCCCTGGCATACAGCGCCCTGGGAATGGAGATCGACCGTCGTTTCAGCACCCAGGTGGAAAACCCCATGCCCGCACTTTCTGAGCTGACCGCCAAGGGCATCGAAGTTCTGGCCGCCCAGGAGAAACCCTTCTTCATGATGGTTGAAGGAGGCCGGATCGACTATGCAGCCCATTGTAACGACGCCACAGGTACCATCTACGATACCCTGGCCCTTGATGCCGCCATTGCCGAAGCCTATGAATTCTACAAACAGCACCCTGAAGAAACACTGATTGTTGTTGCTGCCGACCACGAAACCGGTGGTATGGCCATGGGCATCAGCCTCGACTCCAAAGGGTACTTCCTGAACCTGAACGAGCTGCTCAAGGTAAAGGCTTCTGTGGAAGACACGCTTGCTTACGTATACCCCAAAATGATCAAGGACTTCCCCAAGGTGGCCAAACGTCAGCAGGCCTACCTTGACTATGTGGCCGAGTACTTTGGCTTGACCGATCTCAATACCCGGGAGCTCAAACAACTGCTGTCCGCCATGACCATTGAGGACCGCAACCAGACACTTAAGTCGGCTCAGCAGACCACCTACGGTTATGCATACACCCCGACCATGATCGCCGTTGCACACCTGGTGTCCGAGCGTGCCCGCATCAGCTGGACCTCCTATGTCCATACCTCCTCTGTGATCGCCCTGTCGGCCATTGGTGCCCAGGCAGATACATTCGGTGGATTTAAGGACAACACCGAGATCCCCAGAACCATGGCAACAGCCATGGGGGTTAAGCTCTCTTCCTTTGAAGCCGTGCCTTCCAAGGCCCTGTTGGGCAAGACCTTTGGTCCCAACAAGAAATACTCAGAGATTCCTTACGGTCACACTGAGAACGTAGCCGGCAAGAACTAGCCGCTACAGCTGGTAATGGGAGAGCAGGTTCGCCTGCTCTCCCCGGATCGGAGGCACCATGTTAAAGCTGAAGACAGTCACGGAAATAAGTTTGATCCTGATCGCCGGAATCGTGCTGTTCCTGGCTGGACAACACTGGTTGGGAGCCGAAGACACGGGCAATGTCCATGAACTGCCCGGCACGGTTATCGCTGTTGATAACAGCGAAATTCTCCAAGCCGGGGCAGCCGCTATCGGTATACAGGTCGCCACCGTGGTGATCAATGCCGGAGAGTGGAAAGGCGTGCAGGTCGAGGCTGTCAATCATTTGAACGGACAGCTGGATATGGATGAGATCTATGGCCCGGGGGACAAAATCCTCCTCGCCGTGCAGGTGGTGGACCAGCATATCACCGATGCCAAGGCAATCAACAGTTACCGGCAAAACTGGGAATTGATTCTGTTTGCGGTTTTTGCCGTGGCCCTGGTGGCGTATTCCCGCCTGATCGGGCTCAAGGCCCTGCTCTCTTTTATGGCATCATTGGGGTTGCTGTGGTGCTTCTATATTCCAAACCTGCTCAATGGAGCGCCCCCCCTGCCCTTGAGCCTGGCGGTGCTGGTGCTGTTGTCAATGGTGATTATCCTGTCGGTGGCCGGGATCACCCGCCAGGGCATTGCGGCGTTTCTGGGCACCGTGAGTGGCC